>JAOHDU010000001.1 GCA_028096805.1 Pontimonas sp.
CGCCAATTAAGACGGCGTGGGCTCCCTGGCTCCGGTACCGAGCGACGTCGGAAGCGTCCGCTACCGCGGACTCCGCAACACGGATGACGCCCTCAGGGAAACGGGGCACCATCTGCCCGAAGAGATCTGCGTTGAGCTCAAAGGTGGCGAGATCTCGGGCATTCACCCCCACGATGTCGGCCCCTACTGCAATTGCCCGATCCACCTCTTCTGCGGTGTGCGCCTCAACGAGTGCCTGCATGCCCCACTGCCTCGCCACCTCCAACAGCCGCTCCGCGCGCTCGTCGGTAATCCCGGCCATGATGAGCAACACAACATCCGCCCCCGCTGCGCGGGCCTCAACAATCTGATATTCGGACTCGAGAAAATCTTTTCGCAACACGGGAACGTCAACCGCCGCCGAAACGGCGCGCAAATCAGCCAGTGATCCGCCGAACCGGCGGCTCTCGGTCAACACGCTAATCATGCTGGCGCCACCGGCTTCATACTCCCGTGCCAGCGCTACGGGGTCGTCAATGTCGGCAAGCTCACCTTTTGACGGACTCTTGCGCTTGATTTCGCTGATGACGTGAATACGATCGCGAGGACTCAGTGCCTCCAGCGCCGACCGCACAGGCCGCGCACGGCGAGCCTGCTCCTCGAGCTCGTGGAGAGGAACCTCGTGTTCGCGCGAATTCGCGTCTTGGCGCGCTCCCTCGTAGAGTCCCTGCAGCACTCAGTGGCCTTTGGGCTGATACTTCGGGCCGCTCGCGCCCCACCCCATCGCCGAGAGCAGGAACCCCAGGCCCCAGCCCAGCAGGGTGGCGATAGCGCTCACAATGACCAGCCACCACATCGCAAAATAGAACGCGACCGTACCCACTGACAGGGTGATGATCATCACGGTGACGGCGGTCCAGGCTGCGGGCGAGTGCCCGTGACCCGGCTCGGTACTGGTGTTCATGTGGCTCCTTGCCGTTGGGATGCTCATTCTACCGAAGTCGTCGGGTCGCGACCCTCAGAAAGCGAATCCCACACCCCCTGGGAATGGCCCGGAGCGCTAGCACCTGGTTGGGAAGAATACCGGTCACGCCGGGGAGAATTCCGGGCCACGAACTGACCGGACACCGCACCCGCGAACACCAGGGCCGATCCCACCAGTGCAGCAATGGGCGCAAAAGAGCGTTCGATTGACTCAATTTCGCCGAGTGCTCCTGTGCCGGCGATCCCCGTCACGGCTTCCACCGCCCTTGCAAGCGCATCCCCGGGCGGTTGGGATACATCGATAAGCACCAGAAGCGCTCCGAGTGCCATCGTGGCCATAACTACGAGGGTCACACGACGAGCCACACGATGTAACAACAACGAGGCGCCGTAGGCCGCCCCGGCGGCAAGTGAGAGGCTCCACGCTAAAGGTTGTGCTTCAGTGCCGGTCAGGCCCACCGAGGCACCCTGGGAGAGCTGCGCCGACCACCATGACGCCGTGAAAGACGCCAACACGCCAACAATTCCGAGAATGCTGGCGAGGTGGTGCAGGGCCCTCACGCGTGACCCGATTCAAGAGCGTTGGCCAACCGGATCGCTCGGATAGGGGCGCCTGCCTTGTGGAGCGTTTCTGCATACTCGGTTTCTGGGTCGGACTCCGCAACGATTCCCGCTCCTGCGCGCACCACTGCCACACCGTCGCTCATCCACAGCGTGCGGATGGTGATCGCCAAGTCTGAGTCGCCGTTGTGGCCGAAATATCCGACAACGCCGCCGTAAACTCCGCGCCCGGTGGATTCGAGGTCGTCGATAATCTGCAGCGCACGCGGCTTTGGTGCCCCGCTGAGGGTGCCGGCGGGAAAGGTCGCACAAAAAACGTCGACGCTAGAGGCATCATCGCGTAGCTCACCCCGGACGGTGGAGACCAGATGCATGATGTGGCTGAAACGCTCCACCTGCATGAACTCGGTGACCTCAACCGAGCCGGGCTTGGAGACCTTGGAAAGATCGTTGCGCGAAAGATCCACCAGCATGAGATGCTCCGACTTTTCTTTCGCGTCGTTTTGCAAAGAAGCCGCCAGTTCCGCGTCCTCAGTGGCATCAGCCCCGCGCGGTCGGGAGCCGGCGATGGGGTGGGAGACCACGCCGCCGTGGCTAATCGTTACGAGAGCCTCGGGAGAGGAGCCAACGACCTGGTAGGCCCTTCCCTCTGCGTCCTCACATTCCAGAAGATACATATAGGGGCTCGGGTTGACCTGCCGAAGAACCCGATACACCTCGAGGGCGCTGGCCGTGACTTGTTCGGTGAACTGTTGTGACAACACCACTTGAAACACGTCACCATCGACAATGTGCTGCTTCGCCGCCGCGACCATCCCAAGAAATTCCGACTTATCGACGTCGGGGCGAGCGGTGACATCACCAATCTCCGCGCGTCGGTGGAGGGTCGATGGCGTCGGTTCGGCCAGACGCTGGTGGAGCGAATCCAGCCGGTCTACTGCTTCGTCGTAGTCAGCCGACACAGCCCCGTCAAAGCTGTGCACAAGTGCTACGAGGATCACTTCGGAGGTGTGATGGTCGATGGCCACAAAGTCTTTGACCATCGTGAGAAACAGAGTTGGTTCGGCGCTCTCAGTTCCCGCTGTGCGCGGGAGGTTCTCCAGGTGTCGCACCGCGTCCCAACCAATGTGACCGACGAGACCTCCTGAAAAGGGTGGCATCCCCGGAACGAGGTCGCTCAACCATCGGGTGTTCAGGGCGCGCAATGCGGCAATAGGGTCGGTAGGGATGGGGCCCCCGAAAGCTTCGTTACTGGACATCGAAAGGCTCTGCCAACTCGCTGCTCCCGAGCGTTCGGTGAGGACACCGTGGGCAGAAACGCCCAGAAAGGAATATCGTGACCAGGCGCCGGCCTGATCGGCAGATTCGAGCAAAAACGACCCGAGCTGGTTCCCCAACTTCCGGTAGAGACCCATAGGCGTTTCGCTATCGACGAAGAGGCGCCGCACCACCGGGATGACCCGCCGGCTGGCTGCATGCTCAAGAAACTCTGCCTTCGTCGTGTCAGTCATGGCTCGCATCCGCGTCGAAGCAACTGCGGCTACCTGTATGACAGGCGGGGCCGCTTTGGTGGACCGCAAGCAGCACCGTGTCACCGTCGCAATCCAAGCGCGCCGACACAACGTGTTGAGTGTTGCCACTCGTGTCACCTTTTGTCCATAACTCAGCCCGCGAGCGGGAGAAGTAGGTGGCACGGCCGGTGGTGAGAGTGAGGTCTAGGGCCTCCCTCGTCATCCACGCCAGCATCAGCACGTGTCCGGATTCGGCGTCCTGGGCGATCGCGGGAAGCAAACCCTCCGCCGTGAAGACAGCTCGTTCGAGGAGGTCAGACTGGGCCTCCACAGCCCACCTGGGAGATGTCATCGAACCGTTGCTCCTGCGTCGCGAAGGTGCTGCTTGACTTCTGAGATCTCCACTTTATCGTGGTGAAAAATGGAGGCTGCGAGGATGGCGTCGGCGCCCGCGCGGTAGGCGGCAACCCCATCCTGTGCCCTACCGGCCCCACCCGAGGCCACCAGGGGCACCGAAATGTGCGGTCGGAATGCCTCCAACATTTCGACGTCAAACCCCTTTTTGGTGCCATCCGCATCGATCGAGTTCAGCAATAGCTCCCCCGCGCCCCGTTCACAAGCCTCAATCGCCCACGCGAGCCCGTCGCGACCGGCGCTCTTGCGACCTCCGTGCGTGGTCACCACGTATCCCGAGGGCATCCGTGCGTCTCGCTTGGCGTCTACCGAAATCACACAGACCTGCGAGCCAAAATGAGCCGCGATGTCATCCACTAGCCCTGGATTCGCCATTGCTGCGCTGTTCACGCTGATTTTGTCGGCTCCAGACTCGAGAAGGCGCGAGACGTCCGCAACCGAGCGAACCCCACCCCCAACGGTGAGAGGAATAAAAACATTTTCTGCTGTGTGACGGACCAAATCAAACGTTGTTGACCTGTCATCCACGGTCGCGCTGACGTCCAGGAAGGTGATCTCATCAGCACCCTGTGCCCCATAAAGCGCAGCGAGCTCCACCGGGTCTCCGGCATCCTGCAGATTCTCAAAGTTCACGCCTTTTACCACACGTCCTCGATCGACGTCGAGGCAGGGGATCACCCGTATGGCGAGCGACATTAGATCCGAGCGGCGTGAATGGCGGACACCAAAATCGCTTTGGCGCCCAGAGCATAAAGGTCATCCATGACCGCGTTGACGTCGTGACGCGAAACCATTGCGCGCACAGCAACCCACTCGGGGTCCCTCAAAGGGGAGACCGTTGGTGATTCAAGCCCGGGGGTTATGGAAGAGGCCTTTTCTAGCAGTGACAGTGGCAAGTCGTAGTCCATGAGAACAAACTGCTTCGCTACCCACACCCCGTGGAGACGCCGGCGCAGCGTCTCTATTCCCTCCCGGGAGGAATCGCCGGCGATGAGCACCGCTTCTGACTCCAGAATCACCGGACCAAAGACCTCAAGCCCCTGAGCCCGAAGGGTGGCACCGGTCGACACGACATCCGCCACAGCATCGGCCACACCGAGCTGAACCGCCGACTCGACCGCGCCATCCAGGGTGACGATATCGCTCGATATGCCCCGCTCGGCGAGAAAAGACTCGACTAACACCGGGTAGGAGGTAGCTATTCGCTTCCCCGCGAGACCCTCCAGAGTGTTGAGACTGGAGGGGGCAGCAAAACGGAACGTTGAGGCACCAAACCCCAGCGCTTCAATCTCGCTGACGGGTGCCGGGGAGTCCCGCAGGAGATCTCGTCCGGTAATTCCCACGTCGAGCGCACCCGAGCCGACGTATGTCGCAATGTCTTTGGGCCGCAAATAAAAGAACTCAACGTTGTTGCGGGCGTCGGGAACCGTCAGAGCACGGGTGTCCCGGCGGCCGACGTAGCCTGCTTCCACCAGCATGGCTACGGCCGTTTCGGACAGCGTGCCCTTATTGGGCACGGCAACACGCAAGGGAGCAGTCATAGTGCTCTGTACACATCCTCAAGATCAATATTGCGGGCCACCATCATCACCTGAAGGTGGTAGATAAGTTGAGATATTTCGGCGGCAAGCTCGTCCTTGCCCTCGTGTTCGGCGGCCATCCACACTTCGGCTGCTTCTTCGACGACCTTTTTTCCGATGGCATGAACACCGGCGTCCAGCAGCTCTACTGTGCGAGAGCCCTCGGGTCGCGTATCCCTCGTAGCGAGGAGCTGGGCGTGGAGTTCATCGAAAGTTTTCACTCCCCCAGGCTACCGTCTAGGGGTTTTGAGTGGCGATCAGATCAATAGCAAACACGAGGGTCTTGCCCGAGAGGCGATGCCCGCCACCGCTGGGTCCGTACGCCCACTCTGGGGGACACACTAGTTCGCGCCGACCACCGACCCGCATGCCAGGGATGCCTTCCTGCCACCCGCGGATGAGGCTCGTGAGAGGGAACTCGATGGTTTGTCCTCGGCTCCAGGAGGAGTCAAACTCTTCTCCACTGTCGTAGTCGACCCCCACGTAGTGGACCTCAACAACGGCGCCGGCAGCACATTCCTCGCCGGCTCCTTCCACCACATCCACCCATTCCATCGCCGAAGGCGCTGGTTCCATGCGGGGTTCAAGTTCTGGCTTGCTGGTCATGCTTCTCCCTTTGTTGCCGCGTCACGTAGAGCGCGAATGTTGTCTGCCGGTATGCCATGCCCATAAACACTGGAACCGGCAACGAAGGTATCCGCACCGTGAGAAAGCGCAATAGGCAGGCTCTCCACCGTAATACCCCCATCGACCTGCACCAGAGGCGACAGGCCCTGCTCCCCCAGATAGCGGTGGAGCGCTGAGAGCTTCGGCATCACTTCGGGCATAAAGCTCTGCCCACCCGCGCCAGGCTCCACCGTCATGATCAGCACAAGATCGGCCGAGTGCATCAGCGGCAGGTAAGGCTCCAAAGGGGTGCCCGGTTTGATAGCTACCCCAGCCCGAGCGCCGTGACCGTGGATCGCATCGATCACCGCTTGCGGGTTAGTGGCAGCCTCCACGTGGAAAGTGACAGAGTCAGCGCCAATCTGCGCATATTCTGCCGCGTGATCGTCCGCATCAGCAATCATGAGATGGACATCGAGCGGAATCGGCGAGACTTCGTCGAGTCGCCGCACCATCTGGGGCCCAAACGTCAGCGTCGGGACGAAGTGGTTGTCCATGACGTCGACATGGACAGCGTCCGCGTCCGCAACGTCTCGAACTGCTGCCTCCAGATTGGCAAAATCAGCGGCGAGAATGCTCGGATGAATTCGAATGTGCACGGGATCAGACTACCGAGCGCCGCTTACGCAGCAGTTGGATGAACATGTCGTCGCACCCATGGCGATACGTCCACAGCTGCACGGCTGGGCCACTCGTGGCGCGGTCGATCGGGTGCTCGACAATCCGATTCAGCACCTCGGCTGTGTTGATTGTTTCGGCGGCGCTCCGGGAGCGAAGGACACTCGACACGATGTTGTGTGTTTCGGCGAGAACCGGTGAGCATGTGACGTAAGCCACGACACCACCCGGGGCCACAAGATCTAGCGCGCGATGCAGCAAACCCTGTTGGAGGGACACCAGCTCGGGGATTTCCTCGGGCGCTTTCCGCCAGCGCGACTCGGGTCTGCGTCTGAGAGCACCCATTCCTGAACACGGCGCATCCACCAGCACCCGGGTCACGGGGCCCTCCGGAGGGGACAACGTGAGCGCGTCTCCGACAACGACGGTCACGGTTTCCGGCGTGGACGAGGTGATGGCTCGGACGGAGTCTTCGACGAGTCTCGCGCGGTGTGGGGCGCGTTCCCACGCGACGACCCGTGCGCTGACACGTAGGGCCTCGGCGGCGAGAACAGCAGTTTTTCCGCCGGGCCCTGCACACAGGTCCAGCACGACATCATCCTCCGTGAGCGGATCGACGTGGGCGAGGAGCAAAGCGGCGAGCTGAGACCCCTCGTCCTGCACCCGGATGTCTCCGGAGGACACACCGGGAACATCCGCAGGGTTGCCGGAGCTGAGGACCTCGCCCAATGGCGAATACAGGGTGTGCCCCTTCTCTGGGGAAGAGAGTCCAGGGAGGTGCGCCAGCGTCACCCGTGGGGCCTGATTGTGACCCTCCAACGCCTCGAGGAGATCTGCATGATCACCCGTGTGGGCGAGGGACTCTTCGATCAGGCGGGCAATCCACACGGGGTGGGAGGCCACCAGCTCAGCTGAGTTAGCGATTACCGCAGTCCACTTATCGACGCCTCCCCGGGTCACGTTGCGGAGAACCGCATTGACCAAGCCACTAGCGCGAGCGAAGCCCCGACCCTTCGCCAGCTCCACGCTTTCGGCCACAGCCGCATGGTCGGGGATCCGCAGGAACAACAACTGGTAGACGGCCATTCGGAGCAGCACCAGCACGCCAGTGTCAAGACTGGTCACGGAGCGTCCAGAAGCTGACGCAACCACGACATCGAGCTCACCAGCGCGCCGCGAGGTTCCGTAGACCAGCTCCGTTGCCAATGCACGGTCGCGCTCCGAGAACCCACTTGAGGCCAGCGCTTTAGGCAACACAAGGTTCGTATAAGCGTCGTCGAGCGCCACCTGCAGGAGGACGTCGAAAGCAAGCGAGCGGGCGGAAGTTTTAGCCACGCAGGCGCACTCCCTCGGGCAGGCCTCGGTACCAATCGGCGGCGGGCATAGGCCGCTTACCCGAGGGGTGAACCGTGATGAGCTCGAGAACGCCTTCCCCGGTCCCCACCAGCACACCGTAGTCCCCCGCAGATAGCTCTCCAGGCCCGAGGCGGCCCGAGCCAGAGGAAACACCACAGGCCGTCACCAACACGCGCTGGCCCGTGTCGGAGCGGGTTGTGTAGGCGCCGGGCTCGGGAGTCGCGGCGCGAATACGCCGAGAGAGCTCCTGTGCCGGTTGTGACCACTCCAGTCGCCCAAAGTCAGCGCCCGGCTTGCCCGCGTAGCTCACCTCTCCCGCCTGGGGTGAGAGCACGACCGATCCGTCCTCGATCTTCTCCAGTGTCTCGAGCAGTGGTTCGATGGCCAGCTGCGACAGCCCAGCGAGAAGCTCCCCGGCGGTCTCTACTCCCTTGAGAGAAAATTCAGCGCTCGTTGCGATGTCGCCAGTGTCCAGACCCTCTTCAATGCGGAAGATGGTCACGCCGGTTACCCCATCACCGGCCAGGAGCGCCTGTTGGACGGGCGCAGCGCCCCGCCATCGCGGCAGCAGGGAAAAGTGAACGTTCCACCAGCCGTGCGGTACCGCGGAAATAGCGTCGTTTGATAGCAGTTGCCCGTAGGCCACGACGACAGCAACATCCGGCCTCCAACTCTCTACCGCAGCAAGAATGTCCGCGCCGTTCGTTGGTGTGGCGACCGGGAGACCCCACTCTGCCGCCTGCGCCTGCACCGCGGTGGGGGTCAACACCCGTTTTCTGCCTGTTGCTTGTGGCGGACGAGTGAGCACTCCCACAAGCTCGTGCCGAGATTCGCGAACCGCTTGAAATGCCGGAAGAGCAACGGTGGGACTCCCCGCGAACATCACTCTCATTCGCCTCAGCCTACTCGGGCCTCATCGGACTCTCGCAGGAGGGCATCAAGGCGATCCGGGTTGTCCACCACGATCCGAAGCCGAGCAGGCTGG
Source organism: Pontimonas sp. (assembly GCA_028096805.1). Classification (GTDB taxonomy): domain Bacteria; phylum Actinomycetota; class Actinomycetes; order Actinomycetales; family Microbacteriaceae; genus Pontimonas. Next base: position 8,655 of record JAOHDU010000001.1, read on the forward strand.
CTACGATTCCTGGACACTGCAAGTTTCTGACGAATCGCTCGGAGCTCACGCGTGACACGCGCACCTTCCGCATAGGAGAAACGGGCAATTACCCGGATACCACCCTCGATCGACACCGGCCCCAGAACATCGATGAGTCCCCCCGCCGCCTCCAGAGCTTGCTGAGCGGACATCACCACGGAAGCTGGACCCGAGAGGCTGGCAATACGTGTGCTCGGCGGCATTCTCAGGGCTTGGCGCTGAGTAACTTCATGGCGAAGTAGGGGCTCATAACGGCCAGAGGACACCGCCAGCGCTGGTTGTCCCGACACATCCGTCAGAAAGCCTGTTCCGTCGTCGGCGAGCAACGCAATCGCTGATTCCCAGGCCTGGAGGGAGTCCTCGAGCGCTCCGATGGATTCCCGAGAAAGCATGGCAGCCCCATCCAGAAGCAAGACCGCGCGGTAACCCTGATCCGCAAGGGGTTCGGCACCGCGCGTTGCGATGACGAGAGCCGGAGTGTTGGGCACGCGCGATACTCGGTGCTGGCCATCCGCACGAACCAGAGGCACTCCAGGGAAAGATTTGCCAATGTCAGCAAGGGTGCGTTCGATTCCGTGCCCGCGGGGAAGAAAGCGATCATGACCGCAGTGGACGCAGCGCCAGGTGGTGTCGGTAACGCCACACCACAAACAGCTGGGTTTACTGGAGCCGTCGGGAACTCGTAGCGGACCGCTACACGTGCGGCAAAAGCTCTTTTCCCTGCACTGGGCGCACGAGACACCCGGTGCGAAACCGGTGCGGAAGACTTGCACCAGAACAGGGCCGGTTTTCAGAGCCTCCTTTGCCGCTCTAAAGGCCTGCGAGGGCAATCGGGCCGGCGCTTGTTCCACCCCTTCCCCCAGGGCAAGCTCGGTGGGGATGACCTGGGCGCGTTGACTTGTGGTGGGCGCGATGGCTTCCACATAACCTTGCTCGACCCACCGCGTCACGCTCAGGCTCGGCACAAGACTGGCAAACACCGTGGCGGAGCCTTCCAGGCTGCCGCGGAGAAGGGCGATGTCGCGAGTATGAGGGTAGGGAGCAAGGGGTTCCGAGTGAGACTCGTCACTATCGTCAAGAACCACGACGCCGGACAGGTTGTGAACCGGCGCATAGACAGCGTGCCGCGTGCCCAGCACAACTCGGGGGCTCTGTTCTAGACAGAGCAAAAAGTTTCGGTACCGCTCGGCGGGCGCGAGCTCAGAATGCAGCGATACAACGATGTCGTCGGGCAAAGCGTCTCGCAGGGGCTGTTCGTAGAGCGCGAGATGACGCCAGGTTGGGACGACAATGATCAGAGACTGCCCGGCGGCGTAAGCGCTCTGGGCCAACCGGGAAATCACCGCGCAGGATCGCGGCGTCCACTCACCTTGGGCGTTGGTTTCGCCACCGTGGGGAAGGTACAGCGCTGTTCTCCCGGATTGCTGCAACATCGTGGCCCAACTGTCTTCAGAGAAGCCATCGACCGCAGACAACTCTGTTGGTACTGGACGAGCTGTTGGGGTTTGAGGAACCTGTTCACGCCATTTCTTTTCGGTTCGCACATAACGAGGAGGGATAGCGAGTCGGACGATATCCGCGGTGCTGCCGGCTTGCCTCTCCGCTATGGCCTCTGCAAGGGCATAGGTTTGCGGGGCGAGCAGGCCCACAGGCGATACCACCTCGGCAATCTCAGCGAGAGTGCCTGTGTGAGCGGTCGCGTCACTCAACCCGACAACGTATCCCTGGGCCGCAGTCTTTCTTTGGCGCAACGGAACCTTGACGAGGGACCCCACGCTGACGTTGAATCCCTCAGGAATCAGATAGTCAAACGGACGATCGAGCTGGGGCAGCCTTGTATCGAGAAGGACCTGCGCGATTCGCGTTTGTGGGCTCACAATCCACTAGCTTGGCGCAATTCCTCCACTCGGTTGAGTCGCTCCCACGGAAAGTCCACATCCGTCCGCCCAAAATGCCCATAGGCAGCTGTGGGGAGAAAGGGGGTGTTGAGCAGATCGAGTTCCTCGATGATCGCACGCGGGCGCAAGTCGAAAGTGGCCACCACCGCCTGCTCGATCGCGTCGATGCTCACCTTCTCTGTCCCGAACGTCTCAACGAACACGCTGACCGGGCGGGCGGAGCCGATTGCATACGACACCTGCAATTCGATCTTGTCCGCGAGACCAGCCGCCACAGCGTTCTTAGCGGCCCACCTCAGTGCATAGGCCGCCGAGCGGTCAACTTTTGTCGGGTCCTTCCCGCTGAAAGCCCCTCCCCCATGCCGGGCCGCACCACCGTAGGTGTCAACAATAATTTTGCGCCCCGTAAGCCCTGCGTCGCCATCTGGACCGCCGGTGACGAAGTCACCCGAGGGATTAATCAAATACCGGGTAGCCGAGCTGTCGAGATCAACGAGCGCTAACACCGGCTCAATCACGTGCTGTGCGAGATCGCTGGCGATACGGTCGTGCTCAATACCGGGGTGATGCTGGGTGGAAATGACCACCGTGTTTACCTCCACCGGCACGCCATTTTCGAACCCAATGGTGACCTGAGTTTTGCCATCGGGCCGCAAATAATCGACTAGCCCGGTTTTCCGAGCAACGGAGAGTTGTTGAGCAAGCCGGTGAGACAACCACAGGGGAACCGGCATGAACGAGGGCGTCTCGTTGGTGGCGTAACCAAACATGATGCCTTGGTCGCCTGCCCCTAGGGCGTCGTAGGGGTCGGTGGACTCTCCCCCGCGCGATTCCAGTGCATGGTCTACCCCGGCAGCAATGTCGGGCGACTGTTGACCCAGGGACAGGTGCCAGTCAAAGCCATCGGCGTCTATGCCAAAGGACTGTTCGGTATAACCAATGTCCCGTACCAGGTCACGCACAACTTTTTCGACATCCACCTCGGTGGTGGACGTCACTTCGCCGGCGACGTGAATCATGTTGCCGGCGCTCAACGACTCGATTGCGCAACGCGACCCTTTGTCACCGGCCAAAAAAGCATCCAGAAGGGCGTCGCTGATTTGGTCGCACATCTTGTCCGGGTGACCCTCGGTCACTGATTCGGAACTAAAAAACTTCATGGGCCCTACCTATCGGTCGAGCAGAGCATCCAATATCTGCCCTGCCACGGAATGTTTACTTCCGGTGACCGATCGTGACTGCGGGCTCGCGTGGTGAATCATTGTCACAATCGTTTCAACGTTCCCAAAGCCTAGCTGGTCGCTTACCTGGTTCACACACATGACATCGACGTTCTTCGCACGCAATTTTTCGCGGGCAAGAGTTTCCCGCTGGTCACTATCCACTGCCGTCTCCGCGGAGAACCCCACCACTAGTTGCCCAGCTGGCTTGCTTGCGCCCAGCTCCCCGAGGATATCGGGCGCTCGATGGAGCAGTGGAGAAAATGTTTCGCCAAGTTCCGTCTTCTTAAGCTTTTCCTGAGTCGGCTCAGCGGCGACCCAATCCGCGACGGCTGCAGCCATGATGACAAGATCAGAGGTGGTCGCGGCTTCCTGCATGGCCTCCCGCATCGCAGCCGCGGTCGGTGCGTCAACGAGAGTCACGCCTGTCGGCGGAGGCACCTCAAGGTTCGCAGCAACGAGGGTTACCTCTGCCCCGCGTGCGCGAGCAGCCCGCGCTAACTGAACCCCCATTTCGCCGCTCGAGCGGTTTCCGATAAAGCGCACAGGATCTATGGGCTCCCGGGTTCCTCCGGCCGATACGACGACCCGCTGGCCCACCAAGGTCTGCGGCACCAGCAGCGACTGAACAACTTCGGCGATGGCTTCAGGCTCAGACATGCGCCCTGCACCGACATCCCCTCCCGTGAGCTCACCGGTTTCTGGTCCCACAACAGTGGCTCCTCGGGCAATCAACGTGGCCATATTGGCCCTTACGCTCGGGTGCTCCCACATTTCTGTGTGCATTGCTGGGGCGAGAACCAGCGGCGCCGAGCTTGCCAGCACCGTCGTTCCCAAAAGATTGCCGGCCAAGCCCGCAGCCAAAGACGCGATGGTGTGAGCAGTGACAGGTGCAATCACGATTGCATCAGCGCTTCGGCCCAGCGCCACATGCCGCACGGTGGCAACGTCGTCGAAGAGGTCGTCGGAAACCTTGTTCCGCGACACAGCCTCCCAGGTGGGACGGCCCACAAACTTCAGAGCCGACTCGGTCGGAACGACCGTGACGTCCGCCCCAACTCGGACGAGCTCCCTGACCAGGGAAACAGCCTTATAGGCTGCAATTCCCCCCGCTACACCGACAACGATGCGGGGTGCAGCAGCCGCGTCGGGCACTCGGGTTCCTAGGACGCGTTGTGGTGGAGAACGAGCTTGCCCTCGTTCACCTCACGCAAAGCAATACTGAGAGACTTTTCTTCCACCGTGGAGGGTACGAGCGGACCGACGTGCTCGTAGATGCTGCCATCACCCAGGTCGGAGTAGTAGTCGTTGATCTGACGTGCACGCTTGGAGGCGAAAATCACCAACTGGTACTTGGAGTCAACTTTTGTTAGCAGCTCATCAATAGGCGGCTTGATGATTCCATCGCGGTTGAACGACATCACTACTCCTTGAAATTCTTCGCCTCACGCGAGGCGTGGGCCAAGTCTACGATGCTTTGCCCTGCTTCCGCCACGTCATGGTTTGTGACCAGAGCATCCCAGCGCTCTGCCGTCTTCAGTTCACGCCGAGCAGTGCGCAGACGCACCTTCTGCTCGCTGGTGTCCTCGGTTCCCCGATCGGCCAGTCGCCGTTCCAGTTCCTCAAAGCTGGGCGGGCCAACAAACACCACCAGTGCGTCAGGAATCTTCCGTTTCGCCCCCCTGGCACCCTGGATATCAATTTCGAGAACAACGTTCATTCCCTGATCAAGGAGATCGTCTACCGGCGCCTGAGGGGTGCCGTAACGGTGGGTTCTATGCACCCATGCCCACTCGAGCAACTCTTCGCCCTGTACTAGCTGGTCAAACCGTGACGCAGACACAAAAAAATAGTGCTCGCCTTCGCGCTCCCCAATCCTCGGAGCACGAGTGGTGGCAGAGACACTGAGGGCAAAATCGTCGTGGTTTGCGAGAATCCACTTTGCGATAGTCCCCTTACCGACGCCGCTCGGGCCGACGATGATCACCAGCGCTCCCCGAAAATGGGCATAAAAGCGCCGAAAGAGTCGGACCACTTCCTTCCGGAGTGCTGCGCGCTGCAACACCCGCAGACCGCCGAGGGTTGCGGTGGGCAACACCCCAGCCCGGTGAAGCGCCTCACGAACTTTCGTTGCTCCCACCCCTGGGATGGAGGACAGGAAAGCCTGCACGCGAAGCCCCGTCACAACCGGGTCGTTGCTGGTCTCAGCGGAGTCGTAGAGCTCGAGGATATTGACCCTGCCGGAGGCAATCTCAGCCTTTAGCGCCGCGCGTGCCCGGCGCCGCTCAATGGCGCGGGCGGACAGGCTGGCGGCATCAAATTCCGCGTTCACAACCCGAGCTCCGACCGAGCGTGCCGAATTCGATCTGCAAAGCCCTCGGGGCTGCCGCTGACGAGCGACCGGGCGGCGACCGGGAGAAGCCGTTCCGTGTGAGGAAAGAGTGATGACGCATCGGCCAGAGACACTCCCTGGGCGCCGAAACCCGGCGCCAACACGGTCATGCCCGGGGCTTTCGCGAGGTCAAGGCCCAGGGCGCTCTTGTCGACGGTGGCGCCGACCACCACACCGTGTGTAGAGCGGGTTTCGGGGTAACGGGAATGGAAGACGTCAATCTCGGCGAATACCTGGCGCGCGACGGTGTCATCGCTAGGCCCCCGTGAACTTTGAAGATAGGACGCGTCGGGGTTGCTCGTGGCCGCAAGAACAAAAACACCCTTCTGATGCTGTGCGGCAAGCTCCAACGCCGGCTTCAGCGCCCCTACCCCCAGATACGGGCTGACGGTAAGCGCGTCTACCTCGAAATCAGCACCCGGAGTAAGCCAGGCCTGGGCGTAGGCGGCCATAGTGGTACCGATATCCCCTCGTTTCGCATCCCCGATGGACAGCAATCCACCCTCGCGCAGGTTCGCGAGGAGTGACGCCAAAGCCGTCATTCCTGCAATCCCGTGACGCTCAAAGAGGGCAACTTGGGGTTTGACAACACGCACTCCCGCGGACCCCAGTTCCGCCGCCATACGGCCCACAAAGAGACGCAAACCTTCGGGTGAATCGGGGTACCCCCAATCAGCGAGGACAGCGGGATGAGGGTCAACCCCCACACACAACTCCACCGAGCGTGAGCCGGCGGTCAAAACGTCCTGAAAAGTCACTGACTACGGGCCTTCTCGTAATCCTGCAGGCTGGTGACGCTCGGATTTTCCGGGCTAAATTCGAGCGAAGCCACAGCTGCACCCAGCTGGGCAATGGTGGTGAACAGGGCCTTGTCCGCAGCCACCGTGGCCGTGCGAATTTCGTAGCCGTCGGCTCGAGCGCTTCTGCCGCGCGGGGTATTGATCACCATGTCGATCTCGCCCGCATGGATCAGGTCAACAATGCTCGGTCCGTCGCTGTCGGAACCGACCTCGGTGTGCTTGCGAATGACCCTCGTCGAAATGCCGTAGCGCGCCAGCGTTTCGGCGGTCCCTTCGGTCGCAATCAGAGTGAAACCCAGCTGCGACAAACGCAGGATGGGCAAAATGACGGATCTCTTGTCTCGATCGGCGACAGAGACAAACACCGTTCCCGATCGCGGTACGCCGCCGTACGCTGCCTCCTGGCTCTTGGCGAAAGCCTCCGGGAAGGAAGGCGCTATGCCCATTACCTCTCCGGTGGAGCGCATCTCGGGCCCCAAGATCGAATCGACAATATCTCCAGCGGGCGTCCTGAACCGCTTGAAGGGCAAAACAGCTTCCTTGACCGACACCGGGGAGGAGGCCGGAACGTGACGCCCATCCTGTTCAGGAAGCACCCCCTGTGTAATGAGGTCCGCAATGCTGACGCCTGCCATAACGAGAGCAGCAGCCCGGGCCAGCTGAATTCCCAACGCTTTTGACACGAAGGGAACGGTACGGGACGCGCGCGGGTTGGCTTCCAGAACGTAAAGGACCCCGGCAGCGACGGCAAACTGAACGTTGATGAGGCCGCGAACCCCGATCCCCCGCGCGAGTTTCTCGACACCTTCGCAGACCGCCTGCACCACTTCACGACCCAGTGTCACGGGCGGAAGCGTGCACGAGGAATCACCCGAATGGATGCCAGCTTCTTCAATGTGCTCCATCACGCCACCGATGTAGAGGGTTTCACCGTCGAACACCGCATCCACATCGATCTCTACCGCGTCGTCCAGGAAACGATCGACCAACAGTGGGGCTTCCGGCCCCACGATGGCGAACTCTTCAATGCGAGCAAAGTAGTCCTCGAGGGAGGCCTGGTCGTACACGATTTCCATCCCGCGGCCACCGAGCACATAGCTGGGTCGAACCAACACGGGAAACCCAATGTCCGCGGCGATCTCAAGCGCCTCGCCCAAGTGCGTGGCCACCCCGTTTCTGGGTGCTACCAGTCCGGCCTCATCAAGGATGCGCGCAAAGGAACCGCGCTCTTCGGCGGTGTCGATGGCCTCGGGTGTCGTGCCAAGAATCGGCACCCCAGCGGCCTTCAACCCCTCGGCCAAGCCCAATGCGGTTTGTCCGCCAAGCTGGACAAGCACCCCGAGCAGTTCGCCGGCGGCGCTTTCCTGGTGGACAATTTCCAGAACATCCTCCAGGGTCAACGGCTCAAAGTAGAGCCGGTCACTGGTGTCGTAGTCCGTGGAGACCGTCTCTGGGTTGCAGTTGACCATGATGGTTTCATAGCCAGCCTCCCGGAGCGCGAAAGCGGCGTGAACACAGGAGTAATCAAACTCGATCCCCTGTCCGATTCTGTTGGGCCCCGAGCCAAGAATCATCACTTTCTGCCGGTTCGAGGGCACCACCTCGGACACCTGGTCATAGCTCGAATAGTGGTACGGGGTTTTCGCCGGAAATTCCCCGGCACAGGTGTCCACGGTTTTGAACACCGGGCGTATGGCCATGCCGTGACGGAGCGCGCGAAGCTCCAGCTCGGTCATACCGCGCAGGGAAGCCATTTGAGCATCTGAGAGACCGTGCTGCTTCCCGTAGGTCATCACCGCCGGAGTGAGCTCCGGTTCAGCGGCAACCTCCGCAGCAACCTCGTTGATCAACTGGATCTGATCGAGAAACCAGGGATCAATCCCGGTGGCCTCATGCATGTGCTCGACGGTGGCGCCCTGCCGCAGTGCTTGCTGCACGGTGACGATGCGACCATCCGTGGGGCGGACAGACTGGGCGATCAGCTCTTCGGCGTCGAGAGGCTGCTCACCCCAGTGGAATGAACTCCCCCGTTGCTCGAGAGAGCGCAACGCTTTATTCAGTGCCTGGGTGAAATTTCGGCCCAAAGCCATTGCTTCACCCACCGACTTCATTGTGGTGGTGAGCGTGCGATCCGCCAGCGGGAACTTCTCAAACGCGAAGCGCGGCACCTTCACGACGACATAATCGAGTGTCGGCTCGAACGACGCCGGAGTAACCTGGGTGATGTCGTTGGGAATCTCGTCGAGTCGATAACCGAGTGCGAGCTTTGCGGCAATCTTGGCGATCGGGAACCCGGTTGCCTTAGATGCCAGGGCTGAGCTTCGGGAGACCCGAGGGTTCATTTCGATCACGATGATGCGGCCAGTTTTCGGGTCCACCGCAAACTGAATATTGCAGCCGCCAGTGTCCACTCCCACCGCGCGAATAATCGCGATTCCGATATCGCGGAGCTTCTGATACTCCCTGTCGGTGAGTGTCAAAGCGGGGGCCACCGTGATGGAGTCACCGGTGTGAACACCCACGGGGTCAACATTTTCGATGGAGCACACAACTACCGTGTTGTCGGCGCCATCGCGCATCATCTCAAGTTCGTACTCTTTCCAGCCGAGGATGGATTCCTCCAACAGCACCTCGGTCGTGGGGCTGTTGTGGAGCCCATCGCTCACCATCCGAACCAACTCAGGCTCGTCGTGGGCAAACCCGGAACCCAAACCACCCATCGTGTACGAAGGTCGAATCACCAGCGGGTAGCCCAAATCCTGGGCGAACTTCTTTGCGTCTTCGACCGTGGTAGCGATGTGGCTGCGAGCGACATCAGCGCCGCACTCCAACACGAGGTCCTTAAAGATCTGCCGATCTTCGCCACGCTGAATAGCGTCGAAGTCGGCGCCGATTAGCTCGATGCCGTACTTCTCGAGGATCCCCTCAGAGTGCAGTGCCATTGCGGCATTGAGTGCGGTTTGTCCACCAAGGGTCGGCAGAATCGCATCCGGCCTCTCCTTCGCGATGATGGCTTCGAGGACCTCGGTGGTAATCGGCTCGATGTACGTCTGGTCCGCAAAGCCGGGGTCCGTCATGATGGTGGCGGGGTTCGAATTCACCAAAATCACGCGAACGCCCTCCTCCCGGAGCACGCGGCACGCCTGGGTACCTGAGTAGTCGAACTCGGCTGCCTGTCCAATGACAATCGGGCCGGACCCGATTACCAGCACACTCGAAATATCGGTGCGTTTGGGCATAACTACACGCCACCCTTCGTGTTGCTGAGATGTTCGACGACAAGGTTGCGGAAGTCATCAAACAGGTAATTCGCATCCCGGGGTCCCGCTGCCGCTTCGGGGTGATATTGAACCGAGAACGCCGGAATGTCGAGTGCTCGAAGACCCTCGACCACGTTGTCGTTCAAACTAAAGTGACTCACCTCAACGGAGCCAAAGCCAGCGGGCGAGTCGATAACGCCTTCGAGAGGCGCATCGACTGCGAATCCGTGGTTCTGTGCGGTGATCTCCACTCTCCCCCGTGCTTTATCGAGGACAGGCTGGTTTATTCCGCGGTGGCCATATTTCAGTTTGTAGGTGCCAAGGCCCAGCGCTCGCCCAAGGAGTTGGTTTCCAAAGCAGATTCCAAAGAACGGTAGCCCGTACCGTAGCGCCTCCTGAAGGACCGCGACTTGGCTATCCGAGGCAGCTGGATCACCAGGGCCGTTCGAGTAGAAAAGGGCAATCGGTTCTGTCGCAAGAATCTGCTGGAAGGTAGAGGAGGCCGGAAGAATGTGCACCTGAAATCCCCGCGCCGAGAGTTCGCGCACCGTTGATTCTTTGATTCCCAGGTCGATTACCGCGAGCGTCCCCAGACTCTCCGTCATTGATGGCACCACTCGGGCTTCAGGGACACTCACGCGATCGGCCAGGGACTGCCCGGTCATCTCGGGGCCAGCGAGGACTTGTTCTAGCTGTGCGTCCGGGGACAACGCGTAACCATCGCCGCTAAAGATCCCGCCCCGCATGACGCCGGCTTCCCGCAGGACCAACGTGATGGCCCGCGTGTCAACGCCCGAAATCCCAACCACCTGATCGGAGAGAAGGTCCTCTTCGAGTGAGCGCTCGGATCGAAAATTGGAGGGTCTCGGGGAGGGATCCCGCACAACGAAGCCTTCCACCCAGATCTGGCGAGATTCGGCATCCTCGTCGTTCATTCCGGTATTGCCGATGTGGGGAGCCGTCATCACGACGATCTGTCCGGCATAACTGGGATCCGTCAGCGTCTCCTGATAGCCGGTCATGCCCGTCGAGAACACGACCTCCCCCACTCGGATTCCGTCCGTTCCCCAGGCATACCCGGGGAACCGCGACCCGTCTTCGAGGACTAAAACTGCTGGTGTTCTCACTGTGTGTCGGCCCCTGCCGCGTCGTTGATGGTGGACACAATTTGTTCGAGGTTGCTATCAACCATTCGAAAATAGCTTTCCACGCGATGAGGCCCCAGAGACCACTGAATCATCAGTAGCCCGTCCGGCTCCACACCTCGGTCAATAGTCCAGGTCGCTCGCCCCGCCAGCACAGAGTGCGCATAGGGAAGCAACAGGGGTTCTGCGCCGCGAATGCCCAGCACAAGGCCATCCGTGCTGAAACCAAGAGTTGCTTTTGCTCGGTAGCTCAGCGGACCCACCGCAACGCGCTGAAGCGGCAGACCCGACTCCGAAGTCCCCACGTAGAGGCACTCTTGAACATCGCGCACATCCGCGCCCGGCTCGCACCACGTCAAAAACTCAGCCCAGGGCCGATACGAGGCTTTTCGGCGTCTCCAGCCCCATGCGGCTCCGGAAAGGGCCAGCACGGCGAGAGCCACCATCAGTAGCCCAGATTGCTCCTGCGTCATAGCGTTTCTGTCCTTTCGATGGGGGAAACCTCGGCGAGCTCTCCGTTCGCGACGGTTGCTACTCCCCGATAAAAAGTGTGCACGACCGCGCCTTGGAGCGCTCTCCCGAAATACGGATTATTCCGGCTGAGGCTGCCCGAAGGCTCGGGAGTCGGCCGCGAACGGTCTACCAGCGCTAGATGCGCGGGTTGGCCGAATCCAAAGGGTTCACCATAACCTGCAACACCACCAATGTCTGCCGGCTTTGTGGACATCACCCGTGCGACATCCCCCAGTGTGAGATGACCCGGTTCCACCAGTGTTTCCAACACCACGGCGAGCGCCGTTTCCAACCCCACCATGCCGAAAGCGGCTTGGTCAAACGCGCAATTCTTTGCCTCAGCGGGGTGCGGGGCGTGGTCGGTTGCAACGATATCGATGATGCCGGAGGCCACGCCCTCCCGGAGCGCCATCGTGTCCTCCCGGGTGCGAAGCGGAGGGTTGACTTTGAAGAGCGGGTCTGCGTCGCTCACGAGGTCCTCGGTGAGAAGAAGGTGGTGTGGGGTTACCTCGGCGGTAATCGCGATGCCCCGCGCTTTGGCCCAACGCACGACGTCGAGCGAGCCCGCCGTGGACACGTGACAAACATGCAAGCGGGCATCTAGCGCTTCCGCCAGCAGTGCATCGCGGGCGATGATGGACTCTTCGGCAACAGACGGCCACCCGGTGAGCCCCAGGCGATCAGCGAGGTCACCGGCATTCATCTGTGAACCAACAGTGAGCGCAGGGTCTTGGGCGTGTTGCGCAACGACGGCGCCAACCCGCCGAGCGGCCAGCAGTGCATCGCGCATGAGCCCGGAGTCATGAACACAGTGTCCATCGTCGGAAAACACCCGAGGCGCGGATTCGGAGCCGGCCATTCCGACGATGTCCGCCAGTTCCTCCCCGCGCAGACCAAGCGTCACCGCACCAACCGGACGAACGTCGGCATACGCGGCCCGGCGACCCCAGTCCCATACCTGTTGAACAGCGTCCGGTGAATCGGTCGTCGGCTGAGTGTTCGCCATCGCGTGAATCGCCGTAAAGCCGCCCAGGGCTGCCGCTTGAGAGCCGGTGAGCACTGTTTCCGCGTGCTCCATCCCGGGCTGACGGAGGTGCGTGTGCAGGTCCACAAGTCCGGGGAGGGCCACCAAACCATCACCATCAACCACCGTGTGATCGGCGTCGAGAGCCTCAAGGGGCACAAAGACGCCGTTCTTGATCCCCAGGTCTGCGCCGGTTTCGCCCAACAGCCTGACACCCTTCACACGCTGGTCCTTCATGACCGGTCACCCCACACTTCGTACAACACGGCCATACGCACAGAAACTCCGTTACGGACCTGCTCCAGCACGACGGAGCGCTCAGAATCCGCCACTACCGACGCGATTTCCACCCCTCGATTCATAGGCCCCGGATGCATCACGATGGTGTCCGCCGGGAGGCGACTCGCTCTCTCTTCTGTGAGGCAAAAGCTGTCCACATAATCATCCAGAGAAACCTGGTCGCCCGCTGTCCTTCGCTCGTGTTGGACACGCAGCATCATGACCGCGTCGGGCTCCGCATGAAGAGCGGCGTCGAAATCAGTGGTCGCCGTAACAGGCCACGAGCTCACATCCTCAGGCAAGAACTCAGCAGGCCCCGCGACGGTTACCTCGGCGCCCAGGCCGGTCAGCAAGACCGCGTTGGAACGCGCGACACGCGAATGGGCGATGTCTCCCACAATGAGGACTTTCAGTCCCGCCAGGTCACAACCGCGGGGTTCGTCCCAGAAGACGGATCGAAGTGTGGCGGCATCCAGGAGGGCCTGCGTTGGGTGCTCGTTGGTCCCATCCCCCGCATTGATAATCGGCGTGGCTACCGCGCCCGAGTGCGCGAGTTCTTCTGCGGCCCCAACGGCATTGTGTCGGACAACAATGATGTCCGCACCCATGGCCTCAACGGTCTGCGCCGTATCGTGCAGACTCTCGCCTTTGGAAACGCTCGACCCTGTGGCTTGGAACGTCATGACGTCCGCGGACAACCGCTTGGCCGCTGCTTCAAAGGACAAACGTGTCCGAGTGGAATCTTCGAGAAACAGATTGACCATGGTGACGCCGCGCAGAGTCGGCAGCTTGGGTACCGATCGAGCCGCAACTTCAGCGAACTCGAGCGCAGTATCTAGGAGACTCACCGCTTGCTTGGAGCCTAGGTCCTTGGTGGAAAGAAGGTGTTTCATAGTTCCAACACCACCTCGTCCAGCCCGTCGATTTCTTCTAGCTTCACAGAGACACGCTCACCTAACGCTGACGGGAGATTCTTTCCCACAAAATCAGCGCGGATCGGCAGTTCGCGGTGCCCGCGGTCCACCAAGACGGCCAAGCGGACAGCTTGTGGGCGCCCGAGAGCGGTAAGGGCGTCTAGTGCGGAGCGCACAGTGCGACCAGAAAACAGCACATCGTCGACGAGGACGACGACCGCACCGTCGATGCCCCGGTCAGGAACAACGGTAGGAGCAGGCGACCTATGGCCCGCGCCCGCCAGATCGTCCCGATACATCGTAACGTCCAGGGATCCCCGTGCGACAGCGTGTCCCGCGATGTCTTCGAGGATTGCGGCCAGACGCTGCGAGAGCACCGCACCCCGCGTGGGGATTCCCATCAGCACAAGACTGGAGGGATCCGGAATCGACTCGACAATTTCGTGGCCGATGCGCCGCAGAGTGCGCTCAATATCGGCGGCAGAAAACACGGGACGCACGGACATCCGACCCTCCTTCCGAGCCTCACAGGACTTCATTTAAAGCAGGTTGCCACGCCAGCATACTTCAACGAGGCGGCGGAGCCTCGCCGGTTCCGGCGTTTTCGCCAATCGCGCGTAAAACCCCGTGCACGAAACCCCCGGATGCTTCGGTAGAGAGTTCCTGGACCAGTTCCACCGACTCCGATATCGCCACCGCCGGCGGCACCTCGTTGTTGTAGAGGAGCTCCCAGGCACCCAATCGCAGCACGGCCCTATCGACCGCCGGCATCCGCTCCAGCGGCCACGAGGTGCTGGCCGCACGAATGGCCGTGTCTATTTCCGGGAAATGGACAAGAATTCCTTCGACAATTTGCTGGGCGTAGGGCCAGCTGGAGGCCCGCTCGGGCTCTGCGCTGGCCACAGCTCTTGCTGATTCGAGAGCGTCAGCAAGTGATGTCTCCCGAACGTCCGCGCCAAAGAGAATATCGATGGCACGCTTTCGAGCTTTGCGACGCGCGCTCACTCGTCACTCACGCGACCGAGGTACTCCCCTGATCTCGTGTCGACTTTCACTTTCGTTCCCTGTTCGACAAACAGTGGAACCTGAATCTCAAAGCCCGTCTCGAGAGTGGCCGGTTTGGTCCCACCGGTCGACCGGTCACCCTGAAGACCCGGCTCCGAGTAGGTAATTTCCAGCACCACCGAGGCGGGAAGCTCCACATAGAGCGCTTCGCCATCGTGCATGGCAATCGACACCGGCTGGTTTGCGAGCATATAGTTCGAGGCGTCGCCGACGACAGCGCCGGGCACCGTCACCTGGTCATAATCACTTTGATCCATGAAAACGAAATCCGCACCGTCTTCGTAGAGGAAGCTGTAGTCCCGGCGGTCCACTACGGCGAAGTCAATTTTCGTGCCCGCGTTGAACGTCTTATCGACCACCTTGCCCGAGCGCACGTTCTTCATCTTGGTGCGAACAAAAGCACCGCCTTTGCCCGGTTTCACGTGCTGGAACTCGACCACGGCCCACAGCTGTCCGTCGAGGTTCAGCACGCTGCCGTTCTTAATGTCGTTCGTTGTTGCCATGGGATGGCCCTCCTAGCAGGCTAATGATCTGGTCGAGTGCGAGAACGTACGAATCGGCACCAAATCCGGCAATAACGCCGGTGGCCACGGCACTAATGACCGATTGGTGCCGGAACTCTTCCCGCGCGTGCGGGTTGGAGAGGTGAACCTCAATCAAGGTCAAACCGGCGCCGGTGACGAGTGCACACGCGTCCCTGAGCGCATACGAGTAGTGGGTGAAGGCCGCCGGGTTGAGGATCACATGACTCTGGGTATCCACCGCGTTGTGAAGAAGCCCGATAAGGGTTGCTTCATCATCGGTTTGCTCGAAGACGATTTCCACCGTGTCGCTCGCCCGGGCACGAAGAGCAGCCTCAATGTCCGCAAGAGTGGCCGTGCCGTAAATCTCCGGCTCTCTCGACCCCAGCCTTTGCAGATTAGGGCCATGAGCCACCAGAACACGCTGCATAGCTCAACCTTAGCCGGTGTGTGCCGCGAGCTCTTGGTACGCGGCGAACAAGACAGACTCATCGGGTATCGCGAGCACCCGAGGTTTCCCGGGCGCATCTAAGACGACAAACCGCACCACGCCACCGCGGGCCTTCTTGTCCTTTTGCATCGACGCGAGGAGGGTTCTCCACCTGTCAGCCGGGTAGCTCAGTGGTAAACCAAGATTTCCCAGAATGGCCCGGTGTCGCTCGAAGTCAGCTTCGCCCAGGTTGGCAACAATGCGCGAGAGCTCCGCTGCGAAAACCATCCCGATCGAGATGGCAGCGCCGTGTCTCCACTGATAGCGCTCAGCGTGTTCAATCGCGTGCCCGAGGGTGTGGCCATAGTTCAGGATTTCGCGACCACCCGCCTCGAGGAAGTCCTCCCCGACAACGTCGGCCTTGACCTGGATGGCTCGGGTAACCAGCTCTAAAAACACCTCGGAGGTTGTATCGAGCGCATCCTCCGGGTGCTGCTCCAGCAGATCCAGAATCTTCGTGTCCTTAATGAAGCCACATTTCACGACCTCGGCGAGCCCGGTGCGCACGTCATTTTCGGAGATGCTCGCGAGAACATCGGGGTCGACAATCACGGCCGTGGGTGCGTAAAAAGACCCCACGAGATTCTTGCCCTCAGCGGTGTTGATTCCGGTTTTGCCGCCGATGGCTGCATCCACCATCCCCAGAACGGTGGTGGGAACATGAATCACCGGTACCCCGCGCAACCAGGTGGCGGCGACAAAACCGGCAACATCTGTGGTGGCACCCCCACCCAGCGACACGATCACGTCGTTTCGCTGGAAGTCTGTCTGTCCGAGGATCCCCCAGCAAAAAGACGCCACCTCAATGCGCTTCGCGCCCTCAGCATCCGGCATCTCGGCGAGGAAAACTTCTCGTTGGCCCAAGCTTCCGCGGAGACTCTCGGCGATGGCCGCGAGAGGTGGGGCGTGGGCAATCAGCACCTTTTTGGCATCGCCCGGCAGGAGCGACTCCAGCATGCTGAGAGAACCGGGGCCAACGACGGCCGGATAGTCACCCTGCTGGGCGTTTGTCACCGTAATGGTCGAGAGTGCGGGTGTCACGATTCCTCCTCCAACCACTCGAGAATCTCGGCCGCCACTGTATCGACTGGCCTGTGGCTTGCATCAAAAACCCTGTCGGCGACTTCGTTGTACCAGGTGCTTCTCTCAGCGAGAAGCACCCTCCACGAATCCAGGCCATCGCGCAACAGTGGGCGTTTGTTGGAGTTCAGCCGGTGAGCCACCGCGTCCTCTGTAATGGTGATCATCGCTACGGGAACGTTGCGCAAATCTGCGCGTGTGTCGGGGTCGATGACCGCGCCCCCACCGAGCGACACCACTGCATCGCTCGCCAGGGCGTCAATCACGGCAGCCCGCTCATATTGCCGGAACACGCTTTCTCCCTTGGTCTCGAAGATTTCAGGGATAGGGCCATGGTCGCGCACAATCATTTTGTCCGTATCAATCACGCTTTTACGCACGAGCGGGGCCAATGCTTGAGCAATATGCGTCTTTCCCGAAGCCGGAGGCCCGACGAGAACGACTACCGGGTGGGTCACGAAGCGGCGGGTGACGCAGGGGCGATGGTGTCGGGAATGGAAGCCAGGAAACCGTCGCGGTTTCGACGAAGCTCCTCCAACGAGTCACCGCCAAACTTCTCGGTCAGCGCTTCGGCGATGACCAGCATCACCATGGCTTCGGCGACAACTCCTGCAGCGGGTACAGCGCAGACGTCGGACCGCTGGTGATGAGCAGCAGCCTCCTCGCCAGACGCCGTGTCAATGGTCCTCAGCGCCCGTGGAACGGTAGCGATGGGCTTCATCCCGGCTCGCACCCGCAGAACGCCGCCCGTGGACATTCCACCCTCAATTCCCCCGGCGCGTTCGCTCACCCGCTCGACACCATCGGGACCCCGCACAATCTCATCGTGGGCGAGGGAACCAGGACGTCGTGTGGTTTCGAACCCATCCCCCACTTCAACGCCCTTAATGGCTTGAATACCCATCATCGCCGCGGCTAGGCGCGAGTCGAGGCGGCGGTCCCAGTGCACATAGGAACCCAGTCCCGGTGGCAGCCCTCGAACGACGACTTCAACTACTCCCCCGAGGGTGTCCCCGTTCTTGTGCGCCTGATCGACTTCCGCGACCATCGCGACGGATGTCTCCGCGTCAGCACACCGCAAAGGGTCTTCATCGAGACGCTCGACGTCGGAGGAGAACGGGAGCGCGGACCCGTCCGGCACGCTGACCGACCCGACCGCGACGGTGTGGCTCACGACATCAATCCCTAAGGAAACCAAAAGCTTGCGAGCGACGGCGCCCAGAGCAACACGAGCCGCAGTTTCGCGAGCACTCGCGCGCTCCAACACCGGACGCGCATCGTCAAAGCCATACTTCTGCATCCCCGCCAGGTCCGCGTGACCGGGCCGGGGGCGGGTGAGGGCTCCGGCACGACCACCTTGCAACTCTTCTTCCGCGACCGGATGGGGGCTCATCACGGTCTCCCACTTTGGCCACTCGGTGTTGGCCACCCGGATGGCGACGGGACCTCCCTGGGTGACTCCATGACGGATTCCTGCCGAGAGCGAAACCTCATCCGCTTCGAACTTCATTCGCGCACCACGGCCATAGCCCAGTCGGCGGCGCGCCAGATCCGCCTGGATATCGCCGAGGAGCACGGGCACTCCCGCTGGGAATCCCTCCATCACAGCAAGAAGTTCTGGACCGTGGGACTCGCCCGCCGTTAACCATCGAAGCATTCGGCTATTCTCCCACGGCAGCGGCAGTGCCAGACCCAGGTTCGAGGGCCACAGCGTCTCGCATCGCGCGCAGCGCTTGTGCTTCGTGCGGGAGTTCTTCCTCATCGGACCCCTGCGCGAAGAAGCGAATCTGCCGGATGGCCTGGTGAATCAGCATGGACAGGCCGGAAATCACGCCCTGTCCCCGTGCCAACCACTCCGCTGCCATGGGGGTAGGCCACGGCGAATAACCCACGTCGAAGAGGCGCGACGAATCGATTAGTGCCTCCGTGGGCGCCAGGTCGGTCGATGACCCACCCGGCAGGGTGGATACGACCAGACCAACGGGCCGGCTGACCTCCTCGAAACTGTTCAGCACCTGAGCGTTAAGCCCTAACGACTGCGCAATCCGAGCAGTCTCGGTCGCCCTGGCGGGGTTTCGAACCACGAAATCGATATTGCGCACACCCGCCAACTGCAATCCGTAACACACCGCCCGCGCGGTGGCGCCGGCGCCAACGATTACGGCGTCGGCGGTCTCAACCCCTGCTTCTGACAGGGCGCCCACAACCCCCCACGGGTCGGTGTTGGCGCAACGCCATTGCCCGCCAGCACGATAAAGGGTATTGCTGACCCCCAGCACATCAACGACATGATCGCGCTCGAGCGGCAATGCCGCAAGGGGCTCTTTCAGCGGCATCGTGGCCGAAAGCCCTGTTAGCTCTCGACTGTGAAGCTCCCAGCGGCTCGCAAACGTTTCCATCGTGACGTCCCGGCGGTCGTAGGACCAATCCATCCCCAGTGCTGCGTAGGCAGCTCGATGCAAGCTCGGGGACAAAGAGTGCTCGATGGGCGATCCCCAAACCTCTGCGTGCCCACTAGCAGTAGGCACCGTTTTCCTCACTCTCCCGGCACCACGACAACCACTGATCCACAGCGACGAGATGTTGCGCATACGTGTTGGAAAACACGGTTTCCCCGGTGCGGAGATCGATCGATACGAAATACAGCCAATCACCGACGGCCGGATTGACTGCCGCATCGATGGCGATATCTCCGGGTAACGAGATCGGTCCGGGCGGTAAGCCTGGGAAGACATAGGTGTTGTAGGGGTTGGATTCATCTGCTCGGTCCGCGTCGCTGGTTCCCACCCCGTCATAGAGGCCGGTCCAGTAGGTGACCGTGGCGTCAGACTGCAAGGCCATCCCCACGTCAAGCCGGTTATAGAAGACGCGCGCGGCTTTGTAAAAGTCTTCCTCGAGACGAGCTTCACGCTGAATGAGACCCGCCATTGTTAGCACGCGATGCCAGTCTGACTCGGCCACCCCTGCCTGGGTCAAGCGAGTCTTGGTTTCCTCCACCATGCGGCCAACAATCTCCTCAGCCGACACGCCAGGTTCAAAGCTGTAGGTGGCAGGGAAAAGGTAACCCTCGAGCGACCCGGCAGGGCTCGAAACGGCGTACAAAGAGGGCTCGCTGACGGCATCTGCCAGGTCCTCAAGTGGCACAGAAGCCTGCTCGGCGATGATCTCAAGCGCGCGCTGCATCGTGACACCCTCTGGGATCACAAAACTGACCTGAACTCTATTGCCTGAATCCCGAAGGGCAGAAAGAGCACTCTCGGCAGACATACCCGTCAACAGACGATACGTGCCCGGCTGAAAAGTAATGGTTGCGTCCTGCAACAGGAGGTCGTAGACGGCCTCGAAAGATGCGGTTACGCCAACATCGGCCAGTTTCCTCGCCACCGTCTCCCCAATGTCACCAGGGGACACGATCACATCGATCGTGGGAGCAGCGCCCCCACCTTCGTAGTCAGCCACTGGCTCCGACGCAAAATAGTTGACCACGCGCTCGCCGTACTCGCTCCAGACCCACCAGACGCCACCACCGCTTAGTAGCAAAATTACTATGGCGAAAAGGGCAAAAACAGTCTTTCCTCGCCCTCCGGGAGCACTGCGAAGTGTCTCTCGTCGAGAGGGCAGATCTTCTGGGACTGCGGGTTTCCGCTCTCCGGGCAAGGTGTTGAAGATTTCGTCGAACTTTGAGTCGTCAGGCATCGTTACCCTTCAGCACCAAGAGTTGTCCGGGAGGAACGCCACGGGCTTTCTCAGAATCCACAGCGTGCTGCAACAGGATAACAGCGGCAGCTTGGTCGATCACCTCGCGTTGATTTTTAGCACTCCGTCCAGCGGCTCGGAGCCCACTGGCGGCTTGCACGGTACTCAGGCGCTCATCGATCAGGCGAACCGGCACCGCGACCAGCTCCGCGAGTTTGCGCGCGAATTGTTCAGCATCGTCAGTGGAAGCCGTGTGACCTCCGCTGAGCCCGATCGGTAAACCCACCACGATTTCGAGGGGTTCTCGCTCCTGCGCGAGCTGAACCAAAGACGACAGAGCCTCCGCACGAGGCAGCGTCTCCACGGGGGTGGCTAGCAGCCCGTCTGGGTCGCAACTCGCGACCCCCACCCGGGCTTTGCCCACGTCGACCCCCAATCGAACCCCGCGACGCACTAGAGGCGCTCGATCTCCGCAGTAATGTCATCAAGAGCGTTGGCGAGCTGATCGCCCTGAGGCCCGCCGCCCTGAGCGATGGCCGGTTTGCCCCCGCCTCCACCACCCATGACTCCAGAGGCCATCTTCACCAAGTCACCGGCATGGGCGCCCGTAGCAACCGCCGCTTTGTTGGCGGCAATAACAAGAGTGGCACGACCGTCGTTAACCGAACCCAGGGCCACCACAGCCGCAGAATCACCCAGGCCTGCGAGGACACCCGTTGTTAGGGAGCGCACATCATCCCCAGAAATTCCAGCGCCCAGGTCCGAACACACATGAGAGACGGTACCGCGACGGACGGACGCAACAAGCTCTGGAATTTTCGCACCCGCGGCTTCCTGCTGAACCTTGGCGAGCTGGCGCTCAAGGTCCTTCACCTGTCCAACCAGCTCCTCCACGCGAGCAGGAATGTCCTCGCGAGGGGTCTTCAGCAGGGAGGTAAGCCTTCGCATCAGGGACTTCTCAACCGAAAAGTCTTTGACAGCGGCGGTGCCCACAAGAGCCTCAATACGTCGGGCCGTTGAACTCACGGAGGACTCGCCCAGCACCGTCACCACCCCGATTTGGGAGGACCGCGCTACGTGCGTGCCAGCACACAACTCTCGCGACCACGGGCCGCCGATGTCGACCATTCGCACCAGATCGCCATACTTCTCCCCAAAGAGCGCCATGGCCCCTTGTTCTTTGGCGTCGGCCACCGGGAGAATCCGGGTGGTGACCTCTAGGTCTTGGGTTATCGCGTTCTGGGAAATTTCCCCAATGGCGTCCTGTGCATCCTTCGACAGCGCCTGGTTCCACGAGAAATCTAGCCGCAGATAGCCTGGCCGGTTCAACGAACCGGCCTGGGTGGCGTGGGGACCCAGGGTATCCCGCAGGGCGGCATGGATCAGGTGGGTGGCCGAGTGGGCTCGTTGACCTTCGTAGCGTGTCGCTCGATCGACCGAGACATCCACACTTTCGCCCACGGACAGCGTGCCTTCGTCCACGCGAACGGTGTGCGAAATCAGTCCGGGAACTGGCTTCTGGACGTCGGTGACGCTGGCACGGACGCTGGGACCCGACAGGCTCCCCACATCGGCAACTTGCCCGCCGGACTCTGCGTAGAGCGGTGTTTCCGCCAAGATGACCTCGGCGATCTGCCCGGAGCCGACCGAGTGGACAGAAGCTCCGTCAACGAGCAGGCCGAGGACGGTAGATGTGGCGTCCAACACTGTGTAACCACAGAACGCGGTTTCGCCAGCCTGCCGAAACTCGCCGTAGACACTCACGTCTGCGCGCAGAGACTTCTTTGACTTGGCGTCGACCTTGGCACGGCTGCGTTGCTGGTGCATGAGCTCGGCGAAGCTGTCGCGATCGACGCTCAAACCCGCCTCCTCCGCCATTTCCAGCGTGAGGTCGATGGGGAAGCCATATGTGTCGTGGAGAAGGAAAGCCGTGTCACCCGACAAGGTGGTGCTGCCGGCGCCCTGTGTCTCTGAGACCGCCAGATCGAGGATGCTGGTTCCCGCCTCCAATGTCTTCAAGAACGATGACTCTTCGGCTTCGACAAGGCCTGATACGCGGTCAAATTCGGCGGCCACCTCGGGGTACGCTGGCGCCATCGCGTCGCGAGAGGCACCGAAAAGCACGGGGAACGTCGCCTCCTCCAC
Source organism: Pontimonas sp. (assembly GCA_028096805.1). Taxonomy (GTDB): domain Bacteria; phylum Actinomycetota; class Actinomycetes; order Actinomycetales; family Microbacteriaceae; genus Pontimonas. The sequence continues at coordinate 31,118 of JAOHDU010000001.1, forward strand.
GCCGAGCAGGCGCATGGACCGGATACTCCGACGCAACAACCGGCGCAGTACGTAGCCGCGGCCCTCGTTGCTCGGCACGACCCCATCAGTCATCAGCATCAGCGACGAGCGAATGTGATCAGCGATGACCCGCATCCGAATATCGTCTTCGTTGTCGGCACCATACGCTCGCCCCGAAAGCTCACTGGCGGCGTCCAGGACGGGTCTCACCTGGTCGATTTCGTACATGTTTTCCACACCCTGCTTCAGGAACGCAACGCGCTCCATCCCCATGCCGGTGTCAATATTCTTCGAGGGCAGGTCCCCCACGATGTCAAAATCAATCTTGCTGCGCACATTGTCGATGAGGTACTGCATGAACACGAGGTTCCAAATTTCGATGTACCGGTTGTCATCAACCGCGGGTCCACCCTCGGGCCCATAGGCAGGACCACGGTCAAAGTAGATTTCCGAACACGGGCCGGCCGGTCCCGGCTGCCCGGTGGACCAGTAGTTGTCTTCACGCCCCATCCGCTGGATGCGCTCCGCCGGTAACCCGGCGATGTCCCGCCAGAGTTTTTCAGCGACGTCGTCCTCTTCATAGACCGTGACCCACAGGTCCGACTCCCGGAAACCGAGACCGCCGGAACTTTCAGGACTAGTGAGCAACTCCCAGGCGTACTCGATAGCGCCCTCTTTGAAATAATCGCCAAACGAAAAATTGCCGTTCATCTGGAAGAACGTGCCGTGACGTGTGGTTTTACCGACTTCTTCGATGTCGAGAGTGCGAATACATTTCTGAACGCTCGTGGCCCGGGGGTAGGGAGCGGGAACCACGCCCGTCAAGTAGGGGATGAAGGGAACCATCCCCGCCACCGTAAACATCAGTGTCGGATCGTCGCTCACCAGCGAAGCTGAGGGGACAACAGTGTGGCCGCGGCCACCAAAAAAGCTCAGCCAACGGCGTTGTATCTCAGCGGTTTCCATTGCTGTCCTGCCTAGCCCCGGTAACCATCACGAAGACCGGATACGAAAGTCTGTACGGTGGCGTTTGCCCGGGCGAAGAACTGTGATCCGGAGGCAGACTGGTTCAGAAAGTGCGCCACAACAAACCCAGCGAGCACACCCGCCACAACACTGACTAGTTTCCCCATTACGGCCTCCTAAGCCCAGAATATCTGCCTGAAACAGCAATGGTGGGGAAGCGACAGCTCCCCCACCATCACGGTCGAGTTGTTAGCGCGCGGCGTAGTACTCCACCACGAGTTGGACTTCACAGGTCACCGGTACTTCGGAGCGCTTCGGGCGACGCACCAGCGTGGCCTGGAGACGGTCGATGGAGACCTCGAGGTAGCTCGGCGTTGGGGGCAGCACGTCGACGTGACCGCCAGCAGCGGCAACCTGGAAAGGCTCCATCTCTTCGCTCCGAGGCTTGACGTGAATCATTTGGCCCGGCTTCACCCGGAAGGAGGGACGGTCGACCAATTCGCCGTTGACCAGGATGTGACGGTGGACCACCATTTGACGCGCTTGCGCCGTCGTGCGCGCAAAACCGGCCCGCAACACCAAAGCGTCCAAACGCATTTCGAGCAGCTCCACCAAGTTTTCACCGGTCAAACCCTGCGCTTTGCGGGCTTCTTCGAAGACGCGGCGAAGCTGCGCCTCACGGATACCGTACTGAGCCCGCAAACGCTGCTTTTCACGCAGACGAACGGCGTAGTCACTGTCGGTCTTACGCTTGGTGCGACCGTGCTCACCGGGAGCGTAGGGACGCTTCTCCAAATACTTTGCCGCTTTGGGCGTCAGGGGAATCCCCAACGCACGCGAAAGACGGGTCTTGCTGCGGGTACGAGAGCGAGTTGACACGAAAAAATCTCCTAAGTGTGGTGGCCGAAGCCATATCTACTATCCAACGAAGAGGGATACGTGGTTCCGCTACCCGGCTAAAGGGGCGGAAGAAACATGTTCGCGCAGCCAACGGAGCATGCTCTATAACCGTGGGAAAGGTTAGCACACGCGGTCTAGGGCGCGTGGAGAATGCGCGCAATGGCCTCGCTTCGCGCAGCCAGCTCTTTTTCAAAGCCATGACCGGAGGGCCGGTAATACCTGTCCGCTCTGACGGATTCGGGTGCGTAAACCTGCGGAACCACCCCCAGAGCACTGTCATGCGGGTACCGATAACCGGCCCCGTGCCCTTGGTTCTTAGCACCGGGATAGTGCGTGTCACGCACAGCAGGAGGAATCGAGCCGATTTTCCCCTGGCGGAGAGCCTGCTGCGCTTCGTTGATCGCGACATAGGCGGAATTGGATTTCGGCGCGAGAGCCAGGTATAGCGTTACCTCGGCCAGGGGAATGCGGCCCTCGGGCATTCCGATGAGTGCGATGGCCTGAGCGGCCGAGACTGCCATCCCCAGAGCCTGAGGGTCAGCAAGACCGACATCCTCCGCGGCCAGAATAATCAAACGGCGGGCAATAAACCGCGCATCTTCGCCAGCCTCAATCATGCGCGCGAGGTAGTGAAGGGCAGCATCAGCATCACTGCCCCGGACGGACTTGATGAATGCGCTGATCACGTCATAGTGCTGGTCGCCCTGCCGGTCGTAGCGGACCGACGCGGAGCTGAGGGCCTGTTCTACGTCCTCCGCAGTCACCACAGTGTCTCCCTCGCGAGAGTCCGCGACGGCAACCGATGCCTCCAGGGCTGTCAGCGCCTTCCTGGCATCACCGCCGGAGCGTCGGACCACATCCGAGCGAGCTTCATCACTCACCGTTACCCGTCCTCCGAAGCCTTCAGGGCTTTGCAGGGCGCGCTCGATGACCGCCTGTATGTCGTCGGGCTCAAGCGAAGACAGGGTGACCAGAAGTGAGCGGGATAACAACGGCGCAATGACGGAAAATGAGGGGTTCTCTGTGGTGGCGGCAATCAGCACGACCACACCGTTTTCGACCCCCGGCAACAAAGCGTCTTGCTGCGCTTTCGAGAACCGATGGATTTCATCGAGAAAAAGAACCGGCGCTCGGGATGACATCTCGCCTTCCCGGCGGGCTCGCTCCACAGCTTCACGCACGTCTTTCACCCCAGCTGTCACCGCGGAGAGCTCTATGAAGTCTCTTCCCGACGAGCGCGCGATCACCGAGGCGAGCGTCGTTTTCCCGGTGCCGGGCGGGCCCCAGAGAATGACGGAGCTGGCGGCACCAGAAAAGTGCGGATCGGCGAGTTGTCTGAGTGGACCGCCCGGCGCGAGGGCCGAAGGTTGCCCGACGATTTCGTCGAGGCTGGTGGGCCGAAGCCGCGCGGCCAATGGTTGCGGTGCCCCCCACAGCCCCGTATCGCTCATACGTTCATGCTAACCAGTGAAACCAACCCGCTCTAGAATGAGGGCTCGCAAACTGTCGTGAAGGAGACTGCGTGTCCGCGGAAGAGAAGAAAAAAGCCCAACAGCTTCGCGCTTACCAGGCTCGCCAGGTTCACCACGCGCACGTGGCGACACGGCGCCGCAAGGATCAGTTTGTGTGGAGCGCGGCCGCAGTTGCCGCGGTTGTCGTCGCTTCCTTGTCGCTCTGGGGATATCAGACCATTGGCCCCGGCGCCCCCACAGTCGCTCCGGATATCTCGATCGCCGAGAACAGGTCGTGGACGGGAACCCTCCAGCTTGACCAAGCAACCATAGGTTTCGAGGTTGACGGGCAGCTCGCCCCGCAGGCCGTCGCGAACGTTGTATCGCTGACGCGCGAGGGCTTTTATGACAATCTCACCTGCCACCGCCTCACCACTGATGGCCTCTACGTCCTGCAGTGCGGTGACCCATTGGGGCTCGGACTCGGCGGCCCCGGCTATTTCTTTGGACCAATCGAAAACGCGCCCGCCGACAACTTTTACCCGGCAGGAACCATTGCCATGGCGCGCGCCAGCGGTGATGCGGAAAGCATGGGAAGCCAGTTCTTCCTCGTGTATGAAGACAGCGTGATTCCCGCAGACTCCGCCGGCGGCTACACAGTGTTTGGGCAGATTACGGATGGCCTGGACGGCCTCATCGAGGCTTACGTCACGCCAGGCACCATCGATGGCTCCCCTGATGGGATCCCCGCAACCGTCCCGATTATCGAAACGATTACGATCCAGTAATTTTGGGCAAAGCCCTCCACCGCATGTAATGGCCTGCACTAGGCTCTCCCCCAGGGCAAACACAGCGATTGAGGCACAATGACGCAAGACTCAAGCGACTTCGGTCGGGTGGACACTGATGGTTCCGTCCAGGTTCGCGAAGGCGATACGTGGCGTACCGTAGGCAGTTATCCGGACGCGACTCCTGAGGAAGCGTTGGCCTATTTCGTCCGGAAATACGTCGATCTTGAAGCTCGTGTTGCTCTCGCTGAGCAGCGGGTTAGAGCGGGCGCCAACTCTAAAGACATTGACAAGCAACTTGCCGGGCTGAGCAAAGAACTCGTTGAGCCGGCCGTAGTCGGCGACATTGCGCAATTGCGCTCCCGTGTCGAGGCCGCTCAAGCACTGGTCCCCGCACTCAAAGAGGCTCAAACCAAAGAGTCTGAAGAGGCAACACAGAAGGCGCTGGAGGAGCGAGAAGCTCTGGTCACTGAGATGGAAGCGCTGGCGGCTACCGACCCGACAAAAATTCGATGGAAAACCACGACCACTGCCATGACCGAGCTTTTTGACAAGTGGAAGAACCACCAACAAACGGGGCCCCGTCTCCCCAAAAAGGCCGCTGACGAATTATGGTCTCGGTTTCGCTCTGCCCGCAGCTCGCTGGAGAAAGCCCGGCGCGCGTACTACCAGTCGCTGGATGAACGGTCGAAAGAAGCAAAAGCTGTTAAACGCGAGCTCATCTCCAAAGCTCAGGGACTAGCCGATAAGAAGGCCGAAGGAATTCCTGCCTACCGTGCCCTATTGGAGAAGTGGAAGGCAGCACCACGGGCATCACGCAGTGTGGAGGACACTCTGTGGGCTCAGTTCAAAGCAGCGGGCGACGTCCTCTACGCAAGCAAAGCTGAGCAGGACCAGCGTGACGACGAGGCAAACGCTGGCAACCTCGAGGCGAAGCAAGCAATCATCGACGACTTCGCGGACATCGTGGGCATCACTGAACGAGAAGCCGCCACAGCACGCCTACGGGCTTTCCACGATCGCTTTGCGTCTGTGGGTCCGGTGCCAAAAAAGTCAGCCCGAAGCATCGATGACCAGGTCAAAAAGTACGAGAACCACGTCAAGAAGATCAATGATGAGCACTGGGTCAAGAATGACCCTGAAAAGAAGGCCCGGTCCGCGTCAATGGCGGACCAGCTGACCGCTTCCATTGCAGCACTCGAATCCGAACTGGCGACAGCCTCCGGGGCCGAGAAAACTCGGCTCGAGGACGAAATCGCCACAAAGAAGACGTGGCTGGTGGCTGTTAGCACCTAGGTTTTCCACAGGCCCAACGGGGCGTTCCCCTTCGGAGCGCCGATCGGACATAGTCCCTGGATGGACCCTTTCCCCAACAACAGCCTTCCCCTGCAAGGCCTGGGGCTCTCCTTCGGGTCTGTCGAATGGAACCACCCGCGATTTCCCACCCTCCACGAGAGGGCGGCGCTGCTGGCCACACGGTTGCCACGCTGGGCGATCGCCTCGGGAACCACGGCCGGCTGGGTCTGGACCGGAATGGGCATGCCCGAACCCTGGGAAGTTTTACGCCCACCAAGACCGGCGCTCTCACCACTCCAACGCACTCTGTGGTCAGCTCGCGAGCAAAACCCGCGTCACCACATCATCCAGCGAATGAGCGGCTTGACGTTGCTGAGCGCTGAGGCGACTGCCCGAGAAGTGTTGTTCTCATCGACACCGGTCGATTCGCGCGCCGCACAGCTCTGGGTCCTAGAAAGCTTTTGTCGCAGACCGCTCGCCACTCTCCTCAGCGACCGCAAAAGCACCGTCTCCGCCCGGGGAAACGCGCAGAGGGCCCTCATAGCGTTGGCTGGGCTGCGAGAGAACTATCCGGACATCACCCGGTAAACGTCGTAGACGGCATCAATTCGCCGCACCGCATTGAGCACGCGGTCCAGGTGGGTGACGTCGCCCATTTCGAAGACAAATCTCGAGATCGCCAAGTGGCTGTCCGATGTGTTCACCGTTGCCGACAAGATATTCACGTGGTGCTCGGAGAGCACTCTGGTCACATCAGAAAGCAGACCGGGTCGATCCAGGGCTTCTATTTGGATGTGAACGAGAAAAACACTCCCCTTGGTGGGCGCCCACTCTACGTCAACAATGCGATCTGGGTTCTCCAAGAGAGGCCCAATGTTGCTGCAATCCCCCCGGTGGACGCTCACTCCGGTACCCCGTGTCACAAAACCGACAATGGCATCGCCGGGAACCGGTGTGCAACACCGCGCCAGTTTGACGAGGATGTCGTCATCGCCACGAACCAAGACTCCCGATTCGCTCGTTCGCGAGGGGGCTTTTGCGATCGACCCTGACGAGTACAGATCCTCGTCAGCGTCATCCGCGGTATCGAGCGAGCCAACAATCTTCTCGATCACCGACTGGGTCGAAATGTGCCCCTCCCCAACGGCCTGATAGAGCTCGTCCACACCGGGAAGCCGCAAGACCGCGGCAGCGTTCGCGACGGACTCGAGATTCATCATGCGCTGCAGAGGCAAGTTTTGCTTCCTCATAGCGCGAGCGATCGAATCCTTGCCCTGCTCAATCGCTTCTTCGCGTCGTTCCTTTGTGAACCACTGCTTGATTTTGCTCCGCGCACGTTGGCTCGTCACAAAGTTCATCCAGTCTTGGCTCGGCCCCGCATCGGGGCTCTTGGAGGTGAAGATCTCGACCGAATCACCGCTGGAAAGCTCCGTGTCCAGGGGCACGAGACGCTGGTTAACCTTCGCTCCCATCGCGCGGTGACCCACTTCGGTGTGGACCGCATAGGCGAAATCAATGGGTGTGGCGCCGCGCGGCAAGCCCACGACTTTACCCTGCGGGGTAAACACATAGAGCTCTTTTGCGCCAATTTCGTAACGGAGGGTCTCGAGAAACTCCGCTGGATCGGTGGTTTCTGCCTGCCAGTCAGAAAGATGAGCCAACCAGGCCATGTCTTGGTCTGCAGCCGACTTGTCCTGGCTTTTGCCTTGTGACGCCATGCGCTCTTTGTATTTCCAGTGCGCCGCAACCCCAAACTCCGCGCGCTGGTGCATGTCGTGGGTGCGAATTTGAATCTCAACCGGCCGCCCCTCGGGGCCATAAACCGTCGTGTGAAGTGACTGGTAAAGGTTGAATTTGGGAGTTGCGATGTAGTCCTTGAATCTCCCTGGCAGCGGGCTCCACCGCGCGTGGACGGCCCCTAAAGCCCCGTAACAGTCACGGATGTTCCCGACCAGAATCCTAATCCCGGTGAGGTCATGAATATCGCTGAAGTCGCGCTGACGGTTCACCATTTTTTGGTAAATCGAATACAGCTGCTTGGGGCGCCCCGAAATGTCGGCTTTGATGCGGGAGTGGCGCAGGTCATCGCGAATCAACTCAATCGTGTTGTCGACAAACGCTTCCCGCTCGGGCGAACGATTGGTGACCAGCGTTTCGATTTCGCCATAGATTTTCGGCTCCAGCACCGCGAACGACAAATCCTCGAGCTCCCACTTAAGTGCCTGGATGCCGAGACGATGAGCCAGTGGCGTGTAGATGTCGAGCGTCTCTTGAGCTTTCTTGCGGGCCGACTCCGGGGAAACAAAACCCCAGGTTCGCGCGTTGTGAAGACGATCAGCCAGTTTGACCACCAGGACACGAATGTCTTTCGACATCGCGACGATCATCTTTCGCACCGTTTCTGCCTGGGCGTGGTCTCCGTACTTGACCTTGTCGAGCTTGGTCACTCCATCGACGAGCATGGCAATCTCAGCGCCGAATTCCTCGCGCAACTGATTAAGTGAGTAGGGAGTGTCCTCGACCGTGTCGTGAAGCAGCGCCGCCGCAATGGTCACCGGACCAATGCCCAACTCGGCCAGAATTTGTGCCACCGCGAGCGGGTGAGTGATGTAGGGCTCACCGCTTTGGCGGGTTTGCCCTTGATGCGCCCGCGCAGCAACCGCATGGGCCCGTTCAATCATCCCGAAATCGGCTTTGGGGTGATGTTTTCGCACCGTGCGCTGCAAAAGTTCAAGCGCATTGTCGGAAGGGGCCCGGGAAAAAATCCGCGGCAGCATGGAGCGCCGGGACGCCGAGGAGCTCACTGTCTCGGTCACACCATCACCTCCACCCTGTGATGACCAGTGTACGAGGAGGTGGGGAAAAAGCAGCTGTTACCGAACAGCACCCGATGTGGGTCGTGGCTCGCGCTTCTTGCGACCCTGTTTTTGATTCTCTGGCTCGTTCTCACGAAGGTGCACGTACATGGGCGCCGCGATAAACACGCTCGAATACGTACCGGCAATCATCCCGATGAAGAGCGCCAGGGCAATATCCCGCAAGGTTCCCGCCCCCAGGAGTAGCGATCCGATAAACAAGATGGATCCGACCGGGAGCACAGCCACCACGGAGGTGTTGATTGAGCGAACAAGAGTCTGATTGACGGCAAGATTTACCGACTGGGCAAAAGTTCGCGAACTTTCTTCCCCATCCTGCAGAGTGTTTTCACGAACCTTGTCAAACACCACAACGGTGTCGTACAGGGAGTACCCCAGAATCGTCAACAGGCCAATCACCGCAGCAGGGGTTATCTCGTAGCCCAGCACCCCATAGATCCCGCCAGTGATCAGGAGGTCGTGGGCAAGGGCAGTGAGGGCCGCCAGGGACATCTTCCAGGTCCGGAAATAGAGCGCCATCACGATCGACACCAACACGAGGAACACCGCCAGGCCGATGAGTGCCTGACGGGTGATGTCTTGGCCCCACGTGGCGCCAATGAAGGAGGCCGTAACCTGCTCCAACGGAACGTCGTAGGCCTGCGCTAATTCAGCGCGAAGTTCGGTCGTCCCGGCATCGGTGAGCTGCTCGGTCTGCACCCGCACAGAGTCACCACCCACGATCGATACGCGCGGATTCGATTCAATTCCCGCCGCGGCCTCTACCGTGTCGATAGCCGTCTGCTCCACCACTTGGGTGGGGTTGGAGACCCGGAACTCGGACCCACCGCTGAACTCGATACCGAAGGTGAATCCACCGCGCAGAATCGTCACAATGATCGCTAGAGCCACGATAGACGCACCGATGACGTACCAGCGCACGCGGTTGCCAACGAAGTCAAAGGATCGCTCCCCCGTGTACAGGGCGTTACCGAACTGTGTGAAACGGGACATCTATTTCTTTCCCTCCGCCATGGCGTCTTGTTCCGCTTTGCGCTCAGCAATGGTCTGACGACGTTTGGCTTCTCGCGCGCTCTTCTTCGCAGCTGTCGGTCCCGCTGCAACGGGCTCTCTGAACTGCGCGCGACCACGGTACACAGCCCCCAGAGCCCTCGGATCGAGCCCGCTGAGTTTGTTACCGGAAGAAAAGAACTGGGTTCTCCCCAAGAGCTGCATCAGAGGTTGAGTGAACAAGGCCACGATGATTAAGTCGACGATCGTCGTAATTCCCAGCGTGAAGGCAAATCCTCGAACGTTACCGACCGCAAGGATGAACAAGACCGCTGCCGCAAGAAAACCGACAGTGTCTGAGGCCAAAATGGTCCGGAACGCTCTTCGCCATGCCCCCGCAATCGAGGACTCCAGCGTCTTTCCATCACGAAGCTCATCACGGATTCGCTCGAAGAACACGATGAACGAGTCCGCCGTAATACCAATGGCCACGATCAAGCCAGCCACTCCAGCCAAGGACAAGCGGTATCCCTGCTCGTTCGAGAGGTAGGTGATCACGAAATAGCTCAGCGTGAAGGCGACAATCAGAGAGAACACCGAGACCATACCCAGCATCCGATACTGAAGGAGGGAGTAGATCACGACCAAAATCAGACCGATCGCACCGGCGAGTAGCCCGCTCTGCAGCTGTGTGAGGCCAAGGGTGGCCGTAATGGTTTCCGAGCTTTGAACCGCAAACCCAATCGGCAAAGCTCCGAACTTCAGTTGATCCGCCAGGACCGCAGCCGTGTCCTGGGTGAAGTTTCCGCTGATCTGCGGGTTTCCATCGGTGATGGCACCCAGGGTTCGCGGAGCACTGATTACTTTCCCATCCAGCACGATCGCAAATTGGTTTTGCACCCCGGGTAGCACGACGAGTCGCTCTGTTACGGTCCGGAACGCCTCAGTGCCCTCAGCATCGAACTCCAGGAACACACCCCACTCGTTGGTCAGCGTCCCCTGGGGTCCTGGGACCAAGCCAGAGAGAGCATCGTCGATAGTCCCGCCATCGACTTCCACCGGGCCAAGAATGAACTTCGCCAAACCATCATCTGAACATGTGACGAGGGGCTGGTCGGGATCGGCGACATTAGCCCCGAGCTCGTCAAGCTCTTCACAGCTGAGGTTAGAAAACAGCTGGGCCACATCGGGAGTAATCCATGCCAAGTCGCTCGGGTTTGACGGCTCTAAGCCTGATTCCGTCGCGACATCGGAAAGGAAGTCTTCGACCTCGTTGAGCCCTTCGGAGCCTGGAACTCCGGTGCGCAAAACCGCTCTAAACTCGAGCTTCGCCGACGAGCGAATCCGCTCGAGAGTTGCTTCGTCCGGCACACCTGGGATCGAGACAACGATGTTTGACCCACCCTGAGTGGTCACCTCTGCTTCCGCAACACCACCAGCATCGACACGCTGCCGAATGATCGCGACTGCTTGGTCTAGCTGCTCCTCAGTGACACTTTGGTTCTCCGAAATTTGTGGAGCAAGGATAATTTGGGTCCCACCCTGAAGATCCAGCGCAAGCTTCGGAACCCAAGAGCCGGTCCCCTGCAACACGGCCAGCGCGTTGCCGCCAATCAGGAGGAAGAAAATAACCCCAAGCCAAATAAACCGGTTCGTCGCCTGACGAACCGCAGAAGTTTTTGCCACGTGAGTGCTTTCTGGACGAGGGTTAGGACTTGTCGGCGGCGGGAGCGTCTTCTGACGCGCCTTCGCCGGCCTCGACGCTCTCCACTTCGGGCTCCACGACTTTGGTCAAGACCTGGCGGTGCACTTTGAGTTGAACTCCATTGCCCACATCCAAAGTCGCAACGTTGGTGTCGTCATCCATGTCCAAGACTGTGGCGAACAACCCGAAAGAGGTCATCACGTCGGCGCCAGGCTTGAGCTTTTCCGCGAGCTCCAGCTGGGTTTGCTTTTGCTTGCGCGAGTTGCGAATCATAAAGAAAATGAGCAGTCCGAGGACTGCCACCATAAAGAGTGATACGGGATCCATGGCTAAGAAACAGCCTTCCTTTGGGGGTTGGAGCGAAGACGCCTGCCTTCAACTATAGGTCATCACGGCCAGGAGCCTCGTGGCCCAGATGCGCATACGCGGTGGGGGTCGCTACTCGCCCTCGGGGGGTTCTCTGGAGGAACCCCTGACGCACCAGGAAAGGCTCCACTACTGACTCGATTGTTTCGGGCTCTTCGCCCACGGCAACGGAAAGGGTGCCCAACCCCACGGGCCCCCCGCTGAATCGAACGATTAGCGCTTCGACGACGGCCCGGTCGAGGCGGTCAAGGCCCAAATCGTCGACGTCGTAAAGCTCAAGAGCATCGTGGACAGAAGACACGTCCGGCTCGCGCCGATGCACGAGCACGAAGTCTCGAACCCGCCTCAGCAGGCGGTTAGCAATGCGAGGCGTGCCTCGTGAACGCGTGGCGATCTCGGCGAGCGCCTGTCGAGGCCACTCGATACCGAGCAGCTGGGCTGATCGTGCGACCACCTCGGTGAGTTCCTCACCCGAATAGAACTCCAGGTGCGCGGTGAACCCGAAACGATCCCGCAGGGGGCCAGGCAGCAAACCCGACCTCGTCGTAGCGCCGACAAGAGTGAAGGGGGCAATGTCCAAGGGCAGTGTGGTCGCTCCGGCCCCTTTGCCCACCATGATGTCGATCCGGAAATCCTCCATAGCGAGGTACAGCATTTCTTCCGCGGGTCGGGCCATCCGGTGGATTTCGTCGATAAACAAAATCTCCCCGGGAATCAACGAGGACAGTACCGCCGCCAGGTCACCGGCATGGTTGATAGCTGGCCCACTGGTAATGCGCAACGCTTGTCCGGTTTCCTCCGCCACAATCATCGCGAGCGTTGTTTTGCCAAGCCCCGGGGGTCCCGAGAGAAGGATGTGGTCGGGCGTGCGTTCCTGTTGCCGCGCTGCCTCGAGGAGCAAGACGAGCTGGCGCCGGACCTTTTCTTGACCGACAAACTCCGTAAGTCTTTTCGGTCGCAGTGCGCCTTCAAAAGCGACCTCGCCCTGGGATTCCGGTTCGCCGTGCGTCGCCACCTCGGTCACGCGCGCCCCTCCCGATTACCTTGGGGGCCCAGGATAGTGAGTGCAGCACGCAGCAGTTGCGCCGCATCCACAGAATCAGCTCCTGCTTCCTCAAGCGCTTGGTGGACGCCGTCTTTCGCGGCCTTTTCTTGCCAGCCGAGCCCAGTAAGAGCCTCCACCACACTGTGCTGTATCGCCTCTTCAGCTGAAGTGCGCGGGGCCTCTGGGCCCCGCCGAACGCGTCCTTCGAACGCGCCCTGAAGTGACAAAACGATTAACTTGGCGGTCTTAGGTCCGATCCCGCTCACCATCCGAAAAGCACCATCGTTCTCGGACACCACAGCATCGCTGATGTCGTCAATACTCAGGTGCCCCAGAATCGCCAGCGCTGACTTCGGCCCCACACCAGACACGCTTCGGAGCAGATCGAAGATCTGCAACTCCTCTGGGGAGTCGAAACCAAAGAGAGCCACGTGGTCATCGCGCACCACCATTGCCGTGTGGACCATGAGAGCCTCGCCGGCCTGGACACTGGCCGCGAGCCTGTCAGGAACAGCGACGAGATAGCCGATGTTCCCTACTTCGAGGACGATATCCCCGCCTGTCAGCGAGAGGACCTGTCCTCTCAACGACGCAATCATTTCTTCAGCTTAGGTTGCCCCGCCCGGCCTTCCGCTTCTCGCCACGCCTTCTGCGCAGGAGTCTCCCCCGCCGTCGTGGCAGCGGGGCTCGCGCCACCACGCCACGCCTCCGAGATAGCGAGGGCGAGAGCGTCGGCGGCGTCGGCCGGCTGTGGAATGTCATCGAGCCCCAGGATCTTTTGGACCATCGTGCCGACCTGTTTCTTGTCTGCCCTTCCGTAGCCTGTCACTGCGGCCTTCACCTCGCTGGGCGTGCGCATCGAGACCGGGAGTGAACGCCGATGCGCCAGGGCGAGCACGACACCGCTGATTTGCGCAGTCCCCATCACCGTGCGCAGATTCTGCTGGGCGAACACCCGCTCCAGTGCGACCATGTCTGGCTGGTGAAGCTCGAGGATGTTCTCCAGCGCCTCAGAGAGCGCCCCCAATCGCGCCTCGGGGCGATCTGCCGGTGAAGTGCGCAGCACCTCCACGTGCACGAGCGACACCCTGCGCCCGGAATGGTGTGAGATTATTCCCACGCCCAACCTGGTGAGACCCGGATCAATTCCGAGGATGGTGGCCACGTGTGCCCTAGTCCGATTCCTCGAGGGCTTTGGCGACGTCCTCGGTGACCTTCATATTCGTAAAGACGGTCTGGACGTCGTCGCAATCCTCCAAAGCGTCCACCAGAGCGAGAGCTTTGCGAACTCCCTCTAAATCTGGTTCCACGTTCACTGTGGCCAAGAACTCAGCCTCAGCAGCGTCGTAGTCGATTCCCGCATCTTGGATTGCCTTGCGCGCCTCCACCAGCAAAGAGGGATCCGTGATGACCTCGAACCCTCCCCCGCGGTCAATCACCTCTTCGGCGCCTGCCTCCAGCACAGCCAGAAGGATGTCGTCTTCGGAAACCCCGTCCGTTTTTGAGACCGAAACGACTCCCTTGCGGGAAAAGTTATAGGCAACGCTGCCGGGGTCAGCCATCTGGCCGCCGTTGCGCGACATGATGGTGCGCACCTCCGCCGCTGCCCTGTTCTTGTTATCCGTCAAACATTCGATCAGGAGGGCCACTCCGGCCGGACCATAGCCTTCGTACATAATCGTTTGGTAGTCGACAGAATCGCCCGAAAGCCCCCCGCCGCGCTTGACGGCACGGTCAATATTGTCATTGGGCACCGAGGTCTTTTTGGCTTTTTGGATGGCGTCGGCCAGGGTGGGGTTTCCCGCGGGGTCAGGCCCACCGACTTTCGCGGCAACTTCAATGTTTTTAATCAGCTTGGCGAAGGACTTCGCCCTGCGTGCATCGATGACTGCCTTTTTGTGCTTGGTGGTTGCCCACTTGGAGTGACCGGACATTACGCTCCCTTTATTTCCCCGCCCATCTTAGAGCGCGGGGGGCAGTTCATTGATGGCCGTGCGCAACCTTGTCAAGAAACAGTCGGTGTAGCCGATCATCTCCGCTGACTTCGGGGTGAAACGAAACACCGATCATGGTGGGCGTGGCCACGCCCACGATGTCGCCCGAGTCGAGTCGCGCAATAACATCCACACCGTCGCCAACGCGGGTCACAATGGGGGCTCGAATGAACGCCACCTGTAGGGGTGGGCCCACAATCCCCGCCACCGCGACACTCTCTTCGCGCGATTCCACCTGGGACCCAAAGGCGTTTCGCTGGACACGCACGTCAAGGCCTCCGAGCGTTTCCTGCCCGGTGATCGCACCGTCAATCTCTTCCGCCAAGAGAATGAGGCCTGCACACGTGCCGAGCACCGGCAAACCCTCTGCCAATCTGTCCTTAAGCGGCTGTTTCATATGGAAGAGCCGGAGCAACTTGTCCATGACGCTGGACTCGCCACCGGGCAGAATCAGGCCATCGATCCCCACCAGTTGCTCGGCCCGTCGGACCTGAACCGTGTTCGCGCCAAGACCGCGAAGCATTGCTTCATGCTCCGCAACATCGCCCTGAAGGGCGAGTATGCCGATTGTTGGTGCGGGACTACCAGCCACGCTCGGCAAGGCGGTGCGGCGCAGGGAGATCAGAGACGTTGATTCCCACCATTGCTTCGCCAAGGCCTCGCGAGGCTTCAGCGATCACGGCGGGGTCCATGTACTGAGCGGTTGCCTTCACAATGGCGGCGGCACGTTCGGCGGGGTTTCCCGACTTGAAAATGCCAGATCCGACGAATACGCCATCAGCTCCCATTTGCATCATCATTGCCGCATCGGCCGGCGTCGCAATCCCGCCAGCTGTAAACATGACGACAGGGAGCTTGCCGGTCTGCGCGACCTCGACGATGAGGTCATAGGGCGCTTGGTGCTCTTTCGCCGCCACGTAAAGCTCATCCGGGTTCATCGCCTGAAGTTTGCGGATCTCGCCAAAAATGGTGCGCAAGTGCTTGGTGGCTTCTGACACATCGCCGGTGCCCGCCTCGCCTTTCGAGCGAACCATCGCCGCACCTTCGGTGACACGACGCAGGGCCTCACCGAGGTTGGTCGCGCCACATACGAAGGGCACCGTGAAGCCCCATTTGTCGATGTGGTTGACGTAGTCTGCTGGACTTAGCACTTCAGACTCGTCGATGTAATCGACTTTGAGCGACTCCAGCACCTGGGCTTCCACAAAGTGGCCGATCCGGGCTTTCGCCATGACCGGAATGGACACGGTGTCGATAATCCCTTGGATGAGGTCGGGGTCACTCATTCGAGCAACGCCCCCCTCGGCACGAATGTCCGCGGGCACGCGCTCTAGCGCCATCACAGCGACCGCTCCCGAGTCCTCAGCGATGCGGGCCTGCTCCGGGGTGACGACGTCCATAATCACGCCGCCCTTGAGCATTTCGGCGAGCCCCCGCTTCACGCGAGCAGTTCCCGATTGTGGCGCAGAATTCGTGTCGCTCATGGGCGGTGTTGTCCTTTCACAATGAACAAGAAGGCGTGTCGAAAGCTAGAGCCGAAAGTCTAACCGGTCGAACCTGAAGGCCACTCAGCCCGGAGCTGGTCGCGCATCTGTCCCAGGATCGTCGGAATCGCTTTTGTGCGGGCAATGATGGGGAAAAAGTTTGAGTCTTGACCCCAGCGCGGAACGATGTGTTGGTGCAGGTGTGCCTCAATTCCCGCGCCAGCAATGCGGCCTTGGTTGACACCCAAGTTGAAACCGTGGGCGCCAGCGACGGAGCGCAGCGTCCGAATAGCGGTCTGCACCATGGCGGCCATCTCCGCTGTTTCCTCCGTGCTGAGGTCGTCATAATTCGCAACATGGCGATACGGGCAGACCAGCAAGTGCCCTGCGTTGTAGGGATAGAGGTTGAGAACGGCGTACACCAGATCGCCCGTGGCCACCACGAGTGACTCGTCCTCGGGCTTGTTGGTCGCAACACAAAAAACGCACTCGTCATCAGCCGCCGAGTCCTCACCCGTGATGTACGCCATGCGATGGGGTGTCCAGAGCCGCTGGAACGAGTCAGGAACCCCGGGCAGCCCGGAGGGGTCGACAGGGACCGATCCTGGGCTCTCCTCAGGCATGGGGTGTCTTCGTTTCTTCGCGAACAAAATCCAGTGCTTCGTCCCACGGGACGGCGTTGCGCTGAGTGCCATCACGGAAACGGAAGCTCACCGTCCGCGCTCCCCTGTCGTCTTCTCCAGCGATCAGAAGGAACGGCACCTTCGCTTTCGTATGCGTCCGAATCTTCTTCTGCATACGCTCATCCGAATCGTCCAGTTCAGCCCGCACGCCAGAGCTTCGGAGCTCCCGGACGAACTCGTTGACATAGTCCGCGAACTCGTCGGCAACCGGAATGCCCATCACCTGAATCGGCGCCAACCACGCCGGGAAAGCGCCCGCATAGTGCTCGGTGAGCACGCCAAAGAACCGCTCAATCGAGCCAAACAACGCGCGGTGAATCATGATGGGCGCCTGTCTCGACCCGTCGTCGGCCTGATATTCCAGACCAAAACGTTCGGGGAGATTGAAATCGAGCTGGATCGTCGACATCTGCCAGCTTCGACCAATGGCGTCCCTGGCTTGAACAGAGATCTTCGGCCCATAGAAAGCCGCTCCCCCGGGGTCAGGCACCAGTGTCAGGCCAGAAGCCTCGGCCACGCGCGCGAGCGTGCTGGTCGCACGCTCCCACAGGGCCTCGTCACCGACAAACTTTTCGCTCTCGCTGTCTCTGGTAGAGAGCTCCAGGTAAAAGTCGGTAAGCCCAAAATCTCCCAACAGCGCGAGGACGAAGTCGAGCAGGTCGCTCAGTTCTTTCTCCAGGTCCTTCTCAGTGACGAAAATATGTGCGTCATCCATGGTGAGACCCCGCACCCGGGTGAGACCGTGAACGACACCGCTCTTCTCGTATCGATAGACCGAGCCGAACTCGAACATTCGCAGTGGGAGCTCGCGGTAGGAACGCTGCCGCGCCCGGTAAATCAGGATGTGGAAGGGGCAGTTCATCGGCTTGAGGTAGTAATCAACGCCCTGCTTGGTGATCTCGCCTTCTGCGTTGCGGACCTCGTCCATCCGCATGGGAGGAAACATTCCGTCCCGATACCAGGACAGGTGGCCAGAGGTTTCAAACAGGTCAGACTTCGTGATGTGCGGTGTGTACACAAACTCGTAACCAGCCTCTTCGTGCCGCTTACGGGAGTAGTCCTCCATCACCTTTCGGATTACACCCCCGTGGGGATGAAAGACCGCCAACCCGGAGCCAATCTCGTCCGGAAAAGAAAAGAGATCTAACTCTTGCCCGAGCTTCCTATGGTCGCGACGCGCCGCTTCTTCCAATCGCTCAAGGTGGGCGCGAAGATCGTCTTTGCTTGCCCACGCGGTGCCATACACCCGCTGCAATTGCGGATTGGATTCTGACCCGCGCCAGTAGGCAGCGGCAAGACGGGTGAGCTTCCATCCGTTTCCGAGCATCCGTGTGGTGGGAATGTGGGGGCCCCGGCAGAGGTCCTTCCAGACCGTCTCACCGGTCTTTGCGTCGACGTTGTCATAGATGGTGAGCTCACCAGCGCCCACTTCGACGCTCTCTCCTGCATCAGAGTCGGCAGCAACGTCTTTCAGCCCGATCAGCTCGAGTTTGTAGGGCTCGTGAGCAAGCTCCGCTTTAGCCTCCTCCGCTGTCACGACTCTGCGCTGGAAGCGCTGTCCCGCTTTGACGATGCGTTGCATTTCCTTCTCAATCCGAGAGAGGTCATCAGGGCCCAGGGATTCGGGCAGATCGAAGTCGTAATAAAAACCATCGGTCACCGGGGGGCCGATTCCGAGTTTCCCCTGGGGGTGCAGCGTTTGGACCGCTTGCGCAGCAACGTGAGCCGCTGAGTGGCGCAGAATCTCTAAACCCTCAGCCGAATCGATCATCACCGCGGAGACTGTTTCGCCAGCCGGCGGGACATGGGTGAGATCCCACAGCGCATCCGCATACGCGATAGCGACCACGCCGGAGACCTCGAAAAGCTCGGCACCAGAGACGCCCCCAGGAGCTGATACGGGGGCGGGAGAAGTGGAGTCCATGCAAATAGCTTTCCGTTGCCGACAGGTGCGATGTCAGCCTACTGGCGGGAGCCTCATGGGCGGGACGCCACCGTCTGTTGGTGGGCGATACTGGGATCGAACCAGTGACCTCTTCCGTGTCAGGGAAGCGCGCTACCGCTGCGCCAATCGCCCATATTGAATTATCCGAGGTGGCGACGGGATTCGAACCCGTGTAAACGGCTTTGCAGGCCGCTGCCTCGCCTCTCGGCCACACCACCGCAGGGGAGCCCCACCTCGAGGCTTCTCCGAGCGGATGACGAGATTCGAACTCGCGACCCTCACCTTGGCAAGGTGATGCGCTACCACTGCGCCACATCCGCACGCACCGAAAGGGTGCGAAAGAACTCTAGCCGAGTGGAGCGCCACCACACAAACCTTTTCCCCGGAGTGTTGACGCCAGCGTCTAGATGCAGCCGGTCCTGCCGGGTGGGGAATGTGGCAAGATATGACCTGCAGGGCGATTGGCGCAGGGGTAGCGCGCTTCCTTCACACGGAAGAGGTCACTGGTTCGATCCCAGTATCGCCCACGGTTCATGCACGGGAGGACCTGTGGGGCGAACGCGAAGGGACGCTGGCTTGAGCACTGCGAAACCTCGGTCGTTTTATGGCGCAAGACCCAACATGTCGATCAGTGCCCGGTTGCTCAACTTGGTGCGTCGCGGTTTGCGTCACACAAACAGCAGTGTGCTCGGAGCGGTCTCGCGCAGGCTCTACATCCGAGCCACAGAACGTCGGGGCAAACACCTTGGCGAACAGCAGCGGGTGTTACTTTCGCTGCTCCAACCGCGCGACCCGCTCAAAAGGGAGAGTTCGCTCCCGGCCATCGACCTCGTGGTTCCGTTCGTGGAAAAGGACTTGCGCTCTCTGGAACTTGTCCTCCAGCAGGCGCTGCGCAACGTCAGAAATCCGATCAGCCGCATTGTGTTGATCACTCCCCAAAACAGCGAAAACACTGGCCCTCGATTCATCCGGGAAGAATCCCACCAAATCCTTGCGGACATCATCAGTTCCCACAGCAACATCGTTTTGCGCCATGACCAGGACGTCCTTGGCCCTGAGATTCTCGCTGAGCTGGAAAATCGCTTTGGCAGAGGGGACCGAAACGCGGGCTGGGTGACCCAACAGTTGATCAAGCTCTCGGCCGCTCTCGCCTCCGAGGCACCCGCTTCCCTGATTCTTGATGCCGACACTTTGTTGTTGTCGAAAAAGACGTGGCTCAACTCGTCTGGGCGCCAATTGTTGCAGTTGGCCAACGAATATCACACGGACTTCATGAAGCACACTCTGAAGCACTTTGGCGTTCCGAAGGAGCTGAAAATGAGTTTTGTGACGCACCACCAACTCATGCAGACAGACGTGGTGCGCCAGATGTTCCCGGAGGGCGGAGCGTCCTTGGTCGCCTGGTGGAAATCCTCCACCGACGCTATCGGGCGTGATCTCGGCGACTACGAGGTGTACGGAGCGTTCTTAGCCCACCACTACCCCGCGCGGGTCGCTCACGGGTCGTTTGCGAACCTGTTCTCACCGCACCTCACGTCCTTCTTGGCAGACCGAGAGCGCACTGGCTGGTCGCCGGAGAGGCTCATCCCGGGATACTGCTCGGTGTCTTTTCACAGCTGGGCCCAGGTCGACCGGGCAGACCGCGGGGATTAGAGCACGAAGGAATAGGCGAAAAGGTAGAGACCAAGCCCGATAAGGGCAATCCCTCCCCCAAGCCTCACTCCGGCTAAACGCTCGGGCGATCGAACAAACCACGAGCGAGCCGTGCCAGCAACGACCGCCCAGACCATGTCGCTGACGACCCCGATGACGAAAAACAGCGCGCCCAAGAACAACATCTGTGTCCACGTTGCAGCACCGGAGGGGTCGACAAAGAGGGGCAGTGTCGCAATGAAAAACACCAATGTCTTCGCATTTGTGAGCCCGACCACGATGCTGTCTCGCAACACTCGTTGGGAGGCCACTTCGTGGTCGCCTTCGAGTGTTGTGGCAAAACGTTTGCGCTGCAGGATTCCCTGAACCCCCAGGTAGACCAGAAACCCCGAGCCCACCAGCTTGATGAGCGTGAAAAGAAGCTCGGAAGAGGCGACCAAGACGCCAACCCCTAAGGCAACTCCAACTATCTGTACCCCCACGCCAAGCGCATTGCCCCAGACACTGACAAGAGCGCCCTTGGTGCCAAGAATCATGGCCCGGCCGATCACAAACACAACACTGGGGCCCGGAACAACGATGATCACCAGCGAGACGAGCAGAAAGGAGATGATCGCGGGAGTGTCGGGCACCGCGTTAGTTTATGTGCTCCGGGCCCGCGCCAGGGCCGTGAGCATCTCGTGCCTCGCGGGCACAAAAATAACTGCGGGGAGGGGCAATGCCCCTCCCCACAGTTACTGATGTTCTAGACCCGAGCGTCTTCCTCGAGCTGGTAGCCCTCTTCACCGTGGACCACGGTGTCGATTCCGGCAACCTCGTCTTCACTCGTCACGCGGAAGCCCATGGTCTTCTCGATCGCAAAACCAAGAACCAAGGCCACCACGAAGGAGTACGCGAGGATTCCGAAGGCGGCAATCGCCTGTACGGTCAGCTGGCCGAAATCGCCACCGGTGAACAGACCGGTGTCGATCGCAAACAGTCCCAGGTACAGCGTTCCCACCATGCCGGCAACCAAGTGGATGCCAACGACGTCAAGTGAGTCGTCGTAACCGAGCTTGAATTTGAGGTCAACGGCGAGAGCCGAGATGACTCCGGCAACAACGCCCAGAACCAGGGCCCAACCAGGGGTCAGGTTTGCACACGCTGGTGTGATGGCAACCAAGCCCGTGACCGCGCCGGAGGCGGCGCCCACTGCCGTGGCTTTTCCGTCTTTCAGCTTCTCAATGATCATCCAGCCGAGGATGGCTGCCGAGGTGGCGCCCAAAGTGTTGACCACAATAAGTCCAACACCCGGCATTCCTTCGGCGAGGAACTCCGCACCTGCGTTGAAACCAAACCACCCGAACCAGAGCAGTGCTGCGCCCAGCAAGACGAGCGGCACGTTGTGAGGCTTGTGAGCGCCTTTTCGGAACACCACTCGGCGCCCGAGCACTAGTGAGAGCGCCAAAGCCGCAGCACCGGCGTTGATGTGAACCGCAGTACCACCGGCATAGTCAATGACCTCGGGGAAACCGCCGAGCAGGCTGCCCAGCTCCATGGCCCAGCCGCCGCCCCAGACCCAAGCAGCAACGGGGAAGTACACGACGGTCACCCAGATACCGGCAAAGACCATCCATGAACCAAACTTCGCGCGATCGGCGATGGCACCGGAAATTAGGGCGACGGTGATGATCGCAAAGGTGGCGCCGAAGGCCGCACCCAGAAGATCTTCGTTACCCAGGCCAGCAAGCCCAAAACTACCAAACGGGTTGCCAGCAAATTGTCCTGGCCCATCGACTGCGGACATGCCGTAACCGAAGAGCACCCACAGAACTCCGACGAGCGCGAGCGCGCCGAAGCTCATCATCATCATGCTGATGACGCTCTTGGCCTTAACGAGACCACCGTAAAAAAAGGCAACGCCCGGTGTCATCAACAACACCAAGGCCGTGGCGGTAATTCCCCACGCGAGTTGACCGGTATCCATGTACTTCTCCCTGACTCCTGTTGGTTACACGGCGCAGGCGCGCCGAGACCCCTTCAGTGTGCGGGAGAGGCGTTTCTTGGAGGAGGCACGAATGTTACGAAAACGTGTCAGCCCACCCTGCTGTGTTACGACTGTGTGTCGTCAGCGTCCTGGTAGATGTCGGGAACACCGTCGCGGTCGCGGTCAGCCTGCTCTTCGGCCCGCATTTGGCGGTAGTGCCGGTTTCGACCGAAGAGCACAAGTGCTGCCAGCAGCGCCGCGAGTATCGAACCAAAGAGAATCCCAATTTTGGCCTCATCGCCGAGCAGGTTACCCACACCGAAACTGAGCTCCCCGATCAGGAGAGAGACGGTGAAGCCGATACCTGCGAGAAGTGCGATGCCCAAGAGATCAATCCACGCCATCCCCTTGGGCATGGAGACACCGGGCACCCGGGTCACCAACCACGTGGCAATAAGAACACCCACGGGTTTGCCGATGACCAAGGAGGCGATAATCGCCACCGACACAGGCTGCGTGAGCAGGTACCAGAACGTCTGTTCGCCATTTCCCAGGCTCACACCGGCGGCAAAGAAGGCAAAAAGAGGCACCGCTATCCCCGCGGAGAGCGGGCGGAACCGGTGCTCGAAGACCTCCGCCAGCCCTTCTTCCTTCGAGTCAGGGCAGGCAATGCGCTCTTTCTTCGGGCGCAACACGGGCACCGTCATAGCGAGAAGCACACCGGCAATAGTCGCGTGAACTCCCGAGCCGTACATAAAGAACCACGCCACGAGGCCCAGCGGAACCAGGATCACCCAGGCGGCACCAGGACGAATATGGAACAAATCGGTGTAGCGCTGAGCTACCACTCCGTAGAGCACCACGAAAGCGATGGACAGACCCAGGTTCCCCAGCACAACCTCGTCGGTGTAGACCACCGCAATAATCGTGATTCCAATGAGATCGTCCACCACGGCAAGCGTGAGAAGAAAAGTCCTTAGCGCCAGCGGCAGCCATGACCCAACAAGGGCGAGCACGGCGAGCGCAAACGCGATGTCGGTCGCAATCGGGATGGCCCAGCCGCGTGCCGCATCCGGCTCACCCATCGAGTTCACAATGAAGAGGTACAGCCCAGCGGGCACCAGGACGCCCCCGATGGCGGCAACAACCGGCACCAGCGCCTTGCGCGGGTCTCGAAGCTCACCCGAGACAAACTCGCGCTTGAGCTCAAGCCCCACGAGGAAAAAGAAGATCGCCAGGAGTCCATCCGCGGTGAACTTGCCCACAGAGATCTTCCACGCGAGTTCACCAAAACCCAGCGTGATGTAGGTTTCGCGCAGTCCAAAGTAATCCTCGCCCAGCGGGGAGTTCGCCAGCACAACGGCAATAAGAGCCGCGCCGACGATGATGAGCCCGCCAATGGTCTCCTGGCGGAGGATACGTTCAATCCACAGCGCCTCGCGATACTTAGAGTTTGCGAGGGAGCCGGAGGGTGGGCGTGACTGTGCCATGGAAAAACCTGTTCTGTCGGTCCCCTTAGTCTACGGACCGGACTGTCCCTCATCCTGAACTAGGGCTCGCCGTGTGAGCGAAATCATGCGCGAGGTTGCCCGCAGGTACTTTTTTCGATAACCGCCAGAGAGCATCGTGGCATCAAAGACTTCATCCAGCGGTATCCCGGTGTTGACGATGCCCACTTGCGCGTCGTACAGGCGATCCACCAGCGCGACAAGCCGGAGGGCTTCGGCCTGATCGTGCAGTTGCATAACGTCTCGCCAGGCGACGTAGTCAAGGTCTTCCACCAAACCGACAAACCTGCTGGGGTGAATGGTCGCCAAGTGGTCAATCACCGCGCGGAAAGAATCTTCCGCAACGGCGCCCGGCAATTCGGAAACTCGGTGCTCAAAATCGTCGTCGCTGACAACAACGGCGTGGCCTTCGAAGTCACGTTTGCGGTAGTCCTCGCCATCAATCCGAATAGTCTCGAACTTTTCGGCGAGTGCCGTGATCTCCCGGAGAAAATCTTCGGCAGCAAAACGCCCTTCCCCCAGGGCCGCCGGAGGTGTATTTGAGGTCGCAGCGACCCGGGTTCCTGTCGCGACAAGCTCGCCAAGAAGTCGCGACATCACCATCGTGTCGCCGGGGTCATCCAACTCGAACTCATCGATCGCCAGAAATGACGCCCCGCGCAGATGGTCAACCGCGCCTCGGTAACCGAGTGCGCCTACGAGAGCGGTGAACTCAATGAAGGTGCCGTAGTAGGTCCTCCCGGGGATCAAATGCCACATCGAGGCGAGGAGGTGAGTCTTGCCGACTCCGAACCCTCCATCGAGATAAATCCCCGGGCGCGAGGACGAAGCCTTACTTCCGCTTCCCCACAGTTTTTTGGCCTTACCCGCTGCATTTCCCGAGACAAAAGCCATCGCTTTGCTCCGAGCCTCTTCCTGGCTGGGGTAGCGCGGGTCGGGAACATAGTTGTCCAGCGTCGAGTCACGAAACTGCTCCGGTGGTACAAAGTGTTGCAGCATTGCCTCCACCGACATCGCGGGATGAATGTCACACAAGCTCACTCGAGAGTGGGCCCGCTCGCGCTGGGGTGACATCAGACTCGCTTCGTCATATTCCCCGGCAGAGTCCAGGGGGTGCTGGCAGAATGGAGCTCCAGCGTAGCGGGGTCCTCCGGGAGCCCGCGTGTCTAAGGAGAAGCCGTGCCCGTCCCCACCGATCCCTCGCAGGAACTCGCCGAATACTCCCACCCGGACCGCCTCGTGAGTGTCCCGTGGCTCGCTGAGAATCTTTCCACCCCGGGGCTGGTCGTTGTTGAATCCAACGAAGACATCCTGCTCTACGACACGGGGCACATTCCTGGGGCAATAAAGATCGACTGGCACACGGAGCTTAACGACCCGGTCGTGCGCGACTACGTGGATGGTGACGGTTTTGCGGCCCTCATGAGCGCCAAAGGCATTTCTCGCGACGACACAGTTGTCATATACGGCGACAAGAGCAACTGGTGGGCCAGTTACGCCTTCTGGGTTTTCACCCTCTTTGGGCACCCGGACGTTCGCCTCCTGAACGGCGGCAGGGATGCTTGGATTGGCTCTGGCGGCGAACTCACACGTGAGGTTCCGGAAATCTCCCCCAGCAGCTATCCGGTGATTGCTCGCAACGATGGCGATATCCGCGCCTTCAAAGAGGACGTTCTGGGCCACCTGGGTAAACCCCTCATCGACGTCAGGAGCCCGGAGGAGTACAGCGGGGAGAGAACCCACATGCCGGCCTACCCAGAGGAGGGAGCACTGCGCGGCGGACACATCCCGACCGCGCGCAGCATCCCTTGGGCGCGCGCTGCGCAGGAGGACGGCACCTTCAAGTCAGCGAGCGAGTTGCGCGAGCTTTACGTCAACGAGCAGGGCTTTGACCCTGAGGCCGAGGTCATCACGTACTGCCGGATCGGCGAGCGCTCCAGCCACACCTGGTTTGTGATGAAATACCTGCTCGGATTCGACTCTGTGAAAAACTACGACGGCTCCTGGACCGAATGGGGCTCTGCGGTGAAGGTTCCCATTCAGACGGGCACCGAGCCTGGTGAGGCTCCCTAACGTGTCTGCAACTTCAACGTTGGAGTCCATCCGAGAAGATTTTCTTGCTCTGGAAGTTCCGGACCGTTTGCAATTGCTTCTTGAGTTCTCAGATTCCCTCCCTGAGGTTCCCGAGGGCGCAGTCCCCGAGGATCACTGGGAGCGTGTCGAAGAGTGCCAATCCCCCGTGTTCATTTCTGTGGTCCGGGACAGCGATGACATTGTCGTGAGGGCCACCGCACCCGCCGAAGCACCCACCACACGCGGCTTTGCCTCGATCCTCGTCCATGGTTTGAGGGGCCTGAGCGCTCAACAGATTCTTGATGTGCCAGCAGATTTCCCCCTGAGCTTGGGCCTCCAAAACGCCGTCAGCATGCTGCGGTTGCGGGGAATGTCGGGAATGTTGTGGCGGATCAAGCGCCACGTTGAAGACCTCGTGGCGTGAGCCTTCACCGGCTTGCTCCCGGGCCCGCGCTCGAGTTTGATCTCGGTACAGAAAGCGCAAAGGCGTCTCTTTCAGGCCTCCTCACACCCCCGAACGATGTGTGGATGCGCGCCATCATGGTGGCCACCGCTGCAGGAGACACGATCGATTCCCGCGGGAGCAGTGAGGGCCTCACGCAGGGTGACGACCGAACGCTCCTGCACTTGCACCGCGAGGTGAGCGACGCCATTGTGTTGGGGCGACGAACTCTCGATCGCGAACGCATTCCCATCCCCCGGCGCACCCCGCTGGTCCTCCTCTCGGTATCGGGTCAGGTCGCAGCAGACAATCTCGTTGGGGCGGAAGAATCAGAGCACCCCCTGGTGGTCGTCACGAGCGCCGGCGGCCAGGAGCACGTGCACCGCCAGCTGGCCAAGGTCCCTCACCGCGTTGTGGTTATCGACCCGCAGACCGACGCTGCTGCGTTGGCGAACATCATTCGCACCGAGGTTGAGGGCGGACGACTGCTGATTGAAGGTGGGGAGCACACCTGGCGAATGTTCGCCAATCACTGTGATGACCTGTGGCTTGCGGTGACGCCACCGCCCACGAGCGCCCGGGCGGGCCTTCCGCCATGGTGGCCCGCAGATAACCTCCCCCGCACAGACGCTGCGGTGTACACGGATGACGCGCGAATGCTCTACTACCATCACCGGCTACACCGCGGCGCGCCCCCGGAAGATGGGGCGCCTGGCCTCTAGTCTTAAAAGGTGAGTGCGACCGCAAACCCGATCGAGTTCTCTGACGCTCTCCAGAGCGCAGAGTCGGCAACATTCCGGCCCGAATTGCGGGTGTTTGAGACGGCAGCGCCCGAGGGTCTCGCGCCGTACCAGCGGGCCTGGGCCGCCGATGTCGAACCGAGTGCCGCCACCGATGACCATGAATATGGAACCGGGAGGCTTGTTTTCCTCTGTGACCCCACCGCCCCCGAGGCGTGGAGTTCGGTCTATCGCATGGTGGTGTTTGCCCAAGCGCCGATAGACCAAGACATGGGGGCAGACCAATTCCTGCCCGATGTTGCCTGGTCCTGGCTCATGGACGCGCTCGACCACCGCCAGGCCGAGTACCGTCGGCCCGCTGGCACCACAACGACTGTTCTCTCGACAGGCTTCGGAGATCTGGCGTCCGAAGGCTCCGGCGCGCAGGTGGAGGTGCGGGCATCGTGGAGCCCCACCTCCGCGCAGTTAGCTCCGCACCTTGAAGCATGGAGCGAATTTGTCTGCATGCTCGCAGGCTTCCCTCCAACACCGGATGGCGTGTCCCCGCTGCCGCCGAGCCGCCCTTCGGCATGACGGACGAGATCGAAGCTGCGCCCACCCGTGAGCCACTCCCCGCGGCGCGTCTGGCAGAACCGATTGTCCTGGTGGAGACGCCCGAGGATTGGGCTATCGCGCTGGAGCGCCTCATCACAGGGGAAGGCCCACTCGCCGTCGATGCCGAACGAGCGAGCGGATTTCGGTACTCCCAGCGCGCCTACCTGGTCCAGCTCTACCGCCGCGGAGGCCCCAACTACCTTGTGGACCCGATCGCGGTCGGTGACCTGTCCCGCTTGAGCGACACACTGGGTCATGAGGAATGGATCATTCACGCCGCGCACCAGGACTTGCCCTGTCTTCGAGAGGTGGGAATCGAACCCACAGTGATCTTTGACACCGAATTGGCCGGTCGACTGGCTGGCTTACCGCGCGTAGGACTCCAAGGTGCCGTTGAGGACCTGATGGGGATGACTCTGGCTAAGGAACATTCCGCTGCCGATTGGTCCACCAGGCCCATCCCGGACTCATGGCTCACCTACGCAGCACTCGACGTTGAACTGTTGCCCGATCTTCGCGACATTCTCGGCGACATCCTCGTGGAACGGGGGCTCTCCGCCATCGCCCGGGAGGAATTTGAGGCGGCACTCTCTGCCCCATCACCCCCACCTCGGGAGGAACCCTGGCGCAGGCTGTCCGGGCTCCACCAGGTTCGAGGGCCTCGTCAGCTTGCCATCGCGCGATCGCTCTGGCAGGCCCGGGATGCCTACGCTCGGAAGATTGACCGAGCGCCAGGTCGACTGGTGCCCGATCGCTCACTCGTCGCCGCCGTTCTTGCGCAGCCCAAATCCGCCAAAGAACTCGCCTCTCTCAAGGCCTTCCACGGCCGGGCTTCGCGGAGCGAATTGCCCCGCTGGTGGGCCGCGATCGAGGAAGGGAATGCGACAGACGATTTGCCCCAAGCGAGGGTGAACTCTGGCGGGCTACCTCCGCCGCGCGTCTGGGCGGAAAAAAACCCGGAGGCAGCCGCTCGCCTCACTGCGGCTAAAGCGGCCATGGACGGGCTTTCCAAGGACACGGGAATCCCCCTCGAGAATTTGTTGACCCCTGAGCATCTGCGGCGCGTGTGTTGGGAACCGCCCCGCCCCGTCACGACAGAAACGCTCTCTCGCGATCTTGCGAACCGCGGGGCTCGAGAGTGGCAACAAGTCAAAGTCGTACCCCTGCTCCTCGACGCTTTTGTTGCGATCGACCAATAGGAGAGACCCGCACCACGATTGCTTTGTGCCAGCAATCATCGACGTGCATCACCAGCACTTTTTTCCCTAGCATGGACGTGTCCCCGGAGAAGAGGAAAGCATGAAACCGCAGAGCGTTGTTTTTGTTGATGGAGCCCGAACACCCTTTGGTCGTGCCGGTGAAAAGGGAATGTATTGGCGAACGCGCGCTGACGACATGGTCGTCGCGGCCATCATCGGTTTGCTGGAGCGCAATCCCGGTATTTCTCCCGAGGCAATCGAGGAGGTGGCAATCGCCGCCACCACCCAAGAGGGCGACCAGGGGCTAACGCTGGGCCGCACCGCAGCGATCTTGGCGGGCCTGCCGCAAAGTGTCCCCGGCTATGCCTTGGATCGCATGTGCGCAGGCGCCATGACCGCGGTAACCACTGTCGGCAGCGCCATCGGTGTCGGAGCCATGGATATCGGATTGGCTGGTGGTGTGGAACACATGGGCAGACACCCGCTAGGTGCAGACGTCGACCCTAACCCGCGCTTCCTGTCCGAAAAACTGGTCAGCCCCGACGCCCTCAACATGGGCATCACCGCTGAGCGCCTTCACGACCGCTTCCCGCAGCTGACCAAGGAGCGCGCGGACGCCTTCGGCATGGCCTCCCAACAAAAAGCAGAAGCGGCCTATCAGGCCGGGCATATTCAGAAAGATCTGATCCCTGTCGCTTTGCGCAGCGATGAGGGTTACGGTCTCGCTACCGAAGACGAGGGCCGACGCCCAGGAACCACGATGGAAGCTCTTGCCGAACTGAAGACCCCGTTCCGGCCCCACGGCAAAGTCACGGCCGGCAATGCCTCACCGCTGACCGATGGTGCCACGGTGGCCGCTCTCGCCTCCGAAGAGATCGCCAACAAGCTGGGGCTTGGCGTGAAAATGCGGATGGTCTCCTTTGGGTTCGCGGGCGTAGAACCCGAGGTCATGGGTCTTGGGCCCATTCCCTCCACCAAAAAGGCTTTGGACAAGGCCGGGCTGTCCATCGAAGATATCGGGCTCTTCGAGCTCAACGAAGCCTTCGCCGTCCAGGTACTGAGTTTCCTCGATCACTACGGGATTGCCGATGATGATCCCCGGGTGAACCCCTGGGGCGGGGCAATTGCTATCGGTCACCCCCTGGCCGCATCCGGCGTGCGCCTAATGATTCAGCTCGCCCGCCAGTTTGAGGAGCGCCCGGATGTCCGCTACGGCCTCACTGCAATGTGTGTGGGCCTCGGGCAAGGTGGCTCGGTAATTTGGGAAAACCCCCACTACACAGGAGCCGAGTAAATGGCCAAAAGCGCAGTTGCCCAGTACGACACCCTCGATGTCACATCGCTGCTCGAGCACTCCAGCGATGAGGTAGTTACCCACTCGTATGTGCGGAAAATCGTTTTGCCCAACAACGATGCACCCCTGGCCCTCATCACTCTCGATAATGGCAAAGACCACACCCGCCCGAACACGCTTGGGCCGCACAGCCTCGTCGAGTTGCGTGACGTCCTGTGGAACCTGCAAAAAGAGGCACAAACAGGTGAGATCAGCGCGGTAGCGATCACAGGAAACCCTTTCATTTTGGCCGCAGGTGCTGATCTGTCGAAAGTCGGGGACATTCCTGACGTCAAGACAGGTCTCACCATGGTGCAGCTCGGCCACCAAACCCTTGGCCTGCTCGGCGAACTGGGCGTTCCTTCTTTCTGTTTCATCAACGGGTTGGCTCTGGGCGGAGGGTTAGAGATTGCCCTCAATTGCGACTATCGAACGCTCTCCAGCAGCGCCGCCGCGTTAGCGCTGCCGGAGGTGTTCCTCGGGCTTATTCCTGGCTGGGGTGGGGCTTGGTTGCTGCCCAACCTGATTGGAATCAAGAACGCCTTGACCGTCATGGTCGAAAACCCTTTGAAAACCAACCGGACACTAAAACCGGCCCAAGCGCTCGAACTGGGAATCGCGGACGTCATGTTTCCCCCAGCGCGTTTCTTGGAGGATTCACTCTCGTGGGCGGACGGCGTGGTAGCAGGAACTACCAAGGTGAAGCGCCCCAACGAACCAGGCGCCATTGAGAGAAGCACGCTTTGGCCTGTCGCCATCAACGTCGCCCGTAAGAGCCTGCGAGAAAAGATTGGGACGGTTGCGCTAGCGCCCTATGCCGCCCTCGATTTATTGCTCTCAGCAAAGTCCTCCAGTAAGGCGAAAGGCTTTGCCGATGAGGATGCCGCGCTCGGGAAGCTCATCGCTGGAGACCAATTCCGTGCCAGCGTGTATTCATTCATGCTCGTCCAGAAACGTCAGAAGAAAACTCCCGGAGCCCCCGACCCCAAGTTAGCCGGGCGAATCACCAAAGTGGGGGTCGTCGGCGGGGGCCTGATGGCCCGTCAGTTCGCCCTGGAGATTCTTCGCCGACTGGAGGTGCCCGTCGTCATCAGCGACATCTCCACAGAGCGTGCTGCCCAAGCCACGGAATGGATGTCAAACGAACTCGTCACACTTCATGGCAAAGGCAGAATCCACACTGACCAACTTCAGAAGCTTCAGGCGATGATCGCCGGCACGACCGAGATGTCGGATTTTGCTGACTGCGACCTAGTTATTGAGGCAGTATTCGAAGAGCTCTCCGTGAAACGTGACGTCTTCACGCAGCTGGAGAAGCATGTGCGGGCAGATGCGGTGCTCGCGTCAAACACGAGCTCCCTGTCGATCGGAGACATTGCTAGCGTCCTTCAGCACCCCGAACGGATGGTCGGTATCCACTTCTTCAACCCTGTAGCCGTCATGCCGCTGGTCGAGGTTGTTCGCGCCGAAAAATCAAGCGACGCCGCTATCGCAACAGCACTCAGCGCGGTGCGGAAACTCCGAAAGACCCCGATCGTGACAGCGGACACGACAGGGTTTGTTGTGAACCGGTTACTCGCGAAGCTCCTCGGCGAGGCCATGCACGCTATCGAAACGGGCACCCCCTACGAGGTCGTTACGGAGTCCGTGCAGCCACTGGGTCTCCCCATGGGGCCCTTCGAACTTCTGGAACTAGTGGGTCTTCAGGTGGGCGCCCACGTTTTGGACACGCACCACAACGCCTTCCCCGAACGGTTCTTCGCCAGCGAAGCACTCCACAAGCTGGTCGAGATCGGGAAAATCTACGACCGGGATTCCAAGAAAAACATCAAAGGAATTTCCCGAGAAGCTGCTGCCTTGATTGGATCGGGCAACGGATTCAGTGTGGAGGAACTCCGCACACGCGTCCACGAGGGTCTCGCTGACGAGGTGTGGCGAATGCTCGATGAGGGTGTCGTCAACACCGCCGAAGACATTGACGTTGGCATGATCTTGGGCGCCGGTTGGCCGTTTCTGATGGGTGGGGTTACCCCCTACCTCGATCGAGCGGGCGCCAGCGAGGCTGTACGCGGAACGACGTTCCACACCCCTCCCATCAAGGGCGTGAGCTAGAGCGACTCCTCGCGCCCCGGGGCGTTGGCACTCTCACCCTCGGGTGTTGACTCATCGGGCAGGGGTCGGGCGAAGGGGACCTTCATTCCCAGCACCTGAGCGACCAGGTTGCGCGCGATGGTCTGCGCGGTCAAGCCCGTCTCTTCGAGAATTTCATTACGCGAGGCGTGGTCGAGGAACTCATCGGGCAGACCAATCTCGTCGACCGCGGTGTCGACACCCGCTGCTCGCAACTCCTGTCGGATTCGAGTTCCCACTCCCCCCACTCGGACACCATCTTCAATACTCACCACAATGCGGTGCGCCTCTGCCATCTCGACGATGCTCAATGCGACCGGCACGACCCAGCGGGGGTCCACCACGGTCGCACCAATGCCCTGGGCGGCAAGGCGCTCACGCACGTCCATCGCAAGGTGAGCCATCGAGCCGACGGCCACGATCAGAACGTCTTTGTGGGCAGCTTCCGCCAACACGTCCACTCCGTCGTCGGTTCGCCGAACGGCTTCCAGTTCGGCCGAGACAGAACCCTTAGGGAAGCGAATCACGGTGGGCGCATCAGAGACCGCTACCGCCTCGCGGAGCTCTTCCCGAAGGCGAACAGCGTCGCGTGGGGCTGCCAAGCGAATGTGGGGCACTACCTGCAAGATGGAGAGATCCCACATCCCGTGGTGGCTGGGACCGTCGGGACCCGTGACACCAGCGCGGTCTAAAACAAACGTCACCCCGGCGCGGTGCAGGGCTACATCCATCAGGACTTGATCAAAAGCCCGGTTAATGAAGGTGGCGTAGACAGCAACGACAGGGTGCATCCCGCCGTACGCGAGGCCCGCGGCACTGGTGACGGCGTGCTGCTCAGCGATCCCCACGTCGATGACACGTTTGGGGTACGCCTTGGCCATAGCGTGCAGACCGGTGGGAGCGAGCATGGCAGCGGTGATGCCCACCAGGGAAGAGTTTTCGCCCGCGAGAGCAACCATTTCTTCGGAAAACACACTGGTCCAAGACGGGGAACCGGTGGATTCGAGAGCTTTACCGGTTTCGGGATCAATCTGCCCGACAGCGTGGAACTGATCTGCTTCGTCGTTCCTTGCGGGTTGGTAACCGCGCCCTTTTTCGGTAATCACGTGGACGATGACCGGCGCGCGGCGCTGTTTGGCCTGCTTCAGCGCGTGTTCAACATCTCCGAGATTGTGGCCGTCAACCGGTCCGAGGTACTTAATGTCGAGGTTCGAATACAGAGCATCGTTTCCCGCAAATCGTGAGAGGAAACCGCGTGTTCCGCCTCGCAAGCCCCGGAACAGCGCCTTGCCGGGGGCGCCAAACAGGCCGAAGAACGACTCGGCAACCCGCTTGAATACGCGGTAGGAATCACGACCTCGCACGTTTCCAAGGAACCGGGCCATCCCCCCGATCGTCGGAGCGTAGGAGCGGCCATTGTCGTTGACAACCAGGATGAGGTTTCGGTCGTTGTCATGGGAAATGTTGTTGAGAGCCTCCCACGTCATACCGCCGGTCAGCGCGCCATCTCCCACCACGGCAACCACATACCGGTCGTGCTCACCCGACATATGGAAGGCGCGAGAGATTCCCTCGGCCCAGCTCAGCGAGCTCGAGGCGTGAGAGCTCTCCACGATGTCGTGCTCAGATTCGCTCCGCTGCGGATATCCCGCAAGCCCACCTTTTTGGCGCAGCTGGCTGAAGTCTTTTCGCCCCGTCAAAAGCTTGTGCACGTACGACTGGTGTCCGGTGTCCCAGATGATGGGGTCGCGGGGTGAGTCAAACACCCGGTGCAGGGCAACCGTAAGCTCGACCACTCCCAGGTTGGGTCCCAGGTGGCCACCTGTTTTTGCGACGTTGTCCACCAGGAAGGAGCGGATTTCCTTGGTGAGCTCGACGAGCTGCGCCTCCGACAAACCGCGAAGGTCCTGTGGGGACGTTATCGAATCAAGAATGGACACAATCCCAGCCTAAACGGGTTCTTTCCAGCATTCCTGCCAGGACACTGATCTTTTAGAGCAACTGCCGCAGGACGTAGGGAAGAATTCCGCCATTACGGTAATAGTCCGCTTCCGCTGGGGTATCAATCCGCACGCGCGCCTCGAAGCGAACCTCGCTGGCCCCTTCTGCCGAGTGGGCCGTGGGGGTAGCCACCACCGTCAGGGTACGGGGCACATCTCCCTCGTTGATCGCCTCAATGCCGGCGATCTGAAAGCTCTCCGTTCCGTCAAGCCCCAGCGAGCCAGCAGATTGGCCCTCCGGGAACTGAAGAGGAATAACCCCCATACCGATGAGGTTTGAGCGGTGGATGCGCTCGAAGCTCTCCGCAATCACGGCCCGCACACCGAGCAAACTGGTGCCTTTGGCCGCCCAGTCTCGCGACGATCCCGACCCATACTCTTTGCCGGCCAAAATTACGAGGGGCACTCCAGCTTCGCTGTAGCGTTCGCTGGCGTCGTAAATCGCACTCTGGTCACCGGAGTCAGTGGTGAAGTCTCGCGTGAAACCACCCTCCACGCCATCCAGCAAAAGGTTCTTCAGGCGAATGTTGGCAAACGTCCCACGAATCATGACCTCGTGGTTTCCGCGACGCGACCCGTACGAGTTGAAATCCGCGCGCTCGATGCCGTGGTCGCTGAGATAGCGTCCAGCGGGCGAGTCCGCCTTGATGGAGCCTGCCGGAGAGATGTGATCCGTTGTCACGGAATCCCCCAATAGAGCCAACACTCGAGCATTCGAAATGTCGGTCACCGGTTGTGGCGCGAGGGTCATGCCGTCAAAGTACGGTGGCTTCCTGACGTAGGTTGACTCCCCATCCCATTCGAACGTGTCGCCCTCGGGTGTGGGAAGCGAGCGCCACCGCTCGTCACCCTCAAAAACGCTCGCATACTGGGTTTGGAACATCTCGGTGCTGATGGACGAATCAATCGTGGCCTGGACTTCACTTGCCTCTGGCCAGATATCCGCCAAAAATACATCTTTACCGTCCGAGTCTGTTCCGAGCGGTTGCTTTTCAAAGTCGAAGTCCATGGTTCCCGCCAACGCGTAGGCGATCACCAGCGGCGGGCTAGCCAGGTAATTCATCTTCACGTCAGGGTTGATACGGCCCTCAAAGTTTCGGTTTCCCGAGAGAACCGCAGTGACGGCAAGATCGTTATCCGAAACGGCCTGCGAGATCTCCTCGGCGAGCGGGCCCGAGTTACCGATACACGTGGTGCAGCCATAGCCCACCAGAAAGAAACCGAGGGCCTCGAGGTCATCCATCAGACCGGCTTTTTCGTAATAGTCGGTGACAACTTTCGAACCAGGGGCGAGGGTTGTCTTCACCCAGGGCTTCGACTTCAAACCTTTGTTGCGAGCATTGCGCGCCAATAAGCCAGCAGCAAGCATGACCGAGGGGTTTGAAGTGTTGGTGCACGAGGTAATCGCCGCGATGGTGACCGCGCCGTTCTTCAGCTCAAAAGAGTTGCCGTCGCTGGAAACCGATACTGCATCCCGAGCGGTTTCGGAGGACAGGTAATCGGCGACGTCGCTGTGGAACTTCTCTTTCGCGCCACTAAGTTCAATACGATCCTGGGGTCGCCGGGGCCCCGCGATACTGGGGACAACGGTCGAGAGGTCAAGCTCCATGTATTCGCTGTAGCGGGGCTCGATGTCCGGGTTGTGCCACAGGCCCTGTTCCTTGGAGTAGGCCTCGACCAGGGCAATCTGCTCGGCCGAGCGACCCGTCAGGCTGAGGTAGTCCAGGGTGACCTGGTCAATCGGGAACATGGCCGCGGTCGAGCCGAACTCAGGGCTCATGTTTCCAATCGTCGCCCGGTTCGCCAGCGGCACCTGGGAGACCCCTGCTCCGTAAAATTCGACAAACTTACCGACTACCCCGTGCTCACGGAGCATCTGGGTGATCGTCAAGACCACATCCGTTGCGGTCACACCCATCGGGATTGCGCCGGTCAGTTTGAAACCCACCACGCGGGGAATCAGCATGGAAACGGGCTGGCCGAGCATTGCGGCCTCAGCTTCAATTCCGCCAACGCCCCAACCGAGGATTCCCAAGCCATTCACCATTGTGGTGTGGGAGTCGGTTCCCACACAGGTGTCGGGGAATGCCTGCGTAACACCATCCAGGTCTTTCGTGTAGGTCACCTTGGCGAGGTTTTCGATGTTTACCTGGTGCACGATTCCGGTTCCTGGGGGAACAACTTTGAAGTTCTCAAAGGCTTCCTGTCCCCAGCGAAGGAACTGGTAGCGCTCGCCGTTGCGACCGTACTCGATCTCGACATTCCGCTCGAGCGAGTCCGGGCGCCCAAACAGGTCGGCAATGACGGAGTGGTCAATCACAAGTTCTGCTGGGGAAAGCGGATTCACCTTGCTGGGGTCTCCACCAAGATCGACGATGGCTTCACGCATTGTTGCGAGGTCGACGATGCATGGCACGCCGGTGAAGTCTTGAAGAACAACTCGGGCCGGGGTGAATTGAATCTCCGTCGAAGGCTCGGCGTTCTGGTCCCAATTCCCGAGTGCTTCGATCTGCTCGCGCGTAATATTTGCGCCATCCTCGGTGCGGAGAAGGTTTTCCAGGAGGACCTTCAGGCTAAACGGAAGGGTCTCGTGGCCGTCCACCGCGTCGGTGCGGAATATCTCGTAGCGTGCGCCCGCCACCTCGAGGTCTGAACGGGACTGAAAACTGTTGAGAGACACCACAACCGACTCCTTCTACTGGGGATACCCAGATATCTTTACGTCGAGATAAATCTTATCATCTTGACGGCGCCCCAACCCGCTGGGGAGAGTGCATGAACATCACCCACATAACCCAGAGACCCGCCGCGTACAGCGGCACGCCGAGCACCAGTTTGGCAATTGCGAGAGCACTCACTTCGCCCGCCAGATACAGCGGAACCTGAATAGCCAGACGCAGGCCAAATATCCCGACCCACATCCAGGTGGCGACATACGCGATTCGCGCCAGACGGGGCTGCTGGCGCCACCCCGGTTCTCCCTTGAGCAGCCCATATAGCCACCCCGCGAGAGGCCGGCGAATAACCAGAGACGTCAAAATGGCGGCAATCCAGATCGCATTTGCTCCAAAACCGAGCAGAAAATTGTCCTCTGCTCGCCCACTGGCAATAGCCACAGTTGCCGAGGCCGTTACCCCGATAAGGCCTGCGATAGCCGGGAGGACCTGGGTGCGGGTGAGAAGCCGAACCGCAATGAAAACAATGGACAGCACCACGGGGGCGCTGACTGATAAGAAAACATCGGTGGTGAGCGCGTACACCGTCAGAAACCCCACACCCGGTGTCACTGATTCAACAACACCACGGGTTTTACCTACGGCGGACCAAATTGCTTCCCCCATCGGAGCTTCCGGGTCGGCAAAATCCCCTAACCGCGAATCCCGGAGTGCTTTCGTCGCGATGTCCGCAGGCTCAGCGTCACGCGGTTCGGAGGACACGGGCTATTCCGCCGCCCTGTCCGGAGTCCCCGGCGCAGCGGGAACTTGGAGCGGCAAAAGGTCTCGGGGCGGCAGCGGTGTGTTGCCACGGACAACGACCACGCTGCGGATGATTCGGTGAATCGCGACCGCTGCGTCAGCATCCGAGGCCGCTTGACCGCCGATTACTGCACGAAGGAACCAACGAGGCCCATCGATGCCAACAAAGCGGACTTTGCGAGTTCCGAATTGGCCGTCTGCTTGGACAGGAACTGAGGCGACGAGCTCAGGACCGAACGGCCCGGCTGCTTCGACGGCAGTTCCACCCTGCGCGGCAATTTGCTGCTGAATTTGTGCTCGAATTGGGTGCCACAAGCCACTGGACCGGGGCGCTGCAAAAGGTTGAAGCTGAACGGTCGAGCCCTGGTACTCCAGCGTCACCGCTACCGCGCGGTCGTTCGATTTATCGACTTCCATCCGCAGCTGCATGCCACGCTGGGGTTCGACGCGCAGGCTCCCAAGGTCAACAGCGGGCTTGATGGCACCCGATTCATGCTCATCGAGGGGCCCCGCTGTGGCTCGATCGCCCGGCGCAGACTTCTCAAATTCCTGCTCACCCTCGCTGGGGACGCTTGCGCTATCGGTCACGAAACCAGCCTACTCGGCGGATACCCCGGTGGAGCCGAACCCACCATCGGACCGCTCGGTTCCCGGCAGCTTTTGTACCTCGTGGAAACGCGCACGGGACACAGGTTGAATCACCAGTTGAGCAATACGGTCGCCGGCCTCGATAACGAAGGTTTCCTGGGGGTCAAGGTTGATCACGACGACCCGGATTTGTCCGCGGTAACCCGCATCAATGACTCCCGGCGCATTCACCAGCGATACCCCGTGCTTGACCGCCAAACCACTGCGTGGCATGACGAGACCGACAAATCCATCGGGGAGGGCCAAAGAAACACCGGTGTCAACCAGGGCGCGCTGGCCCGGCTCCAGCGTGTGAGCAGAGGCTGCGCTCAAATCCGCACCCGCATCCCCTGGTTTTGCGTAAACCGGGAGTGGCCCCTGAACCAACACATCGACGTGGGAAGCAGACATGTTCCAAGGCTATACGTGGTGCAATAGTCGGGTGGCTACCTATCGTGAAAAGCTCTCCCCCAGCGCCTGGCTCATGGTGTCCATCGGATTGGTGATACCGGCAACAGCCCTGATTTTTCTTCCGGTGAACCTGCCGCTCGGCATCGCTGTTGGCGCGGGACTGTGGGCGGGCTCTGTTGGGCTCTTGTGGTGGGCCGCGCCCGCGCTTCGGGTGGAGAACGGGCTGTTCCGAGCCGGACGCGCCAGCATCGAACTCTCTTTTGTGGGCAAGGCTTCTCCATTCACCAAGGAAGAGGCCCGAGCGCAGCGAGGCGTCGAATTAGATGCACGAGCGTGGCTTGCGCTTCGACCCTGGGTTGACGCGGTAGTCCGGGTGGAACTGACCGACCCGTCAGACCCAACGCCCTACTGGCTCGTCTCCAGCAAGAAACCTGACGCTCTCGTCGCAGCCCTCGAGGCGGCGCAGCGCTCTAGCGCGAGCACTCCTGGCAAACAGAGCCCAATTTAGTGTTGTGATCGAGCTGTGAGCGGTGTTTCACCAGGAAGCATTCCACGCAGGTGAATTCGTCCGCTTGAGGCGGCAACACCACAACATCGAGTTCCACGTTCGCAAGGTCTTGGCCGGCTAGTTCGAGGGACCCAAGGTTGTCTGCATCTTCCGTGTCGACCACTCCCGAGAGTTTGTCCGGAACCCGCTCTTGCAGAGCTTGGATTGACTCGGTGTCCTCTTCGGTCTTCCGTGGGGCGTCGTAGTCGGTAGCCATGGTTCTCTTGCTCCCTGTGTCAAAGTGGGCTGGAAAGTCGGGCGACAGTTTGCCGGATTAACCTGCGAAACCGCAAGCCCTCGGGTGCTATCGGGCTACACAGTAACGCCCAGCACCGACTTAGGGTGGCGCCACACCCGAAATATTGCGAATCTCGGCAAGCATTCGTGGCAAGCTAAGCCGGGAAGAGAGGTGTGCAGCATGAAGCTACTCAGTGTTGTGGGAACAGAAGACGACCACCTGATTGTGGTCTCTGAGGATGGCGAGAGGTTTCACATCCCGCTGAGCCAGTCGCTGACTGATGCCATCCGCAAGCCCGCAGCAAGCTCCCCGTCGCCCCGTCGGGTGAGCCCTCGAGACATTCAAGCGCACATTCGACGCGGGCTCAGCGCTGCTCAAGTGGCGGACCTGACCGGCGAAGAGGTTGCCTACGTCCAGAAATACGAAGGCCCCGTACTCGCCGAGCGCGCTTTCATTGCAGACCAGGCACGTGCCGTGGGGGTCACGTCCAAAGAAGGCGAGCACACAACCTTCGGCGCTTCCGTTCTCGCCAGGCTGGAGGACATTGGGGCAACGGAGGACAGCTGGAGCTCATGGCGCGAGGAAACCGGCTGGCAGCTCGAGCTGACCTTCACCGATGGAGAAGTGGAGCACAAAGCACGCTGGTCCTTCGAGCCCAAGAAGCATGTGATCGAACCGTTGAATGAGGATGCCCGGGTGCTCTCGCGGCATGAACCGATGCCGGCAACACTGATTCCCACTCTCGCCGCTGTCGAGCAGGAGCGCGAACCTGAGCGTTTCGATTCAGAGATCTTCGAAGAACCCTCGCTCTCCGAGACGGGACCCCTGCTCGAACCGGTTCCTTACGGCAGAACCACCGGAGACGAAGGCCGGATGGCCGACACCGCAGACCTCCTCGAAGTTCTGCGCAAAAAACGCGGTGAGCGAGATTCCGGGCCAGACCCCGTAGAGGCAACCGACTCTCACCCCGCCACCGGAAGCATTCGACTTGTAGACAACGAGGACGGCAGTAACGCCTCGGTCACCAGGATCGGAGACCACACGGCTTCCGACGAAGACGATGACCCAGAGCCTCCTCCCACCGGGAAGACCAAACGACCGGGAATGCCGAGCTGGGATGACATCGTCTTTGGCGCTCGCGGGGACGACGATCCGGCTTAGGCCCAGGCTCCCGCGACAATCACCGGGACTTCACGCTCGCGTGCGGTAACCGACCCGTGTTGGCCGACCATGGCCTGCGACTTAGTCCCAGCTGTTGGCCCGTGATAGATGGCCAGCGATTTCTCGCACACGATCACCACATCACCGATACGCGGGGCCACTTCTGGGGCGACCTCTCCCAGAGCACCGCTGGAGAGGATTTGCTCCCTGGTGAGCACCTGGGCCCTGTCGCCCACACGCTGTTTCCACGCCACCACCAGCTCATCGCGTTTCGCGTCCGCCGAGAGATAGATCTGCGGCGCGCGAGGCTCCCCCGCCCACGCCACGACACCAGCCAAAAGGGGCGATCCAGCCTCCACCACAATTTTGTCTTCGTCGGCGACATCCACCATCCCGTGATCAGCCGTCACGATGAGTCCTGCTTGGGGGCCAAGGACAGAGGCGCATTCGGCGAGCTGTGAATCCAATTCCTCGAGGCGGTGGAGCCACGAATCGGATTCGCAGCCGCTGCCGTGCCCTGTGCGATCCAGTGCAGGCCAATAGAGATAGGCAAGACCCAAGGGTGTCGAATCAAAAAAGGCCCTCGCGTTCTCGAACTGTTCCCTCAGGGACCGCGCTGCCCGAAACTCTGCACCCCGCCAGACAGCCTTGGTGAAATCCGAGTCGGCAAAGCGCGCTTCCCCCTGGGACAGGGACGGTATCCCCTGGGCTGCAGCACGCTCAAACACCGTCGGGGACCTCTGCCAGCTCCGCAACTCCACCGTGGGTTCCCAGTCCTTCAGATGGTTGATGATCTGTCCGCTCTCTGGGTCCCGGAGCGAGTACCCCACAATTCCATGCTGCCCCGCTTCCACGCCGGTCGTCAGGGTTGTCAGAGCGGCCGCTGTCGTCGAGGGGAATCCCACATCCGCACGCAGTCCATGCGCTTTCCAGGCTTTCGAAAGCCACCGGGCATGGCCAGCGTGGTCGGTGAGGTTTGCCGCCCCCATGCCGTCTACCACCAATACCGCAGCGTGTGTGACCGGTGATAATCCCAGGGGATTGGATGCGCCAGCGAGTGCCTGGAGACAACTCGGCATCACATCGGCAAGCCTCAACGAAGCGTCGATGGGGGCGAGTAACATAAGCGCAATCCTATGACTGCGCCTACTTCACCCCCCGCTGCCGAATCCACCGAGCGCATCGTTGATGTCGAACTCACCGATGAAATGGAGGGATCCTTTCTCGAGTATGCCTATTCGGTGATCTACTCCCGGGCGCTACCCGATGCTAGGGACGGGCTCAAACCTGTCCAACGACGCATCATCTACCAAATGTCGCAGATGGGTCTTCTTCCCCAAAAGGGCCACGTGAAATCTGCCCGCGTTGTGGGCGATGTGATGGGAAAACTTCACCCCCACGGTGACTCGGCTATCTACGACGCCCTCGTGAGGATGTCGCAGTCCTGGTCGATGCGAATTCCGATGGTGGATGGCCATGGAAACTTTGGATCGCTGGATGATGGTCCTGCTGCTGCTCGCTATACCGAGGCCCGCCTCCGCCCGGAGGCTCTGGCCATGGTCCAAGACCTCGATGAGGACGTCGTCGACTTTGTCCCAAACTACGACAATCAACTAACCCAACCGAGTGTTCTTCCCGCGGCGATTCCCCATCTACTGGTCAACGGAGCAAGCGGTATCGCTGTGGGCATGGCCACCAACATGGCGCCGCACAACCTGGGTGAAGTCATTGCGGCCGCTCGTCACCTCCTCGAGCACCCCGATGCCTCCACCAAGGACTTGCAAAAATTTGTTCCTGGACCCGATCTGCCCAGCGGCGGCACGATCATGGGAACCGACGGGATCACGGACGCTTACGAAACAGGCCGAGGCAGTTTCAAAACCCGCGCGAGCGTCAGCATCGAAAACATCGGGCCGCGGAAAACCGGTCTGGTGGTCACCGAGCTCCCCTATCTGGTCGGTCCGGAGCGCGTCATCGAGAAGATCAAAGATGCTGTCAACAGCAAAAAACTCACCGGCATTAGCGATGTGACCGACCTGACCGATCGCCACCACGGGTTGCGCCTCGTGATTGGAATTAAGGCGGGGTTCGATCCCGCCGCGGTGTTGTCCGAGCTCTATCGCCTCACCCCGCTTGAGGAGAGCTTCGCCATCAACTCGGTCGCCCTGGTCGAAGGCCAGCCGATGACGTTGGGGCTCAAAGACCTCCTGCAGGTCTATTTGGATCACCGCATCGCTGTCATCACGCGCCGATCGGACTTTCGTTTGGTGCAGCGCCGCCGCCGCTTGCACTTGGTCGAGGGCCTTCTGGTGGCCATCACCGATATCGACGAGGTGATCCAAGTCATCCGCGCTTCGGACGACTCTGCTGCTGCCAAAACAACACTGAAAGACGTTTTCGACCTCTCCGAGGAGCAAGCGGAGTACATCCTCGAACTTCGCCTCCGCCGGCTCACCAAGTTTTCTCGGCTGGAGTTGGAAACCGAGCGCGACCAGCTCACCGCGGAGATCGCGGAGCTAGAGGCCCTACTGGGAAGTACCGAGCTGATCACCCAGACCGTATCCACGGAGCTTGCGGAGATGGCCGACGCTTTCGGGACGCCCCGGCGCAGCGTGATTTCTGGCGTATCGGCGCCGCCCCCTGTCAAGAGTTCCGCCGTCACCAAGGATTTGTCATTGGTGGATGAGCCCTGCATCGTTGCCGTTTCTGCCCTGGGCAAAGCCAGCCGGCTCTCGCCTATCGAGGCAGGATCACTTCCGACCAAACGCAGTCCTCACGATGCCCTGCTCGCTTGGCTCCCGACCACCACCCGGAGCACATTGGGCGCGATCACCGAGACGGGTATTCTTCACACCTTTCACGCGTCTGATCTTCCGGAGCTCGATTCCGCCAAACCTCGGTGGGGCGAGGGCATCGCGCTAGCCGACTACCTTGGTCTGTCCTCAAGCGATGGTGCTGTCCGGGCTGTCATCGTGCTGGACACCGACGTCCCCGTCATGCTCGGTACCCAGCGCGGCGTAGTGAAACGGTTTGTGCCCTCAGACCTCAGCGACAAGCCTCACCAGCCTGTGATCGCCCTCAAAGACGGCGATCGCGTCGTGGGCGCCGCTGTGGCCTCGGACGATGACCACATTGTGTTCGTCACCTCCACCGGCCAGCTTCTGACCTACTCCGCAGCGGATGTGCGCCCGCAGGGTGCCGGGGCCGGCGGAGTTGCCGGCATCTCCCTGGGCGCTGAGGCAACCGTGATTAGCGCTAACGCGGCACGGCGAGACCTCGCAACCGTGGTCACCATTTCTGGTTCGAGTGTTCAGCTGCCCGGCACTGAATCAGCAAGGGTCAAACTCACACCCCTGGCCGAATTTCCCACCAAGGGTCGGGGCACCTCCGGTGTTCGAGCACACTCTTTCCTGAAAGGCGAAGACCTGCTCCGCAGCGCCTTCGTGGGGCTCCACCCTCGCGCCATGGGCTCGCGCGGCCAAGCAGTGGCTTTGCCAGAAGAACGATCGAAGCGCGACGGATCCGGAAGCCTGCTGGAGGGCAGCGTTTCGGCCCTGGGAGATCAGCCGGTTTAAACGTCGATGCGCTCGCGGGCGAGGCCTGGCCCCGAGACGATGAACTCTTTCCGGGGGGCGACTTCATTACCCATCAGAAGCTCGAAGACTCGAGATGCTTCTTCCGCATCGCCCACTCTGACGCGACGCAGTGTCCGCCCCTCTCGATTCATGGTTGTCTCCGCCAGTTGATCGGCATCCATCTCGCCGAGCCCTTTGTATCGCTGGATTGGTTCGCGATAGGTCTTCCCCGACGCTTCGAGGTCCTTGAGAACGGCGGTTAGCTCGTCCTCCGAGTAGGTGTAAATGATGTCCCCCCCGGCTTTACCGCGACCGTTTACAACGACGCGGTGGAGCGGAGGCACGGCCGCGTACACGCGCCCTGCTTCGACGAGAGGCTTCATGTAGCGGAAGAACAGGGTGAGCAGAAGTGTGCGGATATGGGCGCCGTCCACGTCGGCATCGGACATGATGATGATTTTCCCGT
The DNA here is from genome assembly GCA_028096805.1 of Pontimonas sp. Classification (GTDB taxonomy): domain Bacteria; phylum Actinomycetota; class Actinomycetes; order Actinomycetales; family Microbacteriaceae; genus Pontimonas. The sequence continues at coordinate 75,746 of JAOHDU010000001.1, forward strand.
AGCGGGCCTGTCCTAACTCGAATGTGCGCCCGGACCCCGCGCCAATCACCTGAATGATGGCCGCGCACTCCGCGTTGTCCAGCATGTCCTGCAGGGAAGCCTTTTGGGTATTGAGAATTTTCCCGCGGATCGGCAGCAGCGCCTGGTGTTCGCTGTCCCGGGCCAGCTTCGCCGTGCCCAAGGCAGAGTCGCCCTCCACGATGAAGAGTTCACTCCCCTCGGTTTCTTTGCTACGGCAGTCGACAAGCTTGGTGGGGAGAGTGGAACTTTCGAGGGCGTTTTTGCGGCGCTGGGTTTCTTTCAGGGTTCGCGCGGAGATCCGGGTCTTCATCTCCGCGACAATTTTTTCCTGCAGGAGACTCGAAAAAGCTTTGTCCTCGCGCTTTCCCGACGCAAACTTCGAGGCGAGCCCTTCTGAGACCACTTTTTGAACGATCGACTTGATTCCGGGAGTCCCCAGAACCTCTTTGGTTTGACCCTCGAATTGGGGCTCGGGAACCCGAACGGCGATAATGGCCGTCAACCCGGCGGTCATGTCATCTTTTTCGACTTTGTCTTTACCCACTTTGAGCTTGCGGGCGTTCTTGTCGATTTCGGCGCGCAGTGTCTTCAGCAAACCGGCATCAAAACCCTGCTGGTGTGTTCCGCCTTTAGGGGTTTGAATGATGTTGACAAAGCTCTTCGACACCGTGTCATAGCCGGTCCCCCACTGGACCACCACGTCCACCTGCACGGACCGAACAACATCCTGGGATAACAGCTTCCCCGTATCATCCAGCACCGGAACTGTCTCCTCGAACTCCCCTTGGCCGGAAAAATGCCAGGGGCCGACAACCGCAGGGTCCGGGGCCAAGAAGCTCAAGAAATCCGCGAGGCCGCCAGCGGCAGAAAACGTCGTCTGTTGGGGCTGATCCCCCGTCTGATCATCCAGGTGAATGGAGAGCTCGGGAACCAAAAACGCCGTCTGGCGCGCTCGGTCCGTGAGCTCCGTCGAGGCAAAGGATGCGCCCTGGCCAAATATCTGGGGGTCTGGCCAAAACCGCACCCGAGTGCCCGTCACGTTTTTGCCGACTTTGCCCACCTCGCGCAACACACTTTTTTCAACAAAGGGGGTGAAGACCGAGGTGGGCGAGGGATCTCCCTGGTCATCGAACAGGCCAGGCTCACCCCTGTGGAAGGACATCGCCCAGGTCTTTCCACCGCGGTCCACCTCGACGTCTAGTCGCTCCGAAAGCGCGTTGACGACCGAGGCCCCCACACCGTGAAGTCCACCGGAGGCCGCGTAGGAACCCGCACCGAACTTGCCACCGGCGTGAAGCTTGGTGAAGACCAACTCCACCCCGGTAAGCCCGGTGCGCGGCTCGATATCGATCGGAACACCGCGGCCCTGGTCGCTGACCGAGACACTGTTGTCGGGGTGGAGAACGACTGAGATATCTGAGCCATGACCCGCCACGGCCTCGTCCACGCAGTTGTCGATGACCTCCCATAAGCAGTGCATAAGTCCCCGGGAGTCCGTCGAGCCGATGTACATGCCAGGGCGCTTTCGAACGGCTTCAAGCCCCTCCAGAACCGTGAGGTGTCTGGCGGAATAGTCGTTAGTTGCCAAGAAAAGTCCTTTTCTCCAGTAATCCCAGAGATGAGCATAGAAGGCGCCCTCGACACGGTCGCGTCCCCTCGCCGCGATTGGTGATACGCGGTCGGCGAAACTGGGAGCGTCACGGGCATAAACACGGGCGGAGCGTGGTGGAATAGGACCACTGAACCACTCGAGCCTCAAGGAGACACGATGTCGTACGCAGCACCGGAAACCACCGAAGCCCCCATCCAACTGGAGAGCCTGGGCTTCGCCGACGTCTGCGATAGCTGTGGCGCTCAGGCTTACGTCCGAGTCACCCTCACATCCGGTGAGCTCTTGTTCTGCGGTCACCACGCCGCCAAGCACCGCGAAAGCCTCGACTCGAGTGCCCTCGACTGGCACGACGAGACCGATCGTCTCCGCACCGAGAACAGCCACTAACTCGCTGCCGCAATGCGCCAGGCGCGAGTAGACACGCAGGCGCTGGCCCGCTCCCTGAGCGCAGCGGCCACCGGGCACACCGCGGTTGATTTACGCTTCGACGCCTTCGGATTGGGCGTTACCCGGGTCTCTGAGCTTGCCCACGATGCTGGGTTCACGGGTGCTCTGACTTCGCCCAACGCTCGCGAGGGCTGTGTGCTGCCGGAGACCGCGGAGGAGCTCGTTGCCAAGAATTGGTGGTCGGGCGAAGACCCCAGTGTGTTTTTTCAGGCTGACGTCATCTCCGTGAAGCGCGTGCCCGCAGGGTCGCCAGTGTCGTATGGCTACGAATACCGCACCGCCGGCGAAGCGACGCTGGCACTGGTCGCGGCGGGATTCTCCGACGGTGTTCCCCGCACGGCCTCTCCGGGAGCCGAGATTTCCCTCGGCGGCAAACGATTTCCCGTGGCGGGCAGAATTGCGATGGACCAGATGATTGTCGATGTGGGAGATCACCCTGTCACGCTCGGCGAGGTCGCCACTATCTGGGGAGACTCCCCCAGTCTGAGCGAGTGGGCTGACTGGTCACGCCGACCTGAAGCTGCCCTACTCGCCCACCTCGCTTCACGAGTGGAGCGGCAATGGGTATAGCTCCGACATGCTGGGTCTCGCTCTCCCTTCCCGCGTTTGCCGGCAATATCGCACACGCCAAGAGCACCCTCGCCGGAAAAGCCCGCTTGATGGTGGCGGTCAAGTCCGATGCTTACGGGCACGGCGAAAAGGAAATCGCCGAGACTGCCCTGCGGGCCGGTGCCGATTCGCTTGCCGTTCTCGACATTGACAGTGGGGTTCGGTTACGCCCCCACGCGGGTGACGCGATGCTGCTGGCCTGGCTCCTATCCCCTTCGGATGATTTCGCCGCCGCCGCCCGCTCACGAGTGGACCTCGGTATCTCCGGTCTGTGGCAGCTGAAGAAACTGGCGCGCGAAGTTCCCGAGGGCTGCGTGTCGGTGCACCTCAAGATTGACACGGGTCTGCACCGAAACGGCGCTCTCCCCGGAGACTGGGAAGCACTATGCACAGAGGCTCTGCGCCTGGAGCGAGCCGGCATTCTCCGGGTCACGGCGCTGTGGTCGCACCTGTCCGACACCTCCCTCAAGGAAAACGAACTCTCGCTAGCGCGTTTTCACGAAGCGGTGGACCAGGCCCGCACCATCGGACTCACCCCCGAACTGCTCCACATCGCAGCCTCCGCCGCGGCAACAGACTTGCCCGAATCTCGCCTTGATTTGGTGCGGGTGGGTATTAGCGCCTACGGGGTCAGCCCCTTTGATGATCGATCGGCGCACGACATGGGCTTTGCGCCGATTATGAGCGCGCACGCTGTGGTGACCAGTGTTGATGCAGAGCGATCGGAGGCCCACATCGGGATTGGATACGCCCACGGCCTGCTCCCCCTGCCACCAGAAACCGGCTGGGTCGTGCACGGCACCCAGCGCCTGGAGCTCCGATCAGTCGAGGCTGATCACTGCGTGCTCGCCCTCCCCAGCAACTACCCACTGGACCTCGGCGATCACGTAACGCTCTGGGGTGAACCTGACACCGGAAGCCCTAGCGCCGAACAGTGGGCGTCGTGGTCGGGGACAATTGGTGACGAAGTGGTCTCCGCGATGGCCCACAGTATCGAACACCGCTTTATCCGGCAGTAACGCCCAGCCGAGCCTTAATAAGCTCTCTCGCCCGATCTGCGTGGTGCGCGACGCGGTCATGAAAATCATCTCGCTGAAACTCCCCGCCGGCCTCCTCCACGACAGACTGCGCAATGTCCTGCGCCCAGTGGGGGTTGAGCGCTAGCGCCGGCCCACCAAACCGGGTGGCAAGCAGCCGGTCCCCCACAACACCGTCAGAAGGAGGGTAGGACTCGGGAGAACTGACCGTAACGAGTGGCTGCTCCCCCGCCTCAAGCACGACGTGCCCTACCTGGTTGACATATCCGGCACTCGGGCGACCGTGGTGATCGAGACCGTAAACCTCGCCCGAGAAACGCTCACCGCGGTGATCGGCACGCGAGGCAAAAATTCCGGCCCCCGGCAGGGTGTCCCCCTGCGAGGTCACCACCGATTGGCCGAGCAAATCCCACCCGGTCCCTACCGCACACACCCAGGCTCCAGCATCCCGCCACTTCCCGATCACGCGCGCCAAGGGAATGAGGGCCGTCGCCGCGGGTCCCACACTCGAACCGGAGCCTGTGCCGACACACAGCACGTCAACGTTGGATGGTGCCATTTCCGGTGTGGAGACCGCCGTAACGCTTGCGTCGTGGCCGGCGTGACGGAGATACTCCGCGAGGATCTCCGCGTTGGCGGAGGAACCATTCAGGCCGAGGATGTCGGGAATGAGGCTCGCAATTACGATGCTCACGATGCCCCCTCCAGCTCTTTGTACCCGGCAATTCGACGAATGAGCATCATTTGTTCGTAATTGACGATGGCATGAAGCATGCCGGAGGATCCCTCTGCGGTCCGCACGAAAGCGTCCATAGCCGCTCGGGTCTCTTCGACAACCTCGCCGTAGTCGATTCCCCGATACTCGAGCAGGAGAGCCCACTGCGCTGCTTTGGACCCGCTGATGATCGAGACCGAACCAATCGCCCGGGTATCGACGTCAAAAATCCAGGAGGGGTCCGGGGTGCCGTCATCCACAGCAATCCAGACGCGCTCAAGCGGCGTAACAAACGCATCAAGGTTGGCCTGCAAGCTCGGCAAGTTCTTCATCATGGTCAGGGAAATATCACGCCCTTGGTAGTGAATAACTTCCCCGCGGCCATAAACAGGAGCCGAATGTGCGAGAGCATTGGCTGCTCGTGGGAGAGAAAACCCTGGCGCCACGTGGCGCGCCATCGCCACCGCGAGCGCAGCATCTACCGCGTAATGCAGTCCGGAGTGGGGCATCGCCACAGTCGCTGTCGCGTCCCCCACGGCAAGGTCCACCTGCGATCCTGCCACCGCCACAACACTGGCTGATGGGTCGCCCGGGAGCTCCCCGACATCGTCAAAAAAGAGCGATGCCGCCACGAGCCCGTGCACCGCTGATGCGGTGGCCTCAGCGCTGACGTTCATGTGTTCCACCCGCACGCTGCGTGCAGCAAGGGTGGCTCCGAGCGCCGCAGTATTGGGGTCGCTCCCGTTGACGAGAATGCCGGTCGTGGCATACCCGGCCAGCTTCTCGAGCATCGCAAACACTGCCTCAGGCTCCCCAAACCGGTTGAGTTGATCGACCTGGATGTTGGTGAAGACGACCCAGCCGGGGGTAATGCGCTGTGCAATCTGAGGTCCATACGCTTCGTCGACTTCCAGCACCGCAATATCCGCCGCGAGAACGCCCCGGAGCGACAGCCCTCCCACAAGAGCCGAGGCAAGGCCTTGGGGCAAGTTGCCGCCGGCGGGATTCGAAAACACTCGCAGTCCGTGGGCTCGAAGGATCCCCACCAGCATCGCCGTGGTGGTCGACTTGCCGTTCGACCCGGTGACAAAAATTACCCCGCTCGGCAGTGACTCGAGACTGCGGCGCAAGACATCGGGAATGAGGCGCAAGAGCACCAGCCCAGGAAAGGCCGAACCTCCACCACGCAGACGAGCCGCAAAACGGACAAGTTTTGCCAGAGCGACTGCGAGAAAAAGCCTCACCGGCTTACTCGAGGTAGTCGCGAAGAGCCTGTGATCGCGAGGGGTGCCGCAGTTTCGCCATCGTCTTGGACTCGATTTGGCGGATCCGCTCCCGCGTCACGCCAAAAGTGTCACCGATCTGGTCCAGCGTCTTGGGCATGCCATCACCCAGACCAAAGCGCATCTTGATGACCCCTGCTTCCCGCTCGGAAAGCGACTCGAGGAGGCCTTCCAGTTGCCTTTGCAACATCGTGAAGCCCACAGCATCGGCCGGCACAACGGCCTCTGTGTCTTCAATGAGGTCGCCAAATTCACTATCGCCGTCTTCACCCAGTGGTGTGTGAAGCGAGATGGGTTCGCGACCATACTTCTGAACTTCGACAACCTTTTCCGGTGTCATATCCAGCTCGCGGGCCAACTCTTCCGGCGTGGGCTCGCGGCCCAAATCCTGGAGCATTTGTCGCTGAACCCGAGCAAGCTTGTTGATGACCTCCACCATGTGCACGGGGATACGAATCGTCCGAGCCTGGTCGGCCATGGCACGCGTGATTGCCTGACGAATCCACCAGGTCGCATACGTCGAGAACTTGAAGCCTTTGGTGTAGTCGAACTTCTCCACCGCGCGGATCAAACCGAGGTTTCCCTCCTGGATCAGGTCCAGGAACTGCATTCCACGGCCGGTGTAGCGCTTTGCCAGCGAGACGACCAGGCGGAGGTTCGCGCCCAAAAGGTGGTTCTTAGCGCGCTGTCCGTCCTTGGTGATCTCAAAAAGTTCGCGCGAGAGCTTCGTGGTCTTCTGCGAGGCGGTCATACCCGAGAGCTTTTCCTCCGCGAAGAGACCCGCCTCGATGCGCAAGGCTAGTGACACCTCTTGCTCGGCGTTCAGCAGCGCGACCTTACCGATTTGCTTCAGGTAATCCTTGACCGGGTCCGCCGTGGCACCCGTAATCGTGGTCGAAATGATGGGTGCATCGTCATCGTCGGTGCTAGAGAGAACCAAAGCCCCTTGGGGAAGAGCAACGGCGGGCTTGTCGTCTTCTTCCTCGTCCACCAGTTCGACGGCGCCGGCAATAAGCTGCGCACCGAGGTTTTCTGCCACATCGTCTTTTACGGTCTCCACGACCGCGGGCGTTACCTCCGCAGATTCGGTTACCTCAGGCTTTGCCGCCGGGGCTTTTTTGGCAGGAGCTTTCTTTGCGGGAGTCTTGGCAGTGGGCGCTTTAGCCGCAGGAGCAGTCTTCTTCGCGGGTGCTGTCGCTGGTTTCTTAGCCGAAGCCGCCTTCGCGGGAGTCTTTTTGGCAGTGGCCGGCGTCTTCTTCGCGGGAGCAGCCTTTGCGGCAGGCTTTGCGGCAGGCTTTGACGCTGGCTTTTTCGCGGGGGTAGCCTTTGGAGCAGGCTTTGCAGCCGGCTTTTTCGCGGGAGCCTTAGCTGCGGGCGCAGCCTTTTTGGGTGCCGCCTTGGCAGCGGTCTTTGCCGCCGGAGCGGACTTTTTCGCTGCTGGCTTCGTTGCGCCAGCCTTTTTCGCGGGTGCCTTTACCGACTTCGCGGGTGCTGTCGCTGGCTTCTTGGCCGCAGCCAGCTTGGCGGGAGTTTTGGTTGCGGCTTTTTTCGCAGGGGCTTTTGCGCTGGTGGCGGGAGCCTTTGGCGCGGCTTTCTTGGTCGAAGCTTTTGTTGCCGGAGATGCGGGCTTTTTTGCAGGTGGAGTCACGGGTTGGGCGGGTGCTTTCTGGGGTTCGGGAGAGGTTTTCTTGGCGCGCCCGGTGAGTCTGTCAATCAACCGGGGCTTTTTTGCGGGTGCATCACCTGATGACTTCGCCATGTCCTGCTCCACTCCTAGCGACGGGCAGTAAGAAGGCCCTTGTCAAGCCCTACCAACGTTAGCCGGTTGGGCCCCACAGGGCTCCCTCTTAGTATGGCACGCCCTGCGCGCCTTTTCCTGCAACCAGAGGGGTGGCGCCGAAACTAGCTCTCGGAGGGCTCCGACGCCCCGGGCTGACGTTTGGCGAGGAAATCTTGCAGCTCCGAGGCAATCACATCGGCGCTCGGCACTTCACCATCAGCATCCGTCAGCGGCGACGGGATGGGGTTGTCTTCCATGTACGAGTCGTGGCGCTTTTCCAGGGACGCGATCAGCTTTTCCAACTCCTGGTTGTCTTCGACCTGTTTTCCAATTCCGGTCAAGAACTCTCGACCTGCTTCGCGAAGCGAATCCGTCGGGAAGATCAGGCCGGTTGCCTTGGTCACGCTCTGCAGCGCGGTCACCGCGGCGTCCGGGAACTCGGTATCAGCAAGGTAGTGAGGAACCAGAACCACGAACCCAGCGGTGGGGTGATCTTGTTCCTGCAGTCGGTACTCAATCAAGTGCATCAACGTGCCGGGGACCCCGGTGGTGGGCCGCCACACCGACAGCGCATCAGTGACGTCCTCACGGTTGCCGCTCACGGTCACACCGAGACTTCGCGTGTGCGGAACGGGCATCGGGATGGCGTGCACCCAGCTACTGGTGGAGACTTCTAGGCGTGAAATCAGTCCCAGGATGGTCTGGGACATGGCCTCCCACCGGAAATCCGGTTCGTAGCCGGAGAGAAAAAGAAAAGGTTGGTCCAGCTCGTCGTGCACCAGTTCGAGGCTGAGCCTGGGTGGCTCGTACTCCGTGAGGTGAGTTTCCTCGAACTGAAAAAGTGGCCGTCTCGCCCGGTAATCGATCAGCTCATCATTGTTGAACGTACCCACCCGGGTGGATTCCAGTGCGTCAAGGAGGTACTTGTTCACCTGGGTGACAACACCACCGGCATCCGCAAAACCGGTCAAACCTGCGACGAGGGGCAACCCCTTGGGCACCTCGGAGAGCTCTAGCGCTTCTCGAAACAACCGGTCATCGAACATGCTCCCCACACTATTGCTTACCGAGGACAATCCTGGGATTCTTCGCTCCCAGCGATACACCACGATGGCTAGCATGAGGGCATGACGATTCCTGCACCTGAACTCCTCCCCACCCTCGATGATGTGGCTGCCGATGATTTGGTCGTGATCGGCCTTAGCAAGCACACCGATGGCCCCCAGGTAGCATCCAGCGCGCTCCCGGAGAGTGTCGCAGCGCTGTTGGCGGACGCCGCGGTCGCCATCGGGGCAGAAGGCGGAATGGATTCCACGTGGCGGGTACCCGCTCCGGCCGGCCTCTCCGCGAAAGGGGTCGTCCTGGTGGGCATGGGCGAAGAAGCCCCCACACCTGACACCTTGCGCGCAGTCGCCGGGTTTGCCGCTCAAAGCGTGAAGAAGCCTGAGCGTCTCGTGTTTGCGCTCGCGCACGACAACGCCATCGAGCGCGAAGCCATTTTGGAGGGCGCCATTCTTGGCTCGTATCGAACAGACAAGGTAACGGCGGACAAGAAAGACACGACGCCGCGTATCGCCCTGGTGGGAGAACTCACCGAGGAGAGCGTCTCGCGAATTGTGACCCAGTGCGAGGCCGTGTTTACGGTACGCAACCTCGTCACCACGCCGCCCAACATGTTGAACCCCGTCTCCTTTGTGAGCGAAGTCGAGAGGCTCGCCAAAGACACCACCCTGTCTGTCGAAATCCTGGATGAAAAGGAACTCGAAAAGCAGGGTTACGGCGGGATCACAGCGGTGGGAAAAGGCTCAATCAACCCGCCGCGCCTGATGATTCTTCGCCACCAGCCCGCCGACCCGTCGCGCCATGTGGCGCTGGTAGGCAAGGGCATCACTTTTGACTCCGGTGGTCTCTCGCTTAAGCCCCCGACAGCAATGGTGGGGATGAAATACGACATGACGGGTGCTGCGGTTATGGCAGCGACCACGATCGCTGCTGCCCAGCTCGGATCTCCCGCTGCCATCACCACCTACCTGTGCCTTGCCGAAAATATGCCCAGCGGCACAGCCTCCAGGCCCAACGACGTCATCACCATCAAAGGCGGCAAAACGGTCGAAATCCTGAACACGGATGCCGAAGGGCGCCTCGTTATGGCTGACGGCTTGCAGGCAGCAAGCGCCCTCAACCCCGACCTCATCGTGGACGCCGCCACCCTGACGGGAGCCGCGCGCATTGCGCTGGGAGAACGCTATGCCGGTCTGATGGGCTCCGCTGAGGCGACAGCCCAGATCCAGGCCGCAGCCGCCGAGGCCGGCGAGCTGGTGTGGGCGATGCCGTTGCCTCCGGAACTCCGAACGATTCTCAATTCGGATGTCGCCGATATTGCCAACGTGAAACCCGGCGAGGTGCTCGGTGGAATGTTGAGTGCCGGCCAGTTCCTCAAAGACTTTGTCGGCACGAACGACGAGGGTGAAGATATTCCTTGGGCTCACCTCGATATTGCGGGCCCAGCCGCCAACTCGTCCGGGCCTTATGGCTACACCCCGAAGGGTCCCACGGGGGCCATCACACGCACGCTGATTTCGCTGGTGATGTCCGCCAATACCCCTGGTGGCGACCCCGCGGGACAGTAGTAGGCTGGGGGTTCGCGCCCCGTGCACTGTCTCGGGCCCGGCATTCCAGATTTACCTGTGAGGGAGTTTTCAACCTGTGGCTGAGCACACTTTTGACCTTGTCATCCTCGGCGCCGGAAGTGGGGGCTACGCAGCGGCACTGCGGGCAAGCCAACTCGGCATGAGTGTAGGGCTCATCGAAAAGGACAAAGTCGGCGGAACCTGCTTGCACGTCGGGTGTATCCCCACGAAAGCGCTCCTGCACGCCGCCGAGGTCGCTGACTCAGCACGTCATTCGGACATGTTTGGTGTGCGCACCACCCTCGAGGGTGTCGACCTCCCTGCGGTGAACACCTACCGCGACGGGATTGTGGCCTCCAAGCACAAGGGGCTGCAGGGTCTGATCAAGGCTCGCGGTATCACCACCATTGAGGGAACCGGGAAGCTGATTTCTTCCACGACCGTTCAGGTGGGCGAGGACACCGTGGTCGGCAAGAACGTTGTTTTGGCGACAGGTTCCTACCCGAAGTCCTTACCGGGTCTCGAGATTTCTGGCCGAATTATCACCTCAGAGCAGGCACTGGCGATGGACTGGATCCCCAACAAGGTTATTGTTCTGGGCGGTGGCGTCATCGGGGTTGAGTTTGCGAGCGTGTGGCGCTCGTTTGGCTCCGAGGTGACCATCGTGGAGGGTCTCCCCCACCTGGTTCCCGCTGAGGACGAATCGATTTCGAAACAGTTTGAGCGCGCCTACCGTAAACGCGGCATCAATTTCCACGTGGGTAAGCGCTTCCAGTCCGCCACCCAGGATGATTCTGGGGTCACCGTGACGCTGGAGGATGGCACCGTGGAAACGGGCGACATTCTCTTGGTCGCTGTGGGCCGCGGCCCGAAGACGGAGGGCATGGGGTATGAAGACGTCGGCGTGGAAATGGATCGCGGTTACGTTTTGACCGACGAGCGTCTGCGCACGAATGTTCCCGGAGTTTTTGCCGTCGGCGACATCGTGCCGGGTATCCAGCTCGCTCACCGCGGTTTTCAGCACGGAATTTTTGTCGCCGAGGAGCTTGCTGGCCTGAACCCCATGGTGGTCTCTGACCGGAACATCCCGAAGGTGACCTACTCCGAGCCCGAGGTGGCCTCGGTGGGCTTCTCCGAGAAGGACGCCACGGCAGAGTTTGGCGCCGAGGGTATTGCCGTTTATGACTACAACCTCGCCGGTAACGGCAAGAGTCACATCCTCGAAACTGCCGGATCGATTAAGGTCATCCGCCAGGTCGAGGGCCCCATCATCGGAGTACACATGATCGGCGCCCGCGTGGGTGAGCTGATTGGTGAAGCCCAGGTTGCCGTCAACTGGGATGCTTACCCCGAGGATGTTGCTCCCCTGCTCCACGCACACCCCACCCAGAACGAAGCACTCGGAGAGGCTTTCCTGGCGATCGCCGGTAAACCCCTCCACGCGCTCTAAACATCAAACGAGACACCTAACTCTCAAAAGGAGACACTCGAGATGAGTCAAGAAGTAAACCTGCCAGCGCTCGGAGAGAGCGTCACCGAGGGCACCGTCACTCGCTGGCTGAAGCAAGTCGGCGACAGTGTTGCTGTGGACGAGCCGATCGTCGAAATTTCCACCGACAAGGTGGACACTGAGATTCCTTCGCCCGTGGCGGGCGTCGTTGAGGCCATTCTTGTGGCCGAAGACGACACCGTCGAGGTTGGAGCGCCTCTCGTTCGCATCGGAGATGGCAGCGGTGCGGCCGCCGCCCCGGCGGAGGCACCAGTCGTTGACAGCGCACCTCCAGCAGCCGCCGCGGAACCAGCACCGACTGAACCCGCCGCACCTGCCGCTCCCGAGGCACCCGTGGCACCACCAGCTCCCGCTGCAGCGCCGGTAGCAGCACCTGTCGCTCCTGCACCACCCGCGGCTCCCGCGCCGGCAGCAGCTCCTGCGCCACCTGCCGCTCCGCCAGCGCCGCCTGCGCCCGAGCCTGCCCCGGCCGCAGCACCCAGCATCCCGCCGGCGATGCCGGCGGGCACCCGCGCGATGCCCTACGTCACACCGATTGTCCGCAAGCTCGCCCACGATCACGGGGTCAACCTCGACACGGTCACCGGAACCGGTGTCGGTGGGCGAATTCGCAAGGAAGACATCATCGCTGCTGCTTCGGGTGGTAGCGCTCCAGCAGCAGTCGCCGCCCCCGTCACGGTGGAGGCCTCACCTTTGCGCGGAACTAACGTGCCCATGAGCCGCCTGCGCAAGGTCATTGCCGAGCGCGCAGTGGCTTCCATGCAGCAAACCGCTCAACTCACCACCGTCGTCGAAGTAGATGTCACAGAAATCGCCGAACTGCGCACCGCAGTGAAGGACCAATTCCTCACCTCGACCGGACACAAGCTGAGCTTCATGCCTTTCTTCGTGAAGGCGGCCGCGGAAGCTCTCCGCGTGTTCCCCATCATCAACGCCGTGGTGGAGGGTGAGACCATCACCTACCCGGCGACGGAGAACATTTCGATCGCCGTCGACACGGAGCGCGGCCTGCTCACCCCGGTTCTGAAGAACGCGGGTGAGAAAAACATCGCCGCCATTGCCGGCGATATCGCGGACCTTGCTGAGCGCACCCGCACCAACCAACTCAGTCCCGACGAGTTGGCTGGTGGCACGTTCACGCTGACCAATACCGGATCTCGTGGGGCATTGTTTGACACCCCCGTGGTCTTCCTGCCGCAAGTGGCGATCCTGGGAACGGGAATTGTTCAGAAAAAGCCCGTTGTGGTCACCCACAACGGAGACGATTCGATTGCGATTCGCCACACCGTGTACCTGGCGCTCTCTTACGACCACCGAATCGTTGACGGTGCGGACGCAGCGCGTTTCCTCACCATGGTCAAAGACCGCCTGGAGGCAGGCGACTTCGACGCTGACCTAGGAATGTAGCGATGGCAGATAAGAAAAAAGCAGAGAAAGAGCCCGGCCGGATTAAGCAGCTGTGGCAGGTTTTCAACCTGACCCGCAAAACGGACAAAGCTCTGGTGCCGGTCATGCTGCTCACCTTCCTGGCGCCACTGGCAGCCGGTATCGGGGTTGGGGTGACTTTCAACAACGGCAGCATTCTCACGATGGTGTTGTACATCACGACCGGAGTGTTGCTCTCCGTGCTGTTGACGCTGATTATCTTGGGCCAGCGCGCCGAAAAAACCGCCTACAAAGAAATCTCCGGGAAGCCCGGTGCTGTTGGTGCCGTGCTGCGTAGCGCCCTTCGTCGCACCTGGCAGGCCAGCGAATTCCCGGTCGCCGTCAACCCCCGCACCCAAGAAGCCGTCTACCGCGCGGTGGGTAAGCCCGGAGTGGTCCTGATCGCCGAGGGCTCCCCGGCAAAAACGAAAAAGATGTTGGAAGATGAACGCCGCTCGGTGTTACGCGCGGTTCCCGAGATTTCTGTGCACTTCATCCAGGTGGGAACAGACCTCGGGCAAACGCCGCTCTACAAGCTCAACAAGACGATGAAGTCGCTCAAGAACTCCCTGCGAAAGGCAGAGGTCCTTGCGGTGTCACACCGGCTGACGTCTCTCTCCAAAGGCAATTCGATGCCCATTCCTAAAGGCATGGACCCCTCAAAAGTCCGCGCTCCCAAACCTCGCTAGCGCACGACGAGGATAGTTCCCACCAATCGGTCGTGGAGACCTCGCATGTCGGCATCGACAAGAATCGCGGGGATGACGAGCGCGATCAGGAGCGGCCGAACCACCGGTGCGAGTACTCCCAGCGCCCCGCCCTTGATGGGGGCGATACGGATGCGGGCTACCAGATGTCCCGGGGAACCCGCAATCAGTAGGCCACCGAGCACGTTTGCACCAATGAACACCAGCAGTGTGGCAAACCCATCAGCATCGAAAAACAGCGCTGAAATAACCCAGGCCAGAGCCCAATCGACCGCGAGCCCGAGCACCCTTCGGAGGTAGGTGGGGGTAGACCGTGGTCCATCCATCGGTAACCCAAATTGCTTTCCCGGCCAGGCGTCCTCAGAGGTGCTCACCCCACCAGTCTAGGAGGGCGTAACACGGTGGAAACATTGCGGGAACCCAGGCTTAATTGCCATCGCTTAGCCTGGAGCCAGCTCCGAAACCTCGGCGCCCTCCATCCCACGAATTCAGGAGTGAACACCATGTTCAAAGATTCCTCGGAAGTACTGGCGTACATCAAGAAAAATGACGTCAAATTCCTCGACATCCGCTTCACCGACCTTCCCGGTGTGCAGCAGCACTTCAACATCCCCGCCGCTTCAGTGGACGAAGAGTTTTTCACTGTCGGCCAGCTGTTTGATGGTTCCTCCATCCGCGGCTTCCAGCAGATTCACGAATCCGACCTGCAGTTGATCCCCGATGTCACCAGCGCCTACATGGACCCCTTCCGCGATGAGTCCACGCTGATCATGGTGTTTGACATCTACAACCCACGCAACGGCGAAATTTACAGCCGTGACCCCCGCCAGGTCGCACACAAGGCCGAGAAGTATCTCGCCAGCACCGGCATTGCCGACACGGCCTTCTTTGCCCCCGAAGCCGAGTTCTACATCTTCGATGACGTGCGCTACGACGTTCGTCAGAACCGCAGCTTCTACGAGGTGGACTCGATTGAGGGCGCCTGGAACACCGGTCGTAACGAAGAGGGCGGCAACCTTGCCAACAAGACCCCCTACAAGGGCGGCTACTTCCCCGTCAGCCCCATCGATCACTTCGCCGACCTGCGCGATGACATCTGCCTGAAGCTTGCCGAGGCAGGTCTGATTGTGGAGCGCTCGCACCACGAGGTGGGTACTGCCGGTCAGGGAGAAATCAACTACCGCTTTGACACGATGGTTCGCTCGGCGGATGACATCCTGAAGTTCAAGTACATCGTCAAAAACACCGCTCTGCAGTGGGGCAAGACCGCAACCTTCATGCCGAAGCCTCTGATGGGTGACAACGGCTCCGGGATGCACACCCACCAGTCACTTTGGAACGACGGCAAACCACTGTTCTATGACGAGGCCGGTTACGGCGGTCTGAGCGACATTGCCCGTTGGTACATCGGGGGAATCCTGAAGCACGCTCCGGCACTGCTGGCATTCACGAACCCCAGCCTCAACAGCTACCACCGCCTGGTGGCAGGGTTCGAAGCACCGATCAACCTGGTCTACTCGGCAGGTAACCGATCGGCTGCCGTCCGTATCCCGATCACGGGAACCAACCCAAAGGCTAAGCGCATCGAATTCCGCGCACCAGACGCCTCCGGTAACCCCTACCTCGCGTTCGCCGCTCAGATGATGGCTGGCCTTGATGGCATCCAGAACAAAATCGAGCCCCACGAGCCGGTGGATAAGGACCTCTACGAGCTGCCTCCCGAGGAAGCAGCCGCCATCCCTCAGCTTCCGACCTCACTGGAGGCCGCACTGGAGGCTCTCGAAGCAGACCACGAGTTCTTGACCAAGGGTGGCGTGTTTACGCCGGACCTCATCGAGAACTGGGTTGCGATGAAGCGTGAGAACGAGATTGCGCCGATGGCGCAGCGCCCTCACCCCTTCGAATACGAGCTGTACTTCAGCGTCTAAATTCGAACCTTCTGGCGGGTCCTATCGTGGGATGGGGCCCGCCAGTTCGTTAACGGGAGTCGCTCTCGTAAAAAACTCGCTCAAACACGGCGCGTGCTCGCCGGGTAGCGCGCAGGTATTCATCCTCGAGGACGCTGGCCGAGAGCGGTGGGTACCCCATGAGTCGGGCGGCACCTTCCAAACCTGCGCGGTCATCGGGGAGCACATCCGTTGAGTTCGCTCCAAAAAGCGCCAGAGCGGTGCGAAGCCCCGAGGCCAACGTCCACGCGGTTTCGAGTTGCCCTGCATCCTCAGCTGCCAGCAAGCCACAGTTGCCCAATGCCGACAGCGCCTCGAGGGTGGAGGGCGTCCGAATTTCCGGGTGCGCGTGCCCGTGGCGCAGTTGCAATAACTGAATCAGCCACTCGACGTCGCTGAGTGACCCTCGCCCAAGTTTCAGATGGCGTGAAGGGTCCGTGCCCTGCGGGAGTCGCTCGGCTTCCACGCGTGCCTTGATCCGCCGAATATCGCGCGCTTGGTCGCCGCCAAACTCCTCGGGGTAGCGATACGGCCCCGCCATCTGGAGAAACGCTTCTGACAGGGTCCTATCCCCCGCGCAATGGTCGGCGCGCAGAAGCGCCTGCGCCTCCCACCCGAGAGCCCAACGCTCGTAGTACTGCTGGTACGCCTCGAGACTGCGCACGAGGGGGCCATTCTTGCCCTCGGGTCGCAACCCGGCATCCAATTCCAGCGGGAACAGCACGTCTTCGCCATATTTTTTGACATCGCGCACAATCGCGTCCGCGAGCTGGCCCGCCTCATCGCCAGCGCCGGTGTCGCGGTACACCCACAACACATCCAAATCGGAGGAAAAGCCGATCTCGCGACCCCCGAGCCGCCCCATACTGATGACCGCGAAGTCCACTCCGGTAATACCGTGCCGGGCGAGAGCGAGAAGCCCCTCCACATGGGCTTGGGCCAGGTCCGCCAGCCCCGAGGCCGTGGTGGACGTTTCGGAGACCCCCAGGATGCTTCCGAGCGCCAAACGCAACAGCTCTCGGCGCCGGAAGGTGCGCAACGCCTGAGCAGCCGTGTCAGGGTCCGCCTGATGCCGCTGGAGGGTGGCCTGAACTTCCTCGAGCAAGGATTCGGCCCCTCGGGGCACTAAATCGTCATCGTCATCCAGCCACTCGGCGCCCTCGGGAACGCGGGCGAAGAGTTTCTGCACAAATCCGCTGGTGGAGAGCACGCGGGTGAGACGCTGTGCTGCGCCCGAAGAATCGCGGAGCATACGAAGGAACCAATACGCCTCCCCCAGGTTGTCACTGAGATTTCGAAAGGCGAGCAGTCCCCCATCAGGATCTGTGCCCTCCGCCAACCACTGCAAAATCACCGGCAAAAGAGCGCGTTGAATTGCCGCTCTGCGTGACACCCCCTGGGTGAGGGCTGCCAGGTGGTGGAGGGCTCCCTCGGGATTGACGAAACCGGAGGCCCCCAACCGCAATGCTGCCTGAGAGCTGGTGAGAGCCCCTCCGGCTTCATCAAGGCTTGCCACCGCCGAGAGGAGGGGGCGATAAAACAGCTTTTCGTGCAGACTTCGCACATCGCGCCGTGTGCTTCGCCAGACGTCACTGATACCCGAGGCAGTTTCCGCCAACCCGGTACGGCGCGCTAGCAGGCGCAGTTCCTCCTCGGTGTCTGGCATGACGTGGCTTCGAGCCATTGCGCCGAGTTGGATGCGGTGCTCCAGCAGGCGCAGAGTGCGGTAGGCCCCATCAAACTCGTCCGCTTCGGCGCGACCGACATAGCCTGCCTGCGAGAGGGCCCGAAGGGCGCCGAGAGTGTCTCGCTGTCGGATGGACTCGTCCGTTGCTCCATGCACCAACTGCAGCAGCTGGATCGTGAATTCTATATCGCGCAGCCCTCCCGGCCCCAACTTCACCTGGCGTTCTACTTCATCCGCCGGAATAGTGTTGGTGACCCGCTCCCGCATGCGCTGCACTTGCTCGACAAATCCCGGACGCCCTGACGCGCTAAACACGAGGGGGTTGAGCGCATCGACATAGCGCTGGCCTAAGCCCACGTCGCCGGCCAACGGCCGCGCCTTCAGCAACGCCTGGAACTCCCAATCGCTCGCCCACCGGTCGTAGTAGGCAAGGTGGGAGTCCAGAGTGCGGACCAGGGCGCCGTCTTTACCTTCCGGGCGCAGGTTAGCGTCCACTTCCCACAACCCCGGTTCGCTGCCGAACTCCATCACATTGCGCGCAGTCTCGCGCGCTAGCAGGGTCGCGCCCTGGAGGACCTTCTCACTCTCGGCGCCCTCAGGGACTTCGGTGACATAGATCACGTCAACGTCGCTGAGGTAGTTGAGCTCACGCGCACCCGTTTTGCCCATCCCAATGATCGAGAGCGGAACGTCTTTCGCGGGCAAAGAGTGCTGGCGGCGCGCAATATCCAACGCGATTTCTAAGCACGCGCCGGCCATATCGGCCAAACAGGCAGCCACCTGCGGCAGGATCTGCCTGGCGTCAGCAGATCTTGCGTCAAAAAGCGCTAACTGACAAAGGTTGCGCCGATACTGGACCCGCAACGCAGAGACCGCCTCGGCAGGCTCGAGCTTGCTGGTGACTGACCCAAAGAGCTCCACCCAGCCGTGTGCGGTGGGAAGAACAGTGAGGTCCTCGGTGAAGAGACTCCACTGTTCCGGTCTGCGCACAAGAAAGTCGGTGAGGCCCGTGCTCATGCCTGTGAGCACGATCACCGATTCCCTGGCGTGGGCGGACTTCACCAGTTTTGCCCAGGGGCCAGGATGCGCCTCCCGCATCGCCAAACACGTGGCTAGCGAAGCATCAGGGTCAGCGGAACCCGCAAAAAGTTCTGGCTCCCAGCCAAGCTCAGCAAGCCGCTGCTGCGCGGCGCCCAGGTCGCTAAAGCCTGCTTTAGCAAGGACCTGGAGAGTCGATCGCTCCCTCGTCATCCCCGCACGGTGTTACAACAGCTCGAGGTTGCTGGCGAGCTCATACGGAGTGACCTGGGCGCGATACGCCTCCCACTCGCGTTTCTTGTTCAGCAGGAAGTAATTGAACACTCTCTCACCCAGTGTTTCTGCCACCAGTTCGCTGTTTTCCATTTGCACGAGCGCCTGGTCGAGGCTCGCGGGTAGGGGTTCGTAGCCCAACGCCCGGCGCTCGCCTTCACTGAGCTCCCACACGGTGTCCTCTGCTTCGGCCGGCAACTCGTAGTTGTTTTCAATACCTTTCAAGCCCGCCGCCAGCAGCAGCGAGAACGCCAGATACGGGTTGGCCGCAGAATCGATGCCACGGTACTCCACGCGCGCGCTTTGACCCTTGCTGGGCTTGTACAGCGGCACCCGGACCAGGGCGGAACGGTTGTTGTGTCCCCAGGTCACATAACTGGGGGCTTCGTGTCCGCCCCAGAGGCGCTTATACGAGTTCACAAACTGGTTGGTAATGGCGGTGAACTCGGGAGCGTGTTTCAGCACACCCGCCACAAAGGAGCGTCCCACGGCGGAGAGCTGGTACTTACCTCCCGCGTCAAAGAACGCGTTCGTGTCGCCCTCAAACAAGGAAAGGTGGGTGTGCATACCCGAGCCTGGGTGGGAGGCCATGGGCTTGGGCATAAACGTGGCGTAGACACCCTGCTCGATAGCGACTTCTTTGACCACGGTTCTAAACGTCATGATGTTGTCAGCAGTCGTCAAGGCATCGGCATAACGCAGGTCGATTTCGTTTTGACCGGGGCCCGCCTCATGGTGGCTGAACTCGACCGAGATTCCCAGGTCTTCCAACATTCGCACGGCGCGCCGCCGGAAATCGTGAGCGGTTCCGCCGGGAACATTGTCAAAATATCCCGCAGAATCGACAGGTTCGGGACCGTTGGGACCGTAGGCGCTCGACTTCAAGAGGTAAAACTCCACCTCCGGGTGCGTGTAAAACGTGAAGCCGAGGTCGGCTGCCTTCTCCAACTGACGCTTGAGAACATGGCGGGGGTCTACGGCCGCAGGTTGGCCATCGGGGGTAGTGATGTCGCAGAACATTCGCGCGGTGGGATCAACTTCACCCCTCCAGGGAAGAATCTGGAACGTGGTCGGGTCAGGGTGCGCCAGCACATCGGCTTCGAATGCCCGAGTAAACCCTTCAATGGACGAACCATCGATTCCCAAGCCCTCGGCAAAAGCGCCTTCAATTTCGGCGGGTGCTACCGCCACCATCTTCAACGTGCCCACCACATCGGTGAACCACAACCGAATGAATTTCACTCCGCGCTCTTCAATAGTGCGCAAGACAAAGTCGCGTTGTTTATCCACTGTTTCCCCCAGATTGGGCGCTCACCGGCGCAGAAAGCTCTGGCATTAGGCTACTGGTTATGCCCCGTTTTCGCTTAGCTTTAGCGCAAACCAACCCCATTGTGGGTCATCGCTCCCACAACGCTCAGACTCTTCTCGACTGTGCTCGGGTTGCCTACGACCAGGGCGCACAAGCCATGCTGAGCGGTGAGCTCTCCCTCACGGGCTACCCGATCGAAGATTTGGCGCTGCGGGATAATTTTTTGGAACTGTCACGGGCCTCCTTGGCGGAGCTGGCAAGCGCACTCCAGGCCGAAGGTATGGGCGATATGGCGGTCATTGTGGGGCACCCCGATGGGCCGCATACGCTGGCTGATGACGCCACCATCCTGCACTCTGCCGCCCGGGCCACAAACAGCGCCAGCGTTCTCTTGGGCGGGAAAATTCAGGCCACCTACGCCAAACACCACTTGCCCACGTACGCCGTGTTCGACGAATCCCGAACGTTTGTGCCGGGGACCGAAACTCTCATCCTGCGCATGGCGGGTGTTGACGCAGGGATCGTTATTTGCGAAGACTTGTGGCGCAGCGACGGCCCCGTGGAAACTCTCACGGGTTACCCCCTGGGGCTTTTGCTGGTTCCCAATGCGTCCCCCTTCCAGCGGGATAAAGCCACCGTGCGAGAGCCGCTGGTAACCCAGCGCGCGCAGGAGATGGACACCCACGTTGCCTATGTGAACATTGCTGGTGGGCAGGACGATCTCGTGTTTGATGGCGACAGCATGATCGTCTCCCCCGCCGGGCATCGCACAGTGTCCTCCGCATGGTTTGACGAAGACGTGACAGTGGCAGACCTCGAGATCCCGCCATTCGGCGCTGAGGCGCCACTGCCCGCCGGTGCTCGACGGGTGGAGCTTGCGGGAGTCCGCGCCCCCGGGTCACAACCTCTTCCCCCTCCCACACCGCGCACCGATGATCCGCTGGAGCTGGTGTGGCAAGCAATCACCACGGGCATCCGAGATTATGTGAATAAGAACGGTTTCCCCTCGGTTATCCTCGGGCTCTCCGGAGGCATTGACTCAGCCTTGTGCGCATCGCTCGCAACCGATGCGCTTGGTCCGGAACGGGTTTTTGGCGTGGGGATGCCCAGTGCCCACTCGAGTGAACACTCGCTAGAAGATGCAAAGGCCCTCGCCGACAACGTAGGAATGGCCTACCGCGTGGAGAGCATCACGAAGCTGGTCGCCGGTTTTGATGACCAGCTGGGTCTGACCGGTCTGGCGGCAGAGAATGTCCAAGCCCGCGCCCGGGGTGTGCTGCTGATGGCACTCTCGAACCAAGAGGGCCACCTGGTGCTGACCACAGGCAACAAGTCAGAGCTCGCCGTGGGCTACTCCACCATCTACGGTGACTCCGTGGGGGGTTTTGCACCGATCAAAGACGTCCCCAAGACGCTGGTATGGGAATTGGCGCGGTGGCGAAACGCTCGGGCTCAATCGCTGGGGGAAACACCCCCCATCCCCGCGAACTCGATCGACAAGCCGCCCAGCGCTGAACTGCGTCCGGACCAAACCGACCAGGACAGCCTTCCTGACTACGAGGTGCTCGACCAGATTCTTGAACTCCTGGTCGTCCAAGGCGCTGACGCACCCCAAATCGTCGCGCGGGGCTTTGAAGAAACTCTCGTCCACGAGGTGGTGGCCCTGGTGTCCCGCGCGGAATGGAAGCGTCGCCAGGGTGCGATTGGGCCCCGAATTTCTAGTGTGGCTTTTGGGAGAGACCGACGGCTCCCGATTACCAACACCCTGTCGCAGTTCGAGCGCCCCGAGTAGGCTCCCATCATGTCTTCTTCGCCTAAACGCGTTCGCGTCCGCCATTTCGCCCGCGCCAAGCAGGAGGGTATTCGGATTACCGGCATCACCAGCTATGACTTTCTGACGGCGGGAGTGTTTGACGAAGCTGGCGTTGACTTCCTGCTGATCGGTGATTCCGCCGCAAATGTGGTTTTTGGTTACGACTCCACCGTCCCCGTCACTGTTGACGAGCTGATTCCGTTGTGTCGTGGGGTTGCGAAGGCTGCCTCGCGCGCGCTGGTGGTGGCCGATCTACCTTTCGGATCGTACGAGGCGAGCGCCGACGAAGCGCTCCACACCGCCATTCGTTTCATGAAGGAATCAGGCGTGCACGCGGTCAAACTGGAGGGTGGCGTTCGCTCTCGTGACCACATCTCCCGCATTGTTGAGGCCGGGATTCCGGTCATGGGCCATGTGGGCTTCACTCCCCAAAGTGAGCACGGACTCGGTGGTCACGTTGTTCAGGGGCGCGGCAGTGGCGCGGAGGCACTCATGGAGGATGCCCTCGCGGTCCAGGAAGCTGGAGCCTTCGCGGTGGTGATCGAAATGGTGCCACAGAGTATTGCTCGCCAGGTGAGCGAAGCACTCACCATCCCCACCATTGGGATCGGGGCAGGCCCGGGCACTGACGGTCAAATCCTTGTGTGGTCAGACCTTGCGGGGCTTAACACCGACCGCCTCCCGCGCTTTGTCAAGCAATACGCCTCGTTGCGCGATGTGCTCCACGGGGCAGTATCGCAGTGGCGTGACGAAGTGGAATCAGGGGCCTTCCCAGGGCCGGAGCACAGCTTCGACGAGGACTAGGCCTCCTCCTCCGCTTCCCAGGCAGCAGCGCGCTCGCGCGCAATTTCCGGGGCTCTGGCCGCTTCAGCTTCGGACTCAAACGGGCCATCACGGTGCATCCCCAGGGACTGAGGTCCGTATTCCACCTCGCCGGTAACGTGGTTAAACCACCACTTCTTTGTCTCTGCCATCAGCTCCCCCGTTTAGACTGTGTGCGTGCCAAAAGATGCCTCTGGAATTCTGATCCCCGGCACCCTCGCACCGCAACGACCCGTGGACCCTTCCATCACGGCTCCAGAATACGTCGGCAAACGAGCACCACGAGACCACCAGGGCGATGATGTCTATTCCGACGAGGAAATCGAGGCCATCCGCGCAGCAGGAACCATTGCTGCGCAAGCGATCGAAGCAGCCGGCGCCGCCGTCGTCCCCGGGGTCACCACAAACGAACTTGACCGCATCGCCCACGACTATGTGACCAGCCATGGCGCTTACCCGTCAACCCTCGGCTACCGGGGATACCCAAAATCTTGCTGCACGTCCCTCAATGAAGTGATTTGTCACGGCATCCCGGATGACACCGTGGTGGAAGAAGGTGACATTGTCAACATTGATATCACCGCCTACTTGAATGGTTTCCACGGTGACCTGAACAAGACTTTTATCGCCGGGCAGGCTTCAGAAGAGGCCACGTTGCTGGTGGAGCGAACCGAGGAGGCTTTGCGCCGCGGAATCAAGGCCGTGGCGCCAGGTCGCCACATCAATGTCATTGGTCGAGCGATTGAAGCTTATGCGTCACGCTTTGGGTACGGGGTGGTGAAGGATTTCACCGGCCACGGAGTGGGGTCGTCTTTCCACTCCGGCCTGATCATCCCCCACTATGACGCGGCACCGCTCTATGACCAGAGAATTGAACCGGGAATGGTCTTCACCATCGAGCCGATGTTGACTCTGGGCACTATCGCGTGGGACATGTGGGAGGACGGCTGGACCGTCACCACGAAGGACAAGAAACTCTCCGCCCAGTTTGAACACACCCTGGTGGTTACCGACACCGGAGCAGAAATATTGACGCTGCCATGAGTGTCGCGCTGGGCATTGATATTGGCGGAACGGGCATCAAAGGCGCCCGAGTGAACCTCGCCACGGGAGAGCTTGTCTCCGACCGCGTCAAAATAGCGACGCCTGAGGGCGCCCACCCACCCGACGTGTTGGACGTTGTTCAGGAAATTGTGAACACTCTCGAGCACCGTGAGCACGAGCCCATTGGTGTCTGTTTCCCCGCGGTGGTCACCCACGGTCGCACCCGCTCGGCCAGTAACGTCTCCCAGGAGTGGATTGATTTCCCCGCAGACGAGTACCTAACCCAGGAGCTTGGCCAACCGATTCGCATGGTCAACGACGCGGATGCCGCAGGATTCGCAGAAGCGTCGCTCGGTTCAGCCCGCGGGGTCGACGGCCTTGTCATTCTCACCACCTTGGGAACCGGAATTGGCAGTGCCTTCTTGATGGATGGTGTGCTTGTCCCCAATTCAGAGCTGGGTCTCCTCGAAATTGACGGCGAGTTAGCCGAAAAACGAGCCGCAAACTCGGCGAGAGAACGCGAAGGCTTGTCTTTTGAGGAATGGGCCCCTCGTCTCACCCGCTTCTATACCCACGTGGAGACTCTGTTTGCTCCCGAGTTGTTCGTGATCGGCGGTGGCGTCTCCTCAAGCCACGAGAATTTCTTCCCCCTTATCGAGGCTGGCACCCCCCTTGTTCCCGCGCATTTCCTCAATAACGCCGGAATTATTGGCAGCGCCCTCTGGGCAACCAAGCCCCAGGATTAGGCAGCGACGACAAAACTTTGGAGGTCGGCGGCCAAGTGGTCATCGACCACCACGCTCATCAGGGTGCCGCGCTCGTCGTAGTCAGTCGAACGAACAATCGCCTCGTTGTGCATGCGGGCCACGAGCTCTCCTCGGTCAAAGGGAATGATCACCGATAGCTCAATGGTGGGACGAGGTAGTTCTGAATCAATTCGCTCCAACAGTGCGTCGACGCCCTCACCAGTGTGAGCGGAGACAAACAGCGCTGCTGGCTCAATACCGCGCAGTTGCAACACAGTGGCATCGTCGATGGAATCGATCTTGTTGAACACCACAATCTCCGCGACATCACTGGCATCAACGTCGGAAATCACTCCGCGCACCGTGGAGAGCTGCGCACCGGGGTCAGGGTGGCTGGCATCGACAACATGCACGATGACGTCGGCTTGACCTACTTCTTCCAGAGTGGAGCGAAACGCCTCAACAAGCTCGTGGGGCAGATTCCTCACAAAACCCACCGTGTCTGTCAACGTGAAGGCACGCCCCGTGGGAGTCACGCTCTTACGCACGGTCGCATCCAGGGTGGCAAAGAGGGCGTCTTCGACCAGAACCCCCGCCTGCGTCATGCGGTTGAGCAGTGAAGATTTCCCGGCATTCGTATACCCGGCAATAGCGACGTTCGGGATTCCGGTCCGCTTGCGATTGGCACGCTTGGTCTCTCGGGCGGGTCCAAAACCTTTGATTTGTTTGCGCAACTTCGCCATGCGAGTGTTGATGCGCCGTCGATCAAGCTCAATTTTCGTTTCACCCGGGCCACGGCTCCCCATACCCGCGCCGGCTCCACCCACTTGACCACCGGCTTGACGGCTCATCGATTCACCCCAGCCTCGCAATCGAGGCAGTAGGTACTGAAGCTGCGCCAGCTCCACCTGGGCCTTACCCTCTCGGGTCTTGGCGTGTTGAGAGAAAATATCCAAGATGACCGCGGTGCGGTCAATGACTTTAACTTTCAAAACGTCCTCGAGTGCACGCCGCTGGGACGGTGCGAGCTCGGTGTCCGCAACCACGGTATCTGCGCCCACCTGCCACACGAGGTCCTTGACCTCACGGGCTTTTCCCTTCCCCAGATAGGTGGAAGCATCCGGGTGAGGCAATCGTTGCACCACACCATCGAGAACCTGGGCGCCGGCTGTTTCACACAGCAGGGCGAGTTCTTTCAGGGAGTTTTCTGCCTCGGTGGAGGTCCCGCGGTCGTAGACCCCAATCAGCACAACCTTTTCGAGGCGCAACTCACGATATTCGACCTCGGTGACGTCATCCAGTTCCGTCGACAGCCCCGCTACGCGACGCAGGGCCTGGCGCTCTTCCCTCTCAAAATCGCCGCCGGTGGGGGCGGACGCCGGGGCCTGGGTTTCTATCGGCCGAGAGAAGACGGTGACGGGAGCTGACTCGGCTTCTTCGGCCGCGAGGATGCGGTCTATCGGGTCAGAAGAGGTCGCCATGTGTGTTTCAGGTTACCGCTTTTGAGCCCGCGAAACCGGTGATGTGTTCAGCTGTTAGCGATGCGACGACCCTGCCCGTCGCGGGCGCTTTTCGTGGCAAAAAGGACGGCATCGATAATCCACCACAGCCCGCCGCCACCGACGGTCAGTAATTTCACCACACCGAGCCCTGCGCGGCCGGCGTAAAAACGGTCAACGCCGAGATAACCGAGCAGCACAGAAAGCACAAAACCGACGACCCAGCTCTTATGGGAGAACAGTCCCGGAATATCGCCCGCGGGGTAGGACATCTGCGAGTCCTGATCCGTAATGACCGTGTCGGGCTGAATCGCACGGTCACGAGCCATTTGGCCGAGCGTTTCATCGTCAACTCCGAGCGGTGCTCCGCTTTTTACGGTGATAATCCAGGTACCCATTCCGTCCCCCTTCGCTTCTTCATGCTAAAGCAGCGGGGTGACATCGCCCTAGGCGGGCTGCTCGAGGCGAATGGAGGCAACTTCTCGCGCAACGTCAGCAGCTGACCAACCCATCACGGGTGCGATCACCTGAGCGAGCTCACGGACACCCTGGGGGCCAATGGATCCTGTGAAACCCAGAAGCGTCCGGCGGAAAACGATATCGGCCAGGGTGACGGCGTGTTCACCGTGGACGAGCCAGGCGACCTCTTGGGACGAGAAGCCCTCAATGTGGACCAAGGGGTCATCGCCGGCCTCGGAAAGGTGCGCGAGCAAGTCCCGAGCGGTGGTCCCGTATCGCACAAGAAGCTGCCCGGCGCGCGCCTGGGGAACAGCCCCACGATGTTGCGTGACCCAGTGCTGAAGCGAACTTGCGTCCCTGGGGAAGTCTTTTCCCCCGCCGATCGCCATGCCGACAGTGGAAACGCTGCGGCGCTGACCCAGCACCTCTAGAGCGTCATTAGCGAGGTGCTCCCCCAAGGCCCGAAAAGTGGTCCATTTCCCACCGATCAGGCTGAGCACTCTCTGCCCGGTGGGCAGCCGGTCACTCACAATCCGATAATCCCTGGACACGACACCAGGGGAAACATCACCCGCTGCCGGCAGCGGCCGAACGCCCGAATACCGGTAGACGATCTGACGTCGATCAAGCGCGATGTCTGGGAACACGTGCGAGGCCAAATCAAAGAAGTACTCCACTTCCTCCTCCGTGCATTCCGCTTCGTCCGGGTTATCCAGAGGAATATCGGTCGTCCCGACAATCACGCGACCCAAAAGCGGGTACATCAGGACAATGCGACCATCGCTGTTCTCAAAAAATATTTCGCGACTATCGCACGCCTGAAACAGCTCCGGATTATCGAGGACAATGTGTGAGCCCTTGGTCCCCCCGAGGTACGCACTGGGCAGTCCAAAGGCCCTGTTGGCACGATCTGTCCACGGACCTGCCGCATTGATCACCAGGTCAGCCTCAAAGGTGATGTTTTCGCCTGTTCGAGTGTCGGTCAGCACAATGCCCTCCCCGGTCGCCCCGGAGGCTTCCACGTAGTTGAGCGCCCTCACATGCTCGCCTTGCGCGAGCGCATCGCCAAGAATGTCGAGCGCCAAGCGCTCGGGGTTCTCGATGGCGGCATCAAAGTAGTGAGCGGTGAATTTCACCTCCGGATTTATTGCGGGGAGCTCACGAAGCGAGCGTTTCCGACCAAAAAACTCGTGGCGGGGCATGGTCCCGGCATTTCTACCAAACGTGTCATAGAGCAGCAGCCCAATTTTGATCAAGAGCGCTCCGCGTTCTTTGGGTTTGCCGCCGCGATGAAAAAGCAGTTTGAAAGGCGCCGAGAGGACCCCAGAGAACACGGAAAAAATCGGCATGGTGGTTTTGAGCGGCTTGACGTAGTGGGGCGCTGTCGACAGCAGTCGATTGCGCTCCAAGAGTGACTCCCGGACCAACCGAAACTCCCCGTTTTCCAGGTAGCGAATACCACCGTGAATCATGTGGGAGGACGCAGCCGAAGCGCCTGAACAGTAGTCGTTCTTCTCTACGAGTGTCACCTCAACCCCCTGGAAAGCGAGTTCCCGCAGCGTGGAGAGGCCATTGATCCCTCCCCCAACAATGAGCACTTGAGCTCGGGGTTTTGTGCGCACGCGCTCCAGCACGCTCGTTCGGGATTCAAAAACTGACACGCTTCAGCTTCTCACGGGCTGGCTGTCGGCAAAGTAAACACCGCCAGGATTCTTAACGAAGAACGGGGGGAGCAAAAACGCTCCCCCCGTTCTCATCGAATGCTCCTTAGTGGAGCACCATGCCGCCATCAATCATGATGAGCTGTCCGGTCATGTAGTCACTCTCGGCGCTCGCCAGGAATGACGCGGTGCCGACAACATCCTCGGGGAAGGAATAACGCTTCATCAAAATCATGTTCGCGGCGAGAGAGTCCATGGACTGCCCCTGCTTCTCAAACATGCCGATTTCGACGAGGTCTTTATCCAGCTGTTCCCACAGTTCCGTGCGGACAACCCCGGGGCCGTAGCCGTTAACGGTGATGTTGTGGTCAACCAACGCTTTGGCGCCACCCTTGATCAAGCCCAAAACCGCGTGCTTGGACATCGAGTAAGGAATCACGTCGAGGAATGCCTCACGGGACAGGATCGAGCCCACATTGATGATCTTGCCCGGGAAATCTTTGCTTGGTCCCTGGTCGATCATCTGCTGGGAAACCTGCTTCATGACGTTGAAGGCACCCCACGCGTTCACACCCATGATGAAGTCGTAGTTTTCCTTCGGCGTGTTCGGGAAAATGGTCGGCTTGTTGACCCCGGCGTTATTCAGCAAGAGGTTGATTTCACCAAACTCTTTGACGACGTGGGCAACTGCGGCTTTGGTCTGGTCCTCGTCGGTCACATCCAACTTGAAGTGGGTGGCTTGGCCACCGGCAGCGCGAATGTCTGCCGCAACCTGCGCAACGCCCTCTTCGTTGAGGTCGGCCACGCAAACAGCTGCACCCTGTGCCGCCCAGTGAACAGCAATCGCTGCACCCATACCCTGGGCGCCACCGGTGATGAGAGCTTTACGTCCCGCTAAACGCTGTGTATCCATTTTTGGTCCCTTCGATTCGCTGAGGTGACGACGCCATCGGGGACGGATACCAACAAACGCCCTCGTTCGTGCATGTCAACTCCTACATTACACTTTTGCCCCGGAGTGTTGTCTCTTAGACCACACTCCGGTTGTTGCTACACCAAGAGCCCCACAGGGTTCTCGATGTGGCGTTGGAAGGCCGCCAGCCACTGTGCTGCCAGGGCACCATCCACCGCTCGGTGGTCCGCTGACAACGTCACCGTCATCACCAAACCGACCATCAGGGAGCCATTTTCCACCACAGGTCGCTGGGTGGCAGCCCCTACCGCGAGAATCCCCCACTGTGGTGGGTTGATAATCGCAGCAAACTCGGTTGTTCCATACATTCCCAGGTTGGTGACCGCAAAGCTTCCGCCTTCGATCTCTTCCTGCTTGATCGTGCCGGACCGGGCACGATTCGCTGCCTCAGCGATGGCGGTGTTGACCTCGCCGAGGGACAGACCCTCCACACCTCTGATCACTGGGGTAAGCAGTCCGCCCTCGGTAGCAACGGCAACCGCGATATCTGCTGAGTCAAAGCGGCGCATCGCAGTGTCGCCCCAAATAACGTTTGCTTCAGGAACCTCCATGAGGGCCATGGCGACGGCTTTCACGACCCAGTCGTTCACCGAATACTTCACACCCTTGGCGGCGTTCACTTCCGAGCGCGCCTGCAAGAGCCGGTCGACGCGGCAGTCAGCGCTGAGGTAGAAGTGCGGAACGGTCGATTTCGACTCGCTCAGCCTCCGAGCAATCGCCTTACGCATCCCGGTATGGGGAATCTCTTCAAAGCCTGCGGGTTTCTGAGGCGCTGACGGAGCAGGAGCAACCGCCGGGGTCGCCGCCGCACCCGCCTGATGGGCGTCGAAGTCTTTGCGGGCGATTCGCCCGCCAGGACCGGTTCCCTTAATGGTGCTGAGGTCAACACCCGCCTCGCGAGCAAGGCGGCGAACAAGGGGGCTGACAAACAGCCGGCTGGCTGAAGGGGTCAGGGCCGGCTGTTCGTCAACGGAGGGAGCCACAGGGGGCTCGGTCACGGGCGGAGCAGTAGCTTCCGCGCTTGGCGCAGGGGCAGCCTCTGGTTCGGGTGCGGGCGCGCCAGCAGCTCCCGCATCGGCCAGGGCTTGGGCGATTTCTGCTTCGCCATCACCCGGTGCGGTAAAGATCGCAATGGGAGTGCCGACGTCCGCTGAATCACCGGGGTTAATCAACACGCGGGCTAAGGTCCCCGCTTCTTCCGCCTGGTACTCGACCGTGGCTTTTTCGGTTTCAATTTCTGCCAGCACATCACCCACCGCCACCTCGGCGCCCTCGGCGACCGACCAGTTCGAGAGCACCGCTTCAGTCGCGCCCGCAAGCACTTCTGGCATCCTGACGACGCTCGCCATTAGCGGGCTCCCTTCGCGGCGATCACACGACGCAGGCCGGCTTCAACCTCAGCAGTTTGGGCAATAGCGGCGCGCTCGAGCACCTTGGAGATACTCGGTGACGCTTCCGAACCGGTGACCCGCTCGACGGGTTGATCGAGGTAGTCAAAGAAGCGGCGTTGAATCTCATCGGCCAGCCATCCTCCATACGACGTGCCGATGGCTCCCTGCTCAACAATCAAAACGTTGTTGGTCTTGCGAATGCTCTCGCCGACCGTGGCCCAGTCGAGGCTCGCTCGATCCAGGAAGCGCAGGTCGACCAGGTCGGCGTCAATGCCGGTGGCATCCAGGGCCTCGCGGGTGTGATTCACCATCGACATGTACGTCAAGACCGTCATGTCCGAGCCCTCCCGGACGAGCGAAGCTGTCCCATAGGGGATCTGATAGTCGAGCCCTTCCGCGGGGATCTCGCCTTTCGTCATGTAGAGGTCAACGTGTTCGATCATCAGCACCGGGTCATCGCAGGCGAGTGCCGCATTCATCATGCCCACGTAGTCATACGGGTTTGAGGCGGCCATAATCCGCCATCCGGGTGCGGTCGCAAAAATGCCGGCAGGATCCATCAGGTGTTGGGACCCATACCCACTACCCATGGCTACTTTTGTGCGCAGGACCAGGGGGACAGCGGATTCGCCACCAAACATGTGGCGGGCTTTACCGATCTGGTTGAACACCTGGTCGGCAGCCACCCACATGAAGTCCGGGTACATAAACTCGACCACCGGTCGGTAGCGGCCATCCAGTGCCAAGCCACCGCCCAGTCCCGTGAAGGCGTTTTCCGAAATAGGCGTTCCGAGGATGCGGCCCGGGAATTTCTCCGCCAGGCCTTTTGTCGCACCGTTGGTGCCACCCTTGAGGCGGTGAATGTCTTCGCCCAAGACCAGAATGCGGTCATCTTCGGACATATTGCGATCCATCACCGCGGCCACCGCATCAACAAAGCGAACGTCGGTCATCTCCCCGGTGTAGTCACTGCGCTCTTGAGTCCGGGCACCGGATAGTTCACTGAGGTCACCTCGAACACCAACATCCACGAAACTTGCTTCTGGCCACAGGTCAGGGCGGATCCGGCGAACTCCGGGCTTGGCCTCGGGGTCCTGCTCGACTAACGTGTCGGCCACGGCAGACATTGCGTCCTGGGCTTGTTGACGCACGGACGCGACGATTTCGTCGTTAATGAGACCGAGCGCTTTCATTTTGTCCGCCATCATCGTGAGCGGGTCACGTGCACGCCAGGATTCTTCCTCCTCTTTCGAGCGATACCCAAAGGCACTGCCGGGGAAGGCGCCATTTTGGTGGAAGAAGCGATAGACCTCTGCTTCAATCACGGCGGGGCCGTTACCGGCGCGAACGTATTCTTCGGCTTTCTGCATCGTCAGGTACACCGAGAGCGGGTCCATGCCATCGACACGGAAGGACGGGATCGCAAACCCTACGCCGCGACCTGAGAGGCGTGGCTCGCCGGTGGCCTCCTCCACGGTGGTGGAGACGGCATAAAGGTTGTTTTCGATGAAGAAGATCAGAGGGATGTCCCATGCGGAGGTGAGGTTCATGCTCTCCAGCACGGAGCCAATATTCACCGCCCCGTCACCAAAGTACGTGACGGTGAGGTCGCTCGTTCCGGCGCGCTTCTGGGCAAAAGCATTTCCGGCCGCCAGGGGGACTCCCCCGCCGACGATGGCGTTGGTGCCGAGCGCGCCGGCATCGTGCCACTGGAGATGCATGGATCCACCGCGGCCTTTGCAGAACCCGCGGGCGAGACCGAGGATCTCGGCCAGGGTCTTATCCAACACGGTGGCAATGTCCGGTGTGACGAGCTGCTGAAGGTCAAGGCCTACCGGGGCGACATAGCCCAGTGCCTTAGCCAAAAACTGGTGGTGTCCACGGTGTGACCCGTTGACGGCATCACTGGCACGTAAGCCGACGGCAGAACCCACCGCGCCACCCTCTTGCCCGACCGACGAGTGCGCGGGGCCATGAACAAGACCTTCGCCCGCGAGCTCGAGGACGGTCTCTTCGAAGGCTCGGATCAGGTGCAGTTGACCAAGCATGGTGGCAAGAAGTGCTGGGTCTGCTGCTTCCCAGTCTTCCTGGGTGGCCTGGACCTGAATCCAGGGCTGGGCCGGCTCAAGAGGGGTATGTGTGGCCACGATGGGTTCTCTTCTCTTCGTTGAGGGCTAGCGCTATCCGGCATCCCGTGTTCTGCACACGACCATACCCCAGATTGTATCCAATGTCACCCCAATCGGGCGTTTTCAGCTGGATTATCCGCTCCAAAACCGACATACTGTATGCAACACCTCGACAAAGGAGTCACCCATGGCGCTGCCCGGGCTTCGCGGAACAGAACACATCGGGTTCACTGTTCCCGACCTCGACGAGGCCGAGCGTTTTTTCGTCGACGTGATTGGCTGCGAAAAGGTCTACAGCCTCGGCCCCTTCATCCGGGAGGACGACTGGCTAGCGGAGCAACTCCACGTCCACCCTCGCGCCGTCATGCGCGAGCTGCGCTTTTTCCGCTGCAAAACTGGCCCCAACTTCGAAATTTTCCAGTGGGAGTCTCCCGACCAGGTCACCACCCCACCGGCGAACTCCGATGTCGGCGGCCACCACCTGGCTTTTTATGTCGAAGATCTCGACGTCGCCGTTGCCTACCTTAAAGAACAGGGTGTCGAGACGATGGGTGAGATTGTCCATTCGCAAAACGCCAGCTTGGGCCAACGTTGGTTGTACTTCCTCACCCCGTGGGGCATGCAGTGCGAGCTGGTCAGTTTCCCGGAGGGAAAAGCCTACGAATCAGACACAGACGTGCGCCTCTGGCACCCGATGAAGCCTGGAGAATAAGTCCATGACGATGACGGAGTCGCTGCGGGATGGCAACGCGTCGCAACGCATTGCCGACTCGCTGCGCGAGAGCATCCTCGCCGGCGAGCTCTCCCCCGGTGATCGGATTGTCCAAGAGGAACTCTCTGCCCGGTACGGAGGTTCACGCATTCCCGTGCGTGAGGCGCTACGACTGCTGGAGACAGAAGGTCTCGTGCGACTGGTCGCGAACACCGGCGCGTGGGTAGCAAGCCTCACGCTCGCGGAATGTTCCGAGGTGTATCAAACCCGCGAACGCATTGAGCCGCTGTTGTTGCGTTTTTCTGCAGAACACCTCACCAAGGATCAACTCTCCCGGCTCGATGATCTCGCCCATCAGATGTCCAACTCCGAGGGCGTGGAAGAATTCCTCGATCTGGATCGTCAATTCCACCTTGGGGCCTACGAAAACGCGCGCACCCATGTCCTGGGATCACTGGTCACCCGACTGTGGAACACCACTCAGCCCTACCGCCGGGCTTACACGCAACTGGTGGGTGATCGAAACCGTCGAATTTTCCACGACGAGCACCACATGTTGGTCACCGCCCTCCATGACGGGGACCTCGCGCTCGCCGAGCAGATTCTTGCCCTACATATCCGGCGGACGCGTCTTCACCTGGAGCGTCACCCTGAACTTTTTGATCAAGCCCCCAACAGTAAGGAAACCCCCGCATGAGCATGGCCGTCACTAACCCCACCACGGGAGAAGTAGAAAAGACTTTTGAAGAAGACACAGCGCAGGTCGTCGAGGCAAAAATAGCGCTCGCCCAGAAAGCTCACGAACAACTGCGCGACGAAAGCTTCGAACAGCGCGCCACCTGGATGCGGGCCTCCGCGGACCTGATGGAGTCTGAGGTCTCCACTCTGGCCCCCATGCTTGTGCGTGAAATGGGTAAGCCGATTGCCCAGGCCGAGGCTGAGGTTCACAAGTGCGTGAAGAACATGCGCTTTTACGCCGACAAAGCCCCCGAATTTCTTGCTGATGAGCCGCTGGCTGACCCCAGCACCGTGAATGCAAGCTCTGCGTACGCGATGTACCAGCCACTGGGTGTCATCTTGGCGGTAATGCCGTGGAACTACCCACTGTGGCAGGTCATGCGCTTTGCTGCACCCGCGCTGATGGCCGGTAACACGGGTGTACTCAAGCACGCTTCCAACGTGCCCGAATCTGCCCTTTACCTCCACACTCTGTTCACCCGCGGTGGGTTCCCCGAAGGCTCGTTTGGAACCCTGATGATCGGTGTCAGCCTGGTGAACAGCGTTATCGATGACTGGCGGGTCAAAGCTGTCACTCTGACCGGATCCGAGCCTGCTGGTCGTGCAGTCGCCGAGCGCGCAGGTCGCCAGATCAAGAAGTCCGTCATGGAATTGGGGGGATCTGATGCCTTCGTGGTCATGCCTTCCGCGGATATCGCTCACTCTGCTGCCGTCGCGGTCACCGCCCGCATCAACAACAACGGCCAGTCCTGCATCGCAGGGAAGCGTTTCTTGGTCCACACCGATATCTATGACGAGTGGGTAGCCGCCTTCGTGCAGGGCATGCAGGCCTTGGTGATGGGTGACCCCATGGACCCTGCAACGCAGGTGGGCCCCCTAGCCACGAAGAACGGCCAACGGGACATCTCTGAGCTCGTCGAGGACGCAAAATCAAAGGGTGCCACCGTCTTGGTCGGAGGCGAGCTGCCCGAGGGCCCCGGGTACTTCTACCCGCCCACGGTGATTGCGGATATCACCCCCGACATGCGCATCACGATGGAAGAAGCCTTTGGTCCGCTCGCGAGCATCTACCGCGTCGCTGATCGGGAAGAGGCCATCACCATCGCGAACCAGACCACCTTTGGGCTCAGCTCCGCTATCTGGAGCACAGATGCCGACGAGCAGGCCTATTTCACCGAGAAACTGGACGCTGGCGCTGTGTTTGTGAACGGCATGACCATTTCTTATCCGGAGCTCGCTTTCGGGGGCGTCAAGGACTCAGGGTTTGGGCGCGAGTTGGGAGCACCCGGCATCCGCGAGTTCACCAACATGAAAACCATCTGGAAGGGCTAGAGCCGTGGCAGAAGTCGGCTTTTTGGGCCTGGGCACGATGGGCCTCGCAATGGCGCGCAGGCTCGTAGGCGGAGGACACACCGTGGTCGCCTGGAACCGCTCGCCTGGAGCCGTCGAAACCCTTGTTTCTGAGGGTGCGGTGGCAGCAAACACTCCAGAAGAGGCACTATCCACGGGCGCCTCCTTCTCCATGTTCGCCACCGATGCGGCGGCCGAAAGCGTATTAACCCCTTCCGCTGCTCGAGCGGCGAAGGGCGGCTTCCACGCAAATATGGCGTCGGTTTCGCCGGAGTGTGGGACTCGCCTTCATGAGATTTTCACCGAGGCGGGGGCTGCCTACGTTTCTAGCCCCGTGCTCGGTCGACCACCTGTTGCGGCGGCCGGCGAGCTCAACATTCTCGTGGCCGGCGATGAGTCAGCCGCCCAAGCGGCCCAGCCCTTTTTTGATCTCATGGGCAAAAAAACGTGGCCGCTGGGTTCGACACCTTCTCAAGCAAACATCGCCAAGGTGGCTGTGAACCTCAACATTATTCACGCGATACAGGCCATTGGGGAGTCGGTAGCGCTTGTCGAAGGTGCGGGCATTGACCCAGAACACTTTGTGGAGTTGCTGACATCCAGTTTGTTTGGCGGTGTCGCTTACTCCGGTTACGGCAGGATGATTGCCGCATCGTCCTATTTGCCTCAGGGATTTTCCCTTGAATTGGGGCTCAAGGATCTCACTCTCGCGACGAATATCGCCTCTTCCCAGGGCAAAGATTTGGCTTCCTCCGGCGTTCTCTCGGCATCCTTTAACGAGGCCCTGTCTCGCCCCGAGCTCGCGGATCTCGACTGGGCGGCATTGGCAGAGGTCGCTCGGCGCCCAGCAGGGACCACTCCCGCCAGCTAGCTACTGCGCGGTGGAGCCGCCATCGATCACGAGCTCTGTTCCCGTGATGTACGAGGCATCGTCCGAGGCGAGAAAGAGCGCTCCTTGAGCGACTTCGCGCGGGGTGCCGAGACGACCCAGGGGCGTCTTCTGGATGAGATCGTCGGTGAGCGAGGTGTCCTGCGCCATCACCATCGGGGTTCCGATGATCCCTGGGTGAATAGAGTTTGACCGAATCCCCTCCGCAGCATAGGTAAGAGCGACGTTTTTGCTCAGAGACCTCACGGCAGCTTTGGACGCGGTGTAGGCGGCAACTCCGCTAGCCCCGACATAGCCCCACATGGATGATGTATGGACCATCGCTCCTGTGCCCGCCTGACGCATGGCCGGCAGGACAGCCTTAGTCCCATAAAACACCCCGTTCAGATTGAGGTCGATAATTCGATGCCAATCCTCAAAGCTGATGTCCGCAATACCGTCGTACGAACCGACAGCGCCGGCATTATTAAACAGGATGTCGATCCGGTGGTGGTCACTCAGCACACGCTGGACAAGCTCGTCCCACTGTTCGGGAGAAGTGACATCCATTGCCACAGTTTGGACTGAAGGATTTTCGAACGGTTCGTCAAAATCCAAGTCAACCGCATACACAATCGACCCTTCTGAGGCGAACAAATCAACCGCGGCCCGACCGATTCCTCGGGCTCCCCCGGTGATAATCGACACTTTTTCGGAAACCCGCATGAAAACCACCTCAATTTTGTCAACTGTGACACAACGAACACACATGATTCGGGACCATGATGCCGAGGAATGTTAGTCTACACAGAACACCAAAGGGGGTCTCCGTGACAAACTCCATCATTGTCTCCAACACCGGCGCAGCTTCCCAAGTAATCGGCGTCCACGGCGGATCAGGCTTGATGCTCTGGAAACGATTCGTCACCGGCTTGATGTTGCACGCCGCCTGGGATTCGTTCGAACACAATATTTTGGAACCCGGGGCAGCCGTCGGGGAACACGTTCACTCGCGGACTGAAGAGATCTACTTCATCGTCTCCGGCAAGGGGATGATGAAATACAACGGCGACGAATTCGAGGTT
The DNA here is from genome assembly GCA_028096805.1 of Pontimonas sp. Classification (GTDB taxonomy): domain Bacteria; phylum Actinomycetota; class Actinomycetes; order Actinomycetales; family Microbacteriaceae; genus Pontimonas. The sequence goes on from JAOHDU010000001.1 coordinate 113,065, forward strand.
GTCCCGGGTGACCTCATCATGACACCCCTCAACGGACGCCACGGCATCGTCAACCACGGTAATGAGCCGCTGGAGTTTGTTGTTGTCGAAGCACTACCGCCCTCGATCGTGAGTGCGCTTCCCGATTACTCTCCGTCAGTTGCCACTGCGTAAGGATGTGACATGACCAACCCCCGCGTAAACCTCTTCACGGAAGCCGATTCTGGCATTACCGAAATCATGGACGGGCCCTGGAAAGCCATCCAGGTCCTAAACCTGGAACCCCACTCATCGACCACTCTGACCACCCACGACGAAGAACACTCGGTGTTCACCATCGAGGGAACGGCCACAGTCTCGGAACCCGATGGGCGATCGTGGGACTTCGCTAAGGGCGACACGGTATCGCTGCCGCTCGGCGGGCAGTGCACCATCACCGCCGGACCCGAAGGATTCCGCTATCTGATGATTTCGTTGCGGGTCGACTAAGAGGCCCAGCCCACGCGAGCGCCTGCTAGTAGGGGTTGGCGACGAAAAGCTCTTGCGCGGGGAACCGGGTCAGCACTTCCGCACCCTTCTCGGTGATAACGACCTCTTCTTCGATTCGCGCCGCAGAAACGCCGTCCGAGGCTGGGCAGTAGGTTTCCAGGGCAAACACCATGCCAGCCTCAATCTCGACCGGTTTGGTCATCGAGTTCAGGCGCGAAATGATCGGGCGCTCGTGGAGCCCCAAGCCCAGACCATGGCCAAACTGCAGGCCAAAAGCATCCATCTCGTTGGCAAACCCAAACTCTTGGGCTTTGGGCCACAGAGCTGCAACCTCGTCGGTTCCAACACCGGGTCGGACTTTGTCGATGGCAAGGTCCATCCACTCGCGTGCCTTCCGGTAGGCATCATGCTGTGGGGTTGTTGAACTGCCCACCGAGAAGGTCCGGTAGTAGCAGGTGCGGTAGCCGTTGAAGGAGTGGATGATGTCGAAGAACGCCTGATCACCGGGACGGATGATCTTGTCGGTGAAGTTGTGCGGGTGGGGGTTACAACGCTCCCCCGACACGGCGTTGATGGCCTCTACCTGGTCGGATCCCATTTCATACAGGCGCTTTGAGGCGAGGGCCACAATTTCGTTTTCGCGAATACCGGGCTTCAGCACGTCGACAATGTCCTGGTAGACGCCGTCCACCATCGCGGCAGCCTGCGAGAGCAACATGATCTCGTCGGGTGATTTGATAGCCCGCGCATCCAACATGTGCTGCTGAATATCAACAACCTTCAGGCCCTGGGCCTGCATTTCGAACAGGAATGCAGGCTCGACAAGGTCAACACCAATCGGGTCGTTGACGACACCCGCGTCGGTCAACATTCCCTTGATCACCGTGACCGCTTCTTTCATCAGGCCTACATCGGGGGAAATAGCGCCCCGGAGCCCCAGCATTCCTGCGTGAGAGTGGCCCTCTTCCAACCAGGGGGCAAAAAGGCGGTGGTGTTTAGCGGCGGAGCCAAAATCCCACAGGTGGGGCTTACCATCGGGCATCAGCAGTGCGTAGCGGGACATCTTGTCACCGAGTGCGCCACCAATCCAGGTTTGGGTCGTGTAGCGGATGTTGTAGAAGTCAAAGAGCAGGAAAGCGCCACATTCGCTGGCCTCGAGAGACTTCATCGCTCGATCGAGGCGGTAAGCACGCAGGCGGTGGAAATCCACACGCTGTTCGTAGTCAACACCCATGGAACCGTGCGCAGGAATCTGGCGGTTCGCGAAGTCAAGGGCGGGGACGAGAGGTGCGGGGGTGAATTCAGAGGTCATTACTGTTCTTTCACAAGAGAGTTCGAGTTATCCCCGGGGGGATGAGGATTTGCTGCTACAACGGTTGTTCTGGGAGGGCCCGCAGGCCCTCCCAGAACTCACGTTGGTACTACAACCGGGTTAGCGGTTTACCACTCAGGAGCTACGTCGGCGTCCGAGGCGTTCGCTGCCGTCACCTTGGGGTTAGGCATGTACAGAACGGAACCATCGTCGTCGCGACCCTGGCTGGTTGCACCGGTCATGGCGTTGTAGATACCGACAACAGCGTTCTCGCCATCCCATGAGGAGGACTGGAACACGGTGCCATCGAGCTCTCCACTAATGACCAGTGGGTTACCCAGGAAGGTGTTTCCGATGGAGGTGATGAAGAAGTCAGCAGGGTCAAGGTCACGTGCCTTGAGTGCGTCAATTCCACCCTTGATCATCGAGTCGTCTGCAGCGTACATACCCTGCACGTTCTCAACGCCCACCGAGGTCAGCATTTCGGAAGCAGCAATCTGCGACTTGTCCGGTACCCAGTCACCAGGCTGTTCAGCCAAGATGGTCACGTTCGGGCAGTCCGAAGCAATGGTCTCGCGGAAGCCGTCGCCACGCAGCGTTGCCACCGAGTTACCGGTCACACCGTTGATCTGGATGATGCCAATCTCGGCACCGTCGACGATTTCACACATGATTTCTGCCGATGCTGCACCCTGTCCGTAGCTGTCCGTTCCGGAGTAGCCGTAGGTGAGGGGTGCGTCTTCGGGGTTCACGTCAGCGTTGGTGACCCACACGGGGATACCAGCCGCGTCAGCTGCCTCGAGGCAGGGACGAATGGTGTCAGCAATTGCTGGCCAGAGGATGATGCCGTCAGGCTGCGCTGCAACAGCAACTTCACACTCAGAAGCCTGCTTGTCACCGTCGTACTCAGAGTTGGTGATGGTCAGGTTGATACCGAGCTCAGCAGCCTTTGCCTCCATGGGGGGCAGGTAGGTGGTGCCGTATGCCTGGTCGTTACCCTGGGGAAGAAGCGCATAAACGTCGAAGGTCTCTTCGGCGGGTGCGGCCTCTTCTGTGGTGTCTCCCGCTTCGGTGGCTACTTCTTCTTCAGCAGCAGCACAACCGGCGAGTGTCAGCCCTGCAACAGCCATCAAACCGGCTGATGCGAGCCCAATACGCGATCTACGCATATCTTTGCCTCTTTCTTTGTGTATGCCATCACCGGTCGGTGATGGCGATCCCCGAGTTTTTAGGCTCGAGGTTTCGAACGGCCCTGGCGAACGGATCTAATGCTCCCCAGGACTGCTCGAAGACTTGCCGGGTCTGTTGTTACTGCCAGAAGCAGAATCAACCCGATGAAAATTTCCTGAACAGGAACCTGAATTCCTGACAGGGTGAGTGCCACCTGCAGCACGCCCAATGCGGTCGCGCCAATGAGGGTTCCCACAATCGACCCGCGACCACCCTTGAGGTAGTTACCTCCGATGATGGCCGCGGCAAAGCTCGCCAACAGGACCGTAAGTCCTGCTCTCGGGTCGGCGGCGGTGCGCTCAAGCGTGTTGATAACACCGGCGAGCGAGGCCACGAATCCGGAAATCATGAACCCGGTGAAGATGCGACGCTTCACCGGAATTCCCGCGTCATAGGCGGCTTGACGGTTGCCCCCCACTGCAAAGAACTCGCGCCCCGCCTTGACGCGGGACACAAAGATCTGCAGGGCAAGGAACGCCAAAACGAAAATCAGAACGCGAGGGGTGAGGGGCCCGATGAGCGCCTGCCCAAAGGCAATACCGGCATCGGTGTCCGTGAGCCGCACAGGTGTCTCATCCGAGAGGATGTACGCCAAACCGCGGAGGGCAAACAACATGCCCAGGGTGGCGATAAAAGAGTTGATTCCCACCACTGCGACGAAGAAGGCGTTGATAACGCCAATCACCAGCCCCATCGCGAGTGCAGCAAGGATTCCCAACCACACATCGGGAATTAGGGCCATCACGACGCCCGATACGGCGAGCGTGCTGGCGACACTGAGGTCGAGCTCGCCCATCAGAATCACCGCTGTCAAGCCCAGAGCGACCAGACCAATCAGGGCAATCCGGCCCAAGGAGACGGGATAGGCGGTGAACACGAGGGGCTGCGTCAGAGATACAACCACCAAGATGATCGCCAGTAGTGCGACACCGCGGCCTTCCGTCCGTCGGGCGACAACGAGTCTGGCGCGACCCAAGAAGCTGGTGTCGCTGGAACCAAGTTTGAGTGACTGGGTCTGGCTCATCGCGTGCCCACCTTTCGTGAGAGTGCGTCGATGGTGACGGCAACAACAATCAAAATTCCCAGCGCCACCTGCTGATACCCAAAGGTGATGTTGGAGAGGACAAGGATGTTCGTCAAGACACTGACGAAAACGACCCCCAGCAGGGTGCGAAGGACCGAACCCTTACCGCCGAACACACTCGTACCGCCGACGATGATGGCGGCCAGCGCTTGGAAGTCATAGCCCGTGGACATTGACGACACCGCGGTATTCGAGAACGCCGCCAGCACCCACCCGGCGACCATGGCCGCGAGCGCCGTCACGAAGAACGCGCCCACGATGACATATCCAGTGTTGACACCGCCAAGGCGGGTCGCCGACTCGTTGACCCCGAAAGACCGAACGAGGAACCCGAAGTTTGTTCGGCTCAGGACAAACGCAAGAATGAGCGTCACCAAGATCAGCACCAGGGCCGAATAGGGAACGGGCCCAAATTTGGCGGTACCGAACGCTCGAATCGGACCATCTTCTGGGCCGAAGAAAATACTTCCCCCGGAGAAGTATCGGAGGACACCGATACCGATGTACGTCGTCGAGAGGGTCACAATCACGGCGTTAGCTTTGAAGTATCCAACGGCAATGCCGTTGACTAGCGCATACGCGATGGCTGCCAGCAGCGCCGCCAACATGGCAATCGGCACGCCGTACACGTTGCTCACTGCGAGAAAGATCACGGCTGAGGTTGCGACTTGGGCCACCACCGACAAATCGAGGTAGTTTCCACTAATCACCACGAAAGTCATTCCCACCGCAACAATGCCGATTGGCGCTGCCCGGTGGAACACGTCAGTGATGTTGACGAGTGAAGCGAATCCATCCACAAATACAGCTGCCCCGAGGATCAGGAGCGCGGTGAAGATAAAGATGCCGTTCTCCGCCATCCATGGGAGAACCGATCGAGGCTTGGGGGGCTTTTGCTCATCGCCTTGAGCCACGGTAATGACTTCAGTCAGTGTTTCTTTGGCCATTAGGCGTCCACCATTTTCTCTCCGGCTGCCAGGGACATGACGTTCTTTTCGTTGGCTTCTCCCGCGGGGAGAGTGCCCATAATCAAACCGTCACGAACAACGTGAATAACGTCAGAAAGCTCCAAAAGCTCGGGCAGGTCAGAGCTGACCACTAACACCGCGGTTCCTTTGTCGGCGAGGTCCCGAACAAGACGATGGATTTCTGCTTTTGCTCCTACGTCAACTCCACGGGTGGGTTCATCTAGGACAATGAAATCTGGACGTCGTCCGAGCCATTTCGCGATGACAATTTTTTGCTGGTTCCCACCGGAATACTGTCCTGCTTCGCGCGTAATAATCGGAGGGCGCAATCCGACGACTTCTGCGAGGTTCTGGGCAAATTTCACAATCTTTCCGCGCAACTGGACGGCACCGCGGGAGAGCTCTGCTCGATTGGTCAGGGTGATGTTGTCGGCGACGTTCATCGTTAGGGCGAGACCATCCGTGCGCCGCTCTTCGGGCACGTACGCTACGCCGTTGCGAATCGCAGACTGGTACGTCGTGATGGTGGCACTCTTGCCCTTGCGCGTAATCGTGACATGACCAGCAGTCCGGTTGTCAGCACCAATAATTGCCCGAACTAATTCTGTTCGACCAGCACCCACGAGGCCGCCGAGCCCTACGATTTCTCCTTCGCGAACGGTGAGGTCGATGCCATTGACACCGGGAGCTCTGATTCCCTGAGCGTCGAGAACAATCTCACCAGGGTTTGCCGTGCGCCGCGATTGCAGGTCAGCTTTTAGTTCGCGACCCACCATTTGGTCGACGACGCTTTCGGGCGTCGTGTCTGCGAGAGCAGAATTGAAGACCTGTTTGCCATCGCGCAGGATTGTCACGGTGTTCCCGATTTTGAAAACCTCAGGAATGCGGTGCGAGATATAGATAATTGCCATTCCCGCAGAGGCGAGACGTTGAAGCATCTCGAGGAGGTAGTCGGTTTCGGCAGGCGTCAGCGTCGCGGTGGGCTCGTCGAGAATAAGTACTTGTGGCTCCCGTGCCACTGCCCGAGCAATTTCAACAAACTGACGCAGGGCGACGGAAAGTCGAGAAATGCGCTCATTGAGATCGACCGACACACCGATTTCGTCCAGAGCCTTCTGCGCAATGGCGTTGAGGGCCTTGGTGTTGGTGAAACCCAGGCGTGTGGGGGCGTAGCCAAGCATGATGTTTTCGGCAACGGTCATTTCGGGTACCAGGCTGAGCTCTTGGTGGACAAGAGCAATTCCGGCGTCGATGGAGCTCTTGGCGCCTTTCTCTAAGACGCGACCCTCGACGCGAACCTCGCCAGCATCCTGAGGAATCACACCGGCCATAACACGCATCAGTGTGGACTTACCCGCACCGTTCTCTCCCACAACAGCGTGAATCTCACCGCGCCTGACAGAAAGCGACACATCGTCTACCGCAGTGGCACCGCCAAAGCGCTTCGTAATCGAGTCAGCTTCAAGAACAACGTCTCCCAGAGTGTGGCTCGATGGGGTCATAGCTGCGGCTCCTTCGCCTTAATCTCGTGTGCACAAGCACACCACGACTGTAGCGCAAGTGTAAACCCAGACATAACACCATGGCCTTTTTGGCCACGGGAGTGACCAAAACGTTATCTAAGGCAGAACGCCTAAGGACTGAGGTGGTGGTGAGACGCAGAATCAGTTCCCGGGAAATCTGATTCCATTTCCTGCGCGACAGAGTCCCACACAAACCACACGGCCTTGACTTCCTCACCGGTCTGATTCCAGAAACGGTGGGGAATGCTGGAGTCAAAAGAAATGGAATCCCCCACTGCCATTTCTGCTCGACCGAAGCCGACCTGCACGCTCAGGGTGCCCTGGGTGATGATGCCGTACTCCCGACCAATGTGGCGAATAAAGTCTTCCGGTGGGGCGGCCCCGGGAGCAGGGCCGTAAATAACTTCGATGAACTCGGCGCCCACCTCGGGTTTGGCGGTCAGCCTCTCCCAGCGAGGGCCGGACTGCAACTGCATGGCGGGGCGGGATCCTTGACGCAGGACGATACCGGCTTCATCGAGAGGCCCCGCCTGCGCGGTCGCAGCCACTTCGTCCTCGATCCGGGGAGGGCGAGCTTCTTCAGCAGCATCCTCGAAGAGCGAATCCATTGAGATGCCCAAGATGCTGACGACGTTGTACAAGGCTCGCACACTGAACGAGGCCAGCCCCCGCTCTACCTGGGAAACGTGACTCGCGGACACGTCGATACGACGCGACAACTCTCGAACACTCATGCCGGCGGCATCCCGGGCCTGTCGGATACGCTCCCCGACTGTTTCCCATTCGGCTTCGGTATTCATGACGCCCATCTCTCGAATTCTGTGGTTACCGTACTACGAAACAGGGGCAGCGCTCCTGGAGACAGGCCTAGTCGCTCGAAACAGAATCGGAAGCTTCGGCGCCCACCGCCTGTTTTGTCGGCTGTAACCACAGAACAATCAGGACGATGGTGCCAAGGCCCGGGAGCAAGCCGATAAAGATGAGCCCCCACGGGAGACCAGCATCTCGAAGCCTGCGCACACCCGCAGCCAAATACGGCAGCAGGGTGGCAAAAAACCACACACCCGAGAGGGGGTCAAACAGGGCACCGGCGACAAAGGAGCCCAACACCAAAAAGAGGTTGAACCACCAGAACTCTGGTCGACCAGCGACCCCGGAAAAATCAGCGTATTTGTGGAACCCTGTTGCGATTGCGGTACCAAAAGTCATGTGTGTCAGCTCTTCCTGTCACCCACAGCCTACCCGGGGCTAGCCCTGCAACGACTACGTTGGTGGGGTGAGCGGCGACCACTACTTCTCTGACAAGCCCGAAAGCAGCCTCCGCAAGAACACAATAACTCTGACACTGCGGGGCCACGAGGTTGAGTTGAGCACCGCAAGCGGCACGTTTTCACCAGGCTCTCTCGACACCGGGACCGCCCAACTGCTGAAGTGGGCACCGACCCCACCAGAGAGTGGCCGGTTCCTGGACTTGGGGTGTGGCTGGGGGCCACTGACCACGGCTTTGGCCCTAGAAAGCCCTTCTGCGAGCGTGTGGGGCATCGATGTCAACGAACGAGCGTTAGCCACAACTGCCCAGAATGCGGCCACACTGAAGCTTGCAAACGTCCGCACGTCCCGCCCTGAGGACTACCCGGATGACGCCCCCATCAACCTTCTGTGGTCCAACCCGCCGATCCGGGTGGGCAAGGAGGCCCTCCACGAGATGCTGAAACTATGGTTGCCGCGGCTTGCTCCTGAAGGTGAAGCCTGGCTGGTCGTGGCCAAAAAGCTTGGGGGTGATTCTTTACAAGCATGGTTGAACGCTGGTCATGCCGGGAACTTCACCGCCGAGCGAACCGAGACATCAAAGGGTTACCGCATCCTGCGCGTTCGCAGGAGCTAAATCACCACGTCTGTCGTGTACACGAGGGTCGCGGGCCCTGACAGGCTGACGTGCTCTCCTTCTTCTGTGGGGAACATCCGCACTCCGAGTGAGCCGCCGGGCACCTCCACTTTCCAGTGATGCGGAGCCCCTTCTCCTGCCCAATGGCGTGTGGCCAGCGCCGCAGCCATCGCGCCGGTTCCACACGAGAGGGTCTCGCCCACACCTCGTTCGTGAACGCGCATTGAAATCATGCCCACACCGTCCACCACCAGTGGGTCGGCAGGCACGACGAATTCAATGTTGGCGCCCTCGGACGCTGGCGGAGTGAGCGTGGGGGCAATTATTAGCTCGAGGGCGGAAAGCTCCTCGGGGGAGGCCAACACGACCACCATGTGCGGGTTAGGGCAGGTTATGGCCAGCGAGGGCCGGGCGATGTCCAACCCTCGAGCCATCACCATATAGTTCGCGTCCGTCAGGCTCCATCGGCCCATATCTACCTGGTAGGAGCCCGGGCTACTGGAGGCAACCTCGACTACTCCGGCACGGGTGGCGATCGGCAACGTGCCACCCTCAGGAATACTGGCGAGGCCCTCGGTTAGCAGAAACTCAACGAAAACCCGGACGCCGTTTCCGCACATCTCGGCGCGCGACCCATCAGCATTCCGGTAATCCATGAACCAGTGTGCTTCTGGCTCGTCGTGGAGCAGGTGCGAAACCTCCGAAGCGGCCTCAGTCCGCACCGCTCGGATAACACCGTTACCGCCCACGCCCCTATGCCGGTCGGCCAAAAACACCACTTGGTCGTCTGTCAGCTCGACCTCACCGTCAGTGTCAGAAAACAAGACAAAATCGTTCCCGGTTCCATGACCTTTGGTCACGGTCAAAGTGCGCGATCGCGTGGTTGTGCTCACTGGCTCATCCTACGGGCGCTCCCCCGCAACGAGGGCGCTGGCTTTCTCGACCAGCTCCCTCTCATCACTGCCCAACCAGGTGATGGACTCATCTCGTCGAAACCAGGAAACCTGCCTCCGGGCATAGCGCCTGGTCAGCGCCTGGGTTGACTCCTGCGCCTCCGCGTCCGAGATTTCCCCATCGATCACGGCCAGTGCCTGCTGGTACCCGATAGCGCGCGATGCGGTCACACCCTCGCGTAGACCGTGAGCAATCAGTCCCCGAGCTTCCTCCACCAAACCGTCTTTCCACATCTGCTCAACGCGTTGGTCTAACCGCTCCACCAAAAGTTCGCGGTCGGTGTGCAACCCAATGATGACCAAACCTTCTTGCCACCGTCGACGCTCCGCGTCGAGCCCCGCGCCGAAAGGTTTGCCGGTCAAGGTGACGACTTCCAGAGCGCGAATCAGTCGACGAGAGTTGCGGGAATCGATGGCCACCGCGGCCAGCGGGTCGTGTGTCGCCAGCTCTCTCACCAGAGCCTCTCGCCCCTCGCTCTCGAGTCGTTTCTCGAGCTCTTCCCGCAGAGCTGGATCGGTGCCGGGAAACTCAAATTCATAGAGCACAGAGGACACATAAAGCCCCGATCCGCCCACAAGAATGGGAATAATGCCCCGAGCTTGAAGTTCGACGATCTTCGCGCGAGCCATGGCCTGATAATCCGCGACGCTAGCCTCACGGCTTACCTCCCACACATCCAGCAGGTGGTGCTCTATGCCGCCTCGCTCACGTTCAGAAGCCTTGGCGGTTCCAATGTCCATGCCTCGATAGAGCTGCATGGCGTCCGCGTTCACAATCTCCGCCGATAAGCCATTGGTCTCAAGCTGTTGGGCGATACCTACAGCGCAGCCAGTTTTGCCGGTGCCGGTCGCACCCACCACCGCCACCAATGGCGGCACGTCGGCAACCTCGGGCAGGCTCGCAGCGAAGCTCACGGAGTGATCGACGACGTTTTAAGAGTGGGCATTCCAAGGCTTACTCCCACGGGGCCACCACCGACCACCGGGGCGCCACAGCTTTCTGCCTGCCAGCGATCCCAGGCGTCACCCGCACGGGTTCGCCGGAGAGAAAACGTCTCTGCGGGCCCATCGGCCAGCAGGAAGTAGGGCTTGGCCTCGGTAACTAGGGAGGTCACGACGTCTCCGGGCCGAGGCTCGTCAGCCCCATCGGGAAGCGCAAAGTGCACCAAACGTCCGTCTCGGGCACGGCCCGAGCGCCGATCCGTGGCATGCCCTTTACGGCCGGTGTCCTCCGTGACGAGAACCTCCACGGTGCTACCGACCAATTCTTTGTTCAGCTCCCACGACATGGCGTCTTGGGCGGCCATCAGACGCTCAAAACGCTCCTGCACGACCTCTTTGGGGATCTGGTCCGGCATGGTTGCTGCGGGAGTGCCCGGCCGGATCGAATACTGGAAGGTATACGCCTGCGCGAACCGAGCTTCCGCAACCATGTCGAGAGTGTCTTGAAAATCCGATTCGGTCTCACCGGGGAAACCCACGATGATGTCCGTGGTGATGGCAGCCTCCGGGATAGCCGCCCGAACACGCTCGACAATGCCCAGGAACTTATCTCGGCGGTAGCTGCGGCGCATGGACTTCAATATGGCGTTCGATCCCGACTGCAGAGGCATGTGAAGTTGTGGCATAACCACGTCGGTTTCGGCCATCGCATCGATGACATCGTCGGTGAATGCTGCCGGGTGGGGGCTTGTAAAACGCACGCGCTCCAAACCCTCGATCGTGGCACTCGCCCGCAAAAGCTTCCCAAAGGCGAGCCGGTCACCAAACTCAACACCGTAGGTGTTGACGTTTTGGCCCAAGTAGGTAATTTCGATTGCGCCATCGTCAACGAGGGCTTTCGCCTCGTGGAGGACATCTCCCGGGCGACGGTCCTTTTCCTTACCGCGGAGGCTCGGCACAATGCAGAACGTGCACGAGTTGTTGCAACCCACGGAAATAGACACCAGGCCCGCGTAGCTGGAGTCCCGCTTTGAGGGCAGCGCCGAGGGAAAAGTCTCGAGAGCTTCAAGGATCTCGACTGCGGCTTCCTGATTGTGGCGGGACCGCTCCAGTAACACGGGCAAAGCGCCCATGTTGTGCGTTCCGAAAACAACATCGACGTAGGGGGCGCGCTCCACAATCCCTGCCTGGTCTTTTTGCGCCAAACAGCCGCCCACAGCAATTTGCATACCGGGCTTTTCGCGTTTGATGGAGGCGAGATGGCCCAATGTTCCATACAGTCGGTTATCCGCGTTCTCCCGGACCGCGCACGTGTTAATCACCACAACGTCGGCAACCGTCTCCGGATCCGCCACGGTATACCCGGCAGACTCGAGAGAACCCGACATCCGCTCGGAGTCGTGGACGTTCATCTGACACCCGAAAGTACGAACCTCGTAAGTTCGCTGGTGCTGCTGATCGAGCGCAGCGATATCGCTGGCGAACTCCGCCCGCGTTTGGGCTTCCTCAGCGATGGTCATTCCCTCAGTCTAAACAGTGGCGCCTCATGCCTCCAGGGACGAGGGTGCCCGCCCTACACTGGGGGGCAATCGCCCCTTAACTCCAGGAGCATCATGGCGGAGCACCTCGGTACTAGCGATCCCGCCCGCGCCTTTTTCGAAAAATTGGACCGGCAAGGAACATCCCTGCGCGCGTATGGTGAATCACGCTCCGGGGATGTTGTGTTCACCCAGGGAGACCCCACCCTTCCTCTCGCGCTGACAGGGATAACCTCGGTATTTCTCCTGGCGATGGTCTTGCGAGACATTGACCGGGGGGCAATCAGCCGGGACACCCTCATTAGCGATGTGCTGCCCGCGACCTACGCCCACGGACTCTGTGTTGTGAAGGGGTCGGATTACACCGGCTCGATCACCGTGGGCCACCTCCTGTCCGGCAGCTCGGGAATTCCCGATTTTTTTGACCCCCCAGCCAAAGGCATTCGACCATTGCGCGCACAACTTGAGCAGGCCGATCGTTCGTGGTCTCTCCTGGAAGCCTTAGAGCTCGCTCGCCACTATCCCGGTGTTTGTGTTCCCGGCACCCGAAAGGGACACCACTCGTCCACCAATCAGCTACTGATCGGCGAGTTGCTTCAAGAAACCACAGGGATGGGGTTGCCGGCGCTGCTCGAGTTGCGCGTGACCAAACCCTTGGGGCTCAACTCCACGTATTTTTTCTCCGACGAACACCACAGCACGTTTTTCACTCTTGCGCCCATTCGCCACAAAGACACGGTCGTGCACATTCCGCGAGGGCTGAGCAGCCTAGGTGCAGCAGGCGGGATCGTGTCTACACCACGGGAGACCGTGCGCTTTCTCCACGCGCTGCGCACAGGGGCTGTATTCCACTCAGACTGGTGGGACGCCATTCAGGCGGACCCTACAAGCTTTGGCTTCAGTCCTAGCGGACGGGCAAAGAGTCTGGTGACCGTTTCAGGCATTTCGGGCGTGAGCGCTGGGTTTGACACCAGGTCGCACCACGCCGCGGTTGTGGCAACCAACCAGTGGGGTGGGGCTGAGTCGGCCAGCACATACCTGCGAACAGCGCTTGGCTTAGTGTGAGGACAAAACCCGATCGATGGTGGTGAAAACCTCCGAGGACGAGAAGCCTTTTCGTTGCAAATAGCCCGCGAGACGTCGTTTCGTGGTCACCGGGTCGAGGTCTCCCATTTTGCGCAATCGCTCCCTGGCCAAATCATCTAACTTCGATGCCTCCACTTCGCCATCGAGCTCTGCCAAAGCAGCTTCCACGCTGGTCGGGTCCAATTTGCGCTGCCGCAGTTTCTGAGCCACCACGGGTTTCGCCATTCCCCGCCTATTCGCATAGCGATCCACCAGTTCGCGGGCCAGAGCATCATCGTCTATGAGGCCCTGTCTGGTGAGCTCCTCCAGCTCTAGCTCCACAACCTCGGAGGGCAGCTCACGCTGCTCGAGTCGCTGCTTCACTTCGAAGCGGGACATGTCTCGCCCGGCCAGAGCATGAAGGGAGACATTGTGGGCACGCTTGACCACCTTCGCTGAGGCTTCAGGAGCCGCTTCTCGGCCGCTGGGTCTCTCAGGCGTCACCATCGCCGCACTGAGTGTGGCGAGCGCTTCCTTCGAGGCATCGGGAACCGACGGAAGGGGCTGAATCGGTGCGGGTGCTTCACTTTCTTGGACCTGAACTGGAGCACTCACGCGGTGCAGGGGAAACGGGATAATGGTGGCTTCTTCCGCCCCCTGCTCCGCGTGAGGTTCCATGCTTAGGCTCCCTGAGCTTTCCGCTCGGTGATTTTCTCTTCGAGCGACTCAACAGCTGCTGGGGGCGCTTCTTCCTCCAGGGGTTCTACCGCCTGGACTTTGCCCACACCTAGGGCGCTGAGGATCTTGCGCTCAATTTCGTTGGCCGTCTCGGCGTTTTGAATCAAATACTTACGGGCGTTTTCTTTACCCTGACCCAGTTGGTCACCGTCGTAGGTGTACCAAGCGCCCGACTTCTTCACAATGTCGTGCTCGACACCGAAGTCGATGAGGCTTCCCTCTCGAGAAATACCGGTGCCGTAGAGAATGTCGAACTCAGCCTGCTTGAACGGCGGAGCCATCTTGTTCTTGACAACTTTCACGCGGGTTCGGTTACCCACGGCATCCGTGCCCTCTTTGAGGGTTTCAATCCGACGAATGTCTAGCCGGACAGAGGCGTAGAACTTGAGTGCTTTTCCGCCCGATGTTGTCTCGGGGCTTCCGAAGAACACACCAATCTTTTCTCGCAACTGGTTGATGAAAATCATGGTGGTGCCGGTTTGGTTCAAACCACCCGTCAGCTTGCGCAACGCCTGAGACATCAAACGTGCCTGCAGACCGACGTGGGTGTCCCCCATGTCGCCCTCAATCTCAGCTCGGGGCACCAGAGCAGCCACAGAGTCAATCACCACGAGGTCGACGGAGCCCGATCGCACCAGCATGTCCGCAATTTCGAGGGCTTGCTCGCCGGTGTCGGGCTGAGACACGAGCAGCTGGTCGATGTCGACACCGAGTGCTTTTGCGTATTCGGGGTCCAGAGCGTGTTCCGCGTCCACAAACGCGGCAATACCGCCATTGGCTTGGGTGTTGGCAATCGCGTGGAGGGTGAGTGTGGTTTTACCCGAGGACTCGGGGCCATAGATCTCGATGATGCGGCCGCGAGGCAGACCGCCGACGCCGAGCGCGACATCGAGAGCAATCGAACCGGTGGGAATAACAGGAACGGGTGGCCGCTCGTCAGAGCCGAGTCGCATGACCGACCCTTTTCCAAACTGGCGATCAATTTGCGCGAGAGCCGCCTCAAGGGCTTTTTCGCGGTCTGTGGCTGTGGTCATGTGATGCTCCTGTTTCTCTTCGTGTTCGGCTGCCTATCGGCTGTCGTCCCCCATCCACCCCGTAAGGCGGATGGAATCTCGACAAGGCGTGAGAGTCGAGAGGTGGCCCTAACCTAAAGTCGACACCCGACACACGCTGTGTGGGTGGCCACTTTGGGGATAGAAACCCGCTTTCGCTCTCTGTGGACGACCCTAGCGCCATTCGAACGAATATTCGAACGGGTTAGACGGGCGTGTCGCCGATGGGCTGGCGGTGGCCGACCCCGTGCCGTCGGGAGACCGGCACATGCATTGCTTCACAGAGCGCCGCCCATACGACTTTGGGCATCACGCCATCCTCGAGAGCATCGTGCGCACTGCGGTGCCCCAGCGGGCTGAGAATGAGGTCGCGAACCAAGGCTCGACCCTGGGTGTCGCCAAATTCATCAGCGACGGCGAGATGAAACTCGCTTCTGGTCACTAGCGAACAGAGAGGTCCGAATCGAACTGAGCGAGCAGTTCATCGGGAAGCGTGTCGGGCACGGTCGAGGAGGGCACCATCTGTTCGAAGACGGAAAGCCGATCGCTCACCTCGTGCAAGATTGTGGAGAGCGGAATGTCGAGCGCTTCAGCAATGGAGGCCAGGATTTCACTCGATGCTTCTTTTTGACCGCGCTCTACCTCACTGAGGTAACCCAGAGCAACGCTCGCACGGCTCGAGACCTGGCGCAGCGTGGCACCTTTTTGCTGGCGGAAGTCACGAAGGACATCACCGATTTCGTGTCGCATTAACACCATGGGGCACCTCCTTATTTGTCTTACTCCCGTAGTGAGATGTTCTTACCTTAGCGACAACCACCTTGCCGTCGTCGGGGAACTCCCTGAGTAGTTGCTGAGCATTCAGAGTGGATCACACGGGGTAATCGTGCAGGAGCGCATCGCGCAGCCCCTGTAGCGCAGCCCGGGTGGCGAGGCCGCGAATCTCTTCTCGCGACCCAGAAAAGCTGAGCTTTCGCACCCACGTCCCCAAACCGGAGCCCGCTACCGCGATCACCACAACACCGGGTTCGAGCCCCGACACAGGCTCCGAGTCCGGCCCGGCAACTCCCGTGGTGGCAACCGCGTAGTCAGAGCCCAGCACACGCAAGGCCCCCTCCGCCATGGCGGTGGCTACCTCAGCACTTACTGCACCCCCGGCGGAAAGTTCCCCCGCATCGACACCTAAGAGCCCTGCTTTGAGCTCTGCGTGATACGCCACCACTCCACCGCGAAACACGGCGGAAGCCCCCGGAACAGACACCAGCGCCGAGGCAACATCACCGCCGGTGAGTGATTCGGCACAGGACACCGTCACCTGGTGACGCGTCCCCACCTCGATGATGCTGGCTGCTTCAGGATTCACGGGGAGCCTTCGCGCCTTGGACTAGGTAGTCAACCCCGGTCCAGAGGGTGATGACTACCACAGCGCCCATCAACACGTCGTTGACGACAAACACCCATGACCCGGCAAAAACCCAGGTAGGCAACAGCCACGAGGACACCGCTACTGACTGAACAATCGTCTTCAGCTTCCCGCCTCTAGAGGCGGGAATAACGCGATCTTGCAGGCGGAGGAACCTAAACACGGTGATGGCGACTTCGCGTCCGAGAATCAGCGCAACAACCCACCACGGCAGTTCGCCCACCCAAGCGAGCGCCACCAGCGCTCCCCCAATCAGCACCTTGTCGGCAATCGGGTCCAGCAAAACACCCAGGGGCGTCACGAGGTTGCGAGAGCGCGCGAGAGCTCCATCCACCCCATCGGTGGCAATCGCCAGGATGAATAGCAGCGCCGCTGCCCAACGCCAGAGGCCATGCTGCCCGTCGTCGATCAACACCCCGATAAAAAACACCGGGGTCACAGCGATCCGCACCACCGTGATGATGTTGGCGATGTTGGCGATACTTGCGGGGCTCTCGCCCCGTGAGACAACGCGGCCTCGAAAAGAGCCGCCCAGAGGAGAATCGGTGGCCAAGGCTACTCCCGACCGGTGAGCTTCCAGGCGTCTTCGTCGCCTTCGTCCTGCACTTCGGGATACCCGGCGGTCATCTGATCAATCGGATCTTCCTGCTCATGCACGAGGTGATCGCCGGCAGCCTTAGGGGCTGGGGCATCCGCGGGAACAATTTCCTGAGTCAGGTGATCAGCACCCGCTGGCGGGGAGACAGGGGCGTCCTCGCCCCGCAGGGACGCAAGGACCTGCGGGAGTTGATCGGGGGTGACCAGCACGTCCCTGGCTTTTGACCCTTCCGAGGGGCCCACAATGGACCGCGATTCGAGCAAGTCCATGAGGCGGCCCGCTTTGGCAAACCCCACCCGCAATTTCCGTTGCAGCATGGAGGTCGACCCAAACTGGGTGCTCACGACAAGCTCGGTGGCCTGGAGGAGAACATCAAGGTCATCACCAATGTCAGCGTCGATAACTTTTCCGCCACCGGCGGCCTCCGCGACATCTGCCCGGTAGTCGGGGTTGGCCTGCTGTTTGACATGCGCCACGACGGCGGCGACTTCCTTCTCGGACACCCACGCACCCTGGACCCGGTTGGGCTTACCGGCACCTTGGGGTAAGAACAGTGCGTCACCCTGACCAATCAGCTTGTCGGCACCCGGCTGGTCCAAAATCACACGGGAGTCCGTCATGCTGGAGACGGCAAACGCCAGTCGTGAGGGAATGTTGGCCTTAATGAGCCCCGTCACGACATCAACACTAGGCCGCTGGGTTGCCAGCACCAGGTGGATGCCAGATGCCCTGGCCAGCTGGGTGATGCGCACAATGGATTCCTCGACGTCTCTCGGAGCAACCATCATCAAATCCGCCAGCTCGTCGACGACGACCAACAGGTAGGGGTAAGGGCGTAGAACCCGTTCACTGCCCACCGGCAACACAATTTCGTTGGCGAGGACCGCGCGGTTGAATTCATCGATGTGCTTAAACCCAAAGCTCGCGAGGTCGTCGTAACGCATGTCCATTTCTTTGACGACCCACTGCAGTGCTTCGGCTGCGCGTTTTGGATTGGTGATGATGGGCGTAATCAGGTGGGGCACTCCCTGATACGCCGCAAGCTCCACACGCTTGGGGTCCACCAGAACCATACGCACTTCAGCGGGTGTGGCCCGCATCAACAGCGAGGTGATCATGGAATTGACGAAACTTGACTTACCGCTGCCGGTGGCACCGGCCACCAACAGGTGGGGCATTTTCGCGAGGTTCGCAGCGACAAAGCCGCCTTCCACGTCTTTGCCCACACCAATCACCATCGGGTGAACTTCTTTGGTCGCGACCGGGGAGGAGAGAACATCTCCCAGAGTCACGATTTCGCGGTCAGAGTTGGGGATCTCGACCCCGATCGCCGACTTACCGGGGATCGGGGAAAGAATGTTGACCTCGTTCGAGGCCACCGCATAGGAAATGTTTTTGGCGAGCGCGGTGACGCGCTCCACTTTGGTTCCCTGCCCCAACTCGACCTCGTACCGGGTGACCGAGGGGCCCCGGGTAAAGTCAACGACCTTCGCGTCGACCCCGAATTGCTCAAACACACTCGTGATGGCAGCGACGACCTCGTCGTTTGCGGCACTGCGGGTCTTATGCGGGGTCCCCGCCACGAGCACGGATGCGCTCGGCAACCGGTAGGGCTTATTCGAAGGAATGGGTACCGGGTCAGGTTCGGGAGCCTCCGCGACCTCTGGCACATCCTCTGCAACAGTGGCCGTGGCCTGAGCCAGCGCCTCCTCTGCTTTACGTAACTGCTCGAGAAGGTCTTCCTGGGACGCGACCTCCCCGGTGTCGTCACTGGGCGTGCTGACGATGGGGGAATCAAAAGCGTCCTGCTTGTCTTTTTTGCCCCGGCGCCACCACGGCATGGAATCGGGGTTATTCAGATCCAGACCGAGATCACTGAGCGTGCCGAATTCTGGTCCGGGCGCAGACTCTTTTTTCGCTGTGGCCGAAGCCTCCAGGTCCACACCGAACAGATAGGCATAGGCCTCCCGCGACCGGGACAGAATCTTGTTCGGCGGGGTTTTGGTCATGATCAGCAGCGAAACCATCAACAACAGCACCATGACGGGCCATGCGAGATACACGGTAGTCGCCGCAAGGAAAACAAAGGGTTCTGCGACCAGCCAGCCGAGAACACCACCACCGGCGGCAAGCTCGGCAAAGGTTGCCTCCCCCGGCGCAGGACGCCCCTGGGCCAGGTGGGTCATCCCGCTGACCGAGACGAGCAGCAACGAGAGCCCAATGGCCACGCGGCCATTGGCATACACGCTGGAGGGATGGCGGAATAACCAAATGGCCAAGGCGATCAAAATGATCGGCAGGGCAAAGGAAAGGCGTCCAAGTGCCCCCCCGACGGTGTAGGTGTTGAGTGTCAGAGCCCAGGTTTGGTTGTAGTTGAACCATTCGACCACGATGCCGACGATGGCGAACAAAAGGAGCGCGAAAGGCACACCATCTCGCCGGTCCTCTTTGGCCAGAGGGTGAGCGGAAAAAGCTCGAAAACCTTGGCCGACAAACGAGGCCACCGCCAGCCACCCGGTCTGCAGGGGCGAAGGGCCACCGGAGACCTGGGGTTTCACCGTCTGTTTCTTGGGGGTGGCTTGAGAACCACCACGGGGGTTTTTTCGTGGGGTGGAAGACGCGCGCGAAGACGGGCTCTTGGCAGCCATTCCTCCACGCTACCCACCAAGCCAGCGGGAAGAGAGCATTGAAACACAGCCCGCCGGCAATGGCTCTCGAGCGCCAAACCGTTAGATTGGGAGCCAAGGTGGGAGGGAGACCCCATGGAAGCGCAAGAAAAAGTATTCGTCGTCACCGGAGCCGGGAATGGCATAGGTCGAGAGGTCACTCTCGACCTACTCGCTCGTGGCGCCTCCGTGGCCGGACTCGATATCAACAAGGATTGGTTGTCCGAGACCTCCGAGCTGGCGGGTGCCAACGCCGCGAAGCTGACCACTTTTGCGGTGGACATAACCGATCGCACAGCAGTGATGGCTCTTCCCGCCACGGTGACCAAGGCACTCGGAGAAGTGGATGGGCTCATCAATGTCGCTGGCATCATTCAGCCCTTCGTGCGGATCGCCGATTTGGACTTCGAGCACATCGACCGTGTGGTGAACGTCAACTTTCACGGGCCGCTGAACTTGATCAAGGCGTTCCTGCCCGGCTTGCTCACGCGCCCCTCAGCACACCTGGCCAACGTGTCATCAATGGGTTCCTACGCGCCCGTTCCTGGTCAAACCCTCTACGGCGCAACGAAGGCGGGCATCAATCTACTCAGCGAGGGGCTGCGGTCCGAGCTGCGGGCGACGAACGTCGCCGTCACCGTGATCTACCCGGGTGCGATCGGCACCAATATTGCCGGCAACTCAGGCCTCGACATGTCAGGCGCCGAAGAAGGCACCGCAGCGCGGACAGTAGTGGCGGCGAAAGATGCCGGCCAAATAATCGTCGCGGGTGTGCTCGCCAAGAAAAAGCGGGTTGTCATCGGTCAGGATGCGAAGTTCCTCTGGCACTTGAATCACCTCTCCCCCGACCTTGCCTCGAACACTATTTACAAGAACATGAAAGACCTTCTGCCCTAGCGTGTGCCGTCTCCGCGCACCCGGCTCGAACACGCATCGCGGTCTTTCCTAGAGCAACCCACTAGAGTGAGGAATGCGATCATTTTGTTCGCTGCGTCGTAGAACGCTCCCTCACCATTTTGTGGTTGATATTTTTCTCGCGGCGAATCGAAAGCATCACTCGATGCCTTCGCCACGGCCGGGCTTCGCCTGGCCACAACGTGATGACTTCATCACCGGAAAGCTATTGCTATGTCTGAAACAACCTTCGCATCACTCGGTGTTCCGAGTACCCTTCTTGCCCCGCTGACCCGCATGGGTATCGAATCCCCCTTCCCGATTCAGGTGGACACCCTGCCCGACACTCTTGCTGGACGAGATGTTTTAGGCCGGGGTAAAACCGGGTCGGGCAAAACCCTTGCCTTCTGCCTGCCCATGGTGGCTCGTCTTTCCGGCGAGCTCGCCGGTGGCAAACGCCGACCCGGGCGACCGCTGGGATTAGTCCTCGCGCCCACGCGAGAGCTTGCTACCCAAATCACCGCGGTGATGGCGCCCCTGGCCCACGCCGTAAACCTCAGCGTGACCACCATCTTTGGCGGGGTGTCCCAAAACCGACAGGTTCAGGCCCTTCGCGACGGCGTGGACATCGTCGTGGCGACCCCAGGGCGCCTCGAAGACCTCAAAGGCCAGGGCCTGTTGCACCTCGATGCCATCGAGATCACCGTGTTGGATGAAGCTGATCACATGGCCGACCTCGGGTTCCTGCCGGTGGTCACCAAAATCCTCGACGCTACTCCCCAGGGTGGGCAACGTCTGCTGTTCTCCGCAACACTGGATAACGGCGTCAACAAACTGGTGAAGCGGTTCTTGCAGAACGAAGTTCTGCACGCTGTCGACGAGGCCCACTCCCCCGTCGCAAAAATGACCCACCACGTGTTCGAAACCGCGGACGCGGAGACGAAGAAGGACCTCATCCAGACTCTCGCCTCGGGCACCGGGCGCCGTATCCTCTTCACCCGCACCAAGCATCACGCCAAGAAGCTGGCGCGCACACTCAGCCAGGCGGGCATTCCCGCCGTCGATCTGCACGGCAATCTGTCCCAGCCCGCCCGTGACCGCAACTTGGCGGCGTTTAGTGAGGGCCGGGTGAAAGTGCTGGTCGCCACCGATGTGGCAGCACGCGGTGTGCATGTCGACAATGTGGATCTCGTGATTCACGTGGATCCCCCCATGGAACACAAGGCCTACTTGCACCGCTCTGGGCGGACCGCTCGTGCCGGCGCTGAGGGTGATGTCATCACGCTGTGTTTACCGAACCAGCGTGATGATTTAGCGAAACTTCTGCGCAAGGCAGATATTGCCGTCAATCCCCAGCGGGTGAGCGCGCAATCACCGGAAGTAACTGCACTGGTGGGTGAAAAGGCAGCGTATGTGAAACCAGCTCCGCCAACAGCCCCAAACAAGGGTGGCGGGGTTTCCCAGGGACGCAACGCGCAACGCAAGCGAGCCCAGCGCGGCAACCGTCCAGGTAGCGCTGACGCTAGGGCTAACACCCCTCGCACCGCGCGAGAGGGCAGGCCTGTGCGCGACCGCTCTGGCCGGCCCGGGCAAGCAAAACGCAGGGATTACCAAGCCACCCGGTAGCCGCCCTGCTAGCTTTGGGGGATGAGCGAGTGGAATTACACCAAATGTGCCAAGCCGTTCACCTCCGTTGAGGAGGCACGGGATTACCTGACCGGCAAGGACTTTGCTGGTTGGATTTTGAAGCGGGACAACGGCTATTCCGCCGTATGTCCGACCTACCCCGAGGGGTTTTACCCGGACGCCACGGTTGTGGAAGAAGTCAACAACTCGAAGAACGAGATGGGCACAACTGTCGCCAGCGAGTCAGCGAGCTGCTGCGGCTAATACCCCGTCGGTGAAGGGTTCGCGCTAGATACCTTCGCCCATTCCGCCTGACAGGCGGCCGTGCAGGGCCATGGTGGCCTCGTTCATCCCGATCAGAGACACCTGCTTGCCATATGACTCGTACTTCGTCACGATGGCATCGAGTGCTGCCACGGTGGACGCGTCCCAAATGTGGGAAGCGGACATATCGATATTCACCCGTTCGGGATCTTCACCGTATTCAAACTGAGTGGTCAGGTCGTTGCTGGAAGCAAAGAACAGTTCACCGTCGACCACATAGTGGGCAGCGGGGCCCTCTTCTTCAACCGAGAGGGTGCGCGTCACCGTGACAAAGTGCGCAACGCGCCTCGCGAAGGCGACCATCGCCACCAGAACCCCCGCAATCACACCGATGGCGAGGTTGTGGGTCCACACGGTCACCACGACCGTGGTGACCATGACGGCAGTTTCGCTTTTCGGTAGGCGCTTGAGTGTTGCCGGGGCGATGCTGTGCCAGTTGAAAGTGGCGACCGACACCATGATCATGACCGCTACCAGAGCAGCCATCGGGATCATGCCGACAATGTCGCCCAAACCGACCACCAAAATCAACAAGAAAATTCCAGCGAGGAACGTGGAGATTCGCGTCCTGGCGCCCGAAGCCTTGACGTTGATCATGGTCTGGCCCACCATGGCGCAGCCTCCCATGCCGCCAAAAAGGCCTGACAGGACGTTTGCCACACCCTGAGCCCACGCTTCCCGGGTCTTGCGGGAGTGGGTATCGGTCACGTCATCCACGAGCTTGGCGGTCAGCAGTGATTCCAGCAGGCCCACCACCGCCATGGCAGCGGCATAGGGAGCGATAATCGACAACGTTTCCCAGGTCAAAGGCACGTTGGGAATAAAAAGCTCCGGGAGGCTTTCCGGCAGATCCCCCTCATCACCGACAGTGGGAACCACAAGGGCGCTGGTGACCACAATCGAGGTCAGGACCACGATGGCGACTAAGGGTGCTGGCACGACTTTGGTGATCATCGGCATGAAAATCATGATCGCGAGCCCTGCCGCAACCAACGGATATACCAACCAGGGCACACCAATCAGGTGGGGAAGTTGGGCGCTAAAAATCAAGATGGCTAAGGCGTTAACGAATCCCACCATGACGCTTCGGGGAATAAACCGCATCAACTTCGCCACACCGAGAACGGCGAGAACAATTTGGAAAACACCGCCCAACATCACTGTGGCGATGAAATAGTCCATCCCATAGTCCCGTGCGACCGGAGCGATCACCAGAGCGATGGCCCCGGTGGCCGCAGTGATCATGGCCGGTCGACCGCCAAGAAAGGCGATAGAAACAGCCATCACGAAGGAAGAAAACAACCCGACGCGAGGGTCAACGCCCGCGATGATTGAGAAAGAAATGGCTTCGGGAATCAACGCCAGCGCGACAACCAGACCCGCCAATACCTCTTTGGTCAGAATTCGAGGGCTCGTTAGTGCCGCCAGAACCGATGGTCGCGCCCGGTAGCGGTCTTTATCTCCGGCAGACGTGGTCATACGGTGCTCCTTTGGTGCGCCCTCACAAACATCGGAGGCGGGGAATGATTTCCACGGGGACCGCCGGGCAAAAAGAGCTACTTCCTCCCCATGCTAACAAGTGGACTGGAGGAGACGGATACGGCACACCCGAAAAAGCTCGCCAGCCTATAAGGACCCCGTCGGTGGGACGAAGCTCAGACGACAAGGGAGCCCGAAAATGCTTGCGTACCGGAACTACCTTTTAGCCGTTACTTCAACGTAGTCAGCTCTCTCGGCGGAATGCACGAGGGTAATCGTGATGTCGCGGAAGGTGAGCGTGTCACCGGGTTGCACGAATGCCTCGTACCAGTTTCGACAATCACCGCTGAAACCATCTTTATAGAGGTAGTAGGCCCATTTCTTCTGCTCCTCACTGGTTCCGCAGCCTCCCTGCGTGAAGGAATCCACTCGGTCTGCCTCGAGGTGGGTATCCACAAAGTAGACGAGCAGCCCCGATCGGCCGTCATTCCACATCTCCGACCAGCCGACAGGTCGTCGAGACTCAATAACGACAGCCCCTTCCCCTTCGAAAGGAACTATCCCGAGACGCTTATCTCCACCTGGAACCTCGCGTGACCCGAGAATGAACCGCGAGGGCTCCTCAAGGTCCGCTGGGGCCATGCAATGGACTTGGTTGTCATCGGTCCAGCCCAACTTGAACTCATCCCACCCGTTGATTGCTCCAGAGAATTCGCCAGAAGCCGGTATCTGCAGGGTCTGCAGGGCCGTCGGCCATCCGTTCCCCGGCCCATGGTTGTGAAGCCCCATCGAATCCAGCATTAGGTAGAGCCAGAAGCTCCAGGTGTGCTCAGCTCTGATGTCAGCGCTCAGCTGGCCTTCGTTTCGATACCACCACTCGTTACCGGACCAGAAGAAGACTTCCTTGGCCCCACCGGGGAAGGGAAGGGCCACACCCTCATTGCCCTGAAGGCCAAGGTCGCCCTCGAAGTAGTCAATACCGGGCGACCAATAGGCCAATACGCCATCAAGGTCGTCGTAATTCAGGTCATCCGGGAGGCTCTCGCCGATCAGCTGGATGATGGTGTTTGCATTGCCCTGGCGCTCCTCAAAGCTCAAATCCCGATTGACCGGATAATCCTTGTGGTCGACCGCAAGGGTGATCCACTCGTCAACGACCTGGAAGTTCAGATCAAGCTTTCCTTGGGACCAGAAATCGGCCCATTCCTCCATCGTCGTCACCTGTTGCCGCAAATACCCCTCCGGGGTTTTGTCACTCGGCGGCGCATCATCAAACGCGACCATTACCGCAATGAAGTTCGATTCACCCTGGACAGGAAGAGTCTGCGGTGACAGCGGGAATCCGATGTTGCCGCGTGCGCGCTCGCCTGCCACGGAAAAGCCCTCAAAGGCTTGCCTTGCAGCATCACTCTGGCCATCCAGTACCTTGCAAACCTCCTGCTCAGTGGGAGAGGGCGGTTGTTTCCATTCGGGTGCCGCGACCTGTTCATCGGGCCCATCCGCGGGAACCATTTCGGCCTCTGCCGCTAAAGGGGCCGACTCTGACGGAGTTGTTTCGGGAAGCTCTGAGGCACACGAGGTAACCAAGGTGACGGACAACATCAGCCCAAAAAGGCCTCTAACCTTCATCAGCCACCCTCTCCACTCTCACGTAGTCAGCATCGTCACCGGAGAACTCCAGAGTGATGCGAATTCCCGAGTGGGTGACCGTCATGCCCTCCCTCACCAGGATTCGATCAAGGTCGTTGGGAATACAGGAGGTGTCCTCTACCGTGTCCGGGTAGAGGTAGTAGGCCCATTTTGGATTCGCCGGGTCATTCCCGCAGTCTTCGTTCACGTGATCCGTGTGCACACCATCAGCATCAACTTCATAGACGAACAAACCAGCCCGGTCTGAGGGCCAGTCTTTCGACCATCCAATTGGTCGCCTCGATTCGACCACCACCACCTTGTAATCATCAGCGCGGATGGCAATCATTTTTCGATCACCGCCATATATTTCCAGCGGTGTCAGAATGACCTGTTCGGGTGCGGCAAGAGTTTCTTTGTCGGCGCAGTGGACCTGTGAGTCATCAAGCCATTCGAAAAGGAATGTTTCCCAGGCAGAAAGCGCCCCGGAATACTCTCCCTGCGCCGGGTAGGCACCTTGGCCGACACCCGTGGGCCATCCCTCCCCGGGGGCGTGCCCATTCATCCCCTGAAAATGCAGGAATTCGTGAATCCACCAGGTCCACAAGTAGTCCTGCTTGGTCCGCAGTTGAATACCACCCGCATCGCTGTAATGAAAAATCCCGCCTCCGGAGAAGGACAACCGGAAGTTTCCGCCTGGAGTAGACAACATCTTTGTCCGCACGCCAACACTTTGCTTAAAGGCCGTAATTTCCGGTGACCAATAGACGAACACGGCGTCCGCTGAGGCCCAGTCCAGACCGTCGGGAAACTCCGCTACGGTCAACTGGGCAATGTCGAGCAACCGGGCCTGGACCTGCTGCTCAAATTCCTCTTGGTCATACTGGTTATCGCCAGCACCCGGGTCGATGATGTAGTCAGCGTGATTGACCGGCACTTCGACCCAATCCTCCACGAACTGGAAGGAGTACTTGAACTTCCCCTGAGACCAGAACTCACTCCACTCGGTCATCAACCGAATCTGCTCCTCCAGGGTCTCGTTGGTGATGAGATCGGTGGGTGGGGCATCGTCAAAGGCAACTTTCGCCGCAATGATGTTGGCTTCTCCAAGGCCAGGAAGATCTCTCTCTGTCCGAGGAAACCCGACATTGTCACGACCGATGATCTCCCCCATTTTTTGACCCCGAAACAGGGCTTTCACTGCCGCCGGTCGCGGATCCAGCAACTTGCAGCGGGAAAAATCCGCCACAGACGCAGATTGCTCCCACTGCGGTGGTTCGCGCGGTGGCTCAGGTTCGTCCGGGGGTTCAGCCTCTTGCTCGATTAACAGCGCGGGCTCTGGCTCAGCAGGCGGGGCGCTCGCGCAACCGGACAGTAGCATCAGGATCGATGCGAGAGCGACCAGTTTTCCCACGTGCCCGAGCATAACTCACAACCTGTGCGACCCTTCTTGGCTGCGCCCTCGGCAGGAATCGAACCTGCGGCCAAAAGATTAGAAGTCTTCTGCTGACTGGCTGTATTT
>JAOHDU010000010.1 GCA_028096805.1 Pontimonas sp.
TGCGCCGTTTTGTTGCGCTATTTTTCCCGGTTTCACGGCGTTTTCTCGGCTACGCTGACCTGATGCCCAGAAAATCCCTGCTGCTCTTTCTTATTGTTGGCATCATCTGGGGAACCCCCTATTTCTTCATCGAAATTGCCCTCGAACACTTCGACACCACCAGTTTGGTGTTCGCCCGCGTCTTTTTAGGTGCGCTCATTCTTTTGCCGATTGCCATGGCCAAAGGGATGCTCAAAGCAACGCTTAGAGCGTGGCCTGCGGTGGTGGCGTTTGCAGCCCTAGAAATGATCGGGCCCTGGTTCCTCATCCCCGAGGCCCAGAAGGATATTTCGTCGTCCTTGGCGAGCTTGCTCGTCACAACTGTGCCCTTTATTGCGGCGTTTTTTGTGGGTCTGTTAGGGGATAAATCAGCCTGGCACCCACTCACGGTTCTCGGGTTGGTCGTCGGGTTGGCCGGAGTGATCGCATTGGTCGGGATTGACGCTTTCTCCGGAGTGACGCCGTTAGCCCCGATCCTGATGATGCTCGGTGCCGCCCTCGGTTACGCGGTTGCGCCAATTGTGGTCAATCGCATGCCTCAGGAGGTGCCGACCCTCGGGGTGATCGCTGTGTCTCTTGCCATCGTCAGCATTGTTTACGCGCCGTTTGCTGCGGTTTCTTTGCCTCAGAACATCGCGGCCGGGCCCTCCTGGCAGGCGTGGACGGCCCTTTTGGTGCTCGGCGCTGTCTGCTCGGCGCTGGCGTTTGTCCTCTTCTTTGCCCTCATTCGACAGATTGGGCCGGCTCGCGCGAGCCTGATTACCTATGTCAATCTGGCAGTGGCGGCCATTTTGGGTGTCGTCTTCTTGGCAGAGCCCATCACGATCGGCATTGTGGTGGGATTCCCGCTCGTTGTGGCGGGGAGTTATCTCGCCAGTAGGCAGCGGCAAGCCCTGGTGCGAAAAGGCCGGCGGATTCCTAAAGGGGAAGAAATACCCGAGACCCTCTAGACGCTGTCAGCTCGGTGGCGCTCGGTGATCGTGGCGTAGAGCCCGACGACAACCAGAACGATGAGCACCAGAGCCGGGGAAAATTCGCCTAGAAGCCAGGCGAGGCTGAAGGGTTCTATTTCCCAACCTTCATAGTCAAAGTTATAGTTCCGCAGCTGGTCAAACGCTTCCGCGCCAAACACAAACGCCATGATGGAAACAACAGCCCCAAAGACAATGGACAGAACAAAGTTGAGATTCCATGCCCCACTTGCCCAGGCGGTGCGGGGTCGGGGCTCCGGCGGCTTCTCCGCCCGCGCCCGTCGGGCGTACCGGGTTCCCAAAATGATGCCTGAGGCAATAATTACTTGGATTATTACCCACACCCAACCCTCGAGCGACGTTCCGGTGATGTCGTAGACAATTAGCCCAAAAATGATGGCGATGGCTGCCGCGAGGATGGGCAGGGCGTAACCCCACCCCAAAGCTTTTTGTCGGAGTGTGCGGCTGTCATCCTCGGCCGCCGGGTCATCAGGTTCGGGACTTCGGCGCACGAACGAGACCAGCAGGAGGGTGACCACGAGGGCCGCGGCTAACACAATCGGGAGGTACACCCCGCCGATTCGGGCGGCCAAGGATTCCTCCGCACGACTCCCCAGCGCGGTAAGAAAGTTGCCGATGGCAAAAACGGCTCCCCCTGCCAGGGCGATGATGACGGAGAGTGTGCCCAACCGGTAGGCAGCGAGGGTTAGCGGGTCCTCTGACTCTGATCGTGCTCGCTCAGTTCGAGCAAGCGAGAGGCCGATAAACGCCCCCAGGGAGAACAACGCAATACCCAGCAAGTAAAGGTAGGTGGAGGGACGGATGGACGGGCCGTCGCTCACGAATCCGGAAGCATCGAAGACGGGTTGAATGAAAAGGTTTGACCACGCCGCGAACATGAAGAGCGACCAGCCGAGCGCTAGCCCCAGAAGAGGAGCAAGGATGGCACGCTGTGAAACCGTCACCTTATTAGCCTACGACCCACTCCACCCCAGGCGGGCTGAGAGCGCGCGGGCAGATTCGAATACCAGCTGACCTAAGGCGATGTTGCCGTCCCTAATTCGGTTTTTGCGTGCTCCCACGGAAATTGCGCCGACCACAATGCCAAAGGCATTTCTCACGGGGGCGGCAGCATCGATGATGTTTTCGGTGAGATCACCATCGGAGATCGCAAATCCGGCTTTCTGCGCGGTTTTGAGCGCCTTCTGCAGTGCGGCAAGCGAGTTGAGCGAGTTGGGCTTTTTACGCAGACGCCGAACCTCCGTGAGCTGAATGGGCGAAGTTTCAGGGTGCGCGGGGTAGTCCATTCTCAACTCACCGTGTTCCTCCCACCATGCGGCGATCTCGTCTGGAGTAAACGTGGCCAAGATCGCCCGCCCGGAGGCCGTCTTCAGCGCGGGCAAGGAGATTCCGTCGAACCTGTCATCCCGCTCGGGATCCTGTGCGAGTTCGGTGTGAACGGTCATGATTTCGCCGCCCCGAAGCACCGTGAGGTGGGCCGACTCCTCGGCACTGGCCATGAGTTCGAGCAGCGCCGGCCGCGCGAGGGTGGCGAGATGTGCTTCTTGAGTCCGCATGGCCAAGGCGTATAAGTGGTGGCCGAGGCGATACTTCCGGGTTAGCCGATCGCGGTTGATGAGGCCTGTCGAGGCCAGCGTGTGGCATACGCGTGAAACCTGGCCTTTATCGCGGGCTAATCGCGACGCAATTTCTTGGACTCCCATGCCCCCGCCTTGCCAGGCAGCATCCGTCCCCAGAAGCTCGAGGACCTCGAGATCTCGGACCAAACCGGAGCTGTGACGAGCCATTGCCCCACTCTACCGGAGTTGATATATCGACAACCGTATTCGCTATCGCGGGGCAGGTTGCCTAACTTGGAGGAATCGAAACTAGATGGAGGAATACCGAACCAATGAAGAAATCGATGAAAAACATCGTTGCCCTCACCGGGGCAACCGCACTACTGGCTCTCGCAGGTTGCGCGGCCGATGGCGCTGGCAACAGCGGCGGATCGGGCTCGCTTTCCGACTACGACCTTTCTGGCATTAATGTTGCAGTGGGTTCGAAAGATTTTGACGAGCAGTTGATTCTCGGCGAAATGATGGTGCTGGCGTTTGAAGAGGCCGGCGCGACCGTAGACAACAAGGTGAACCTGGGTGGAACAAATATCGCCCGCGCTGCTTTGGAGTCTGGCGAGATTGACATTTACATGGAGTACAACGGCACCGGGTG
Organism: Pontimonas sp.; assembly: GCA_028096805.1. Lineage (GTDB taxonomy): Bacteria > Actinomycetota > Actinomycetes > Actinomycetales > Microbacteriaceae > Pontimonas. The sequence continues at coordinate 3,243 of JAOHDU010000010.1, forward strand.
GACTGTTCACCTTGGTCAGGAGCAGCCCAGCTTCGACCCTGAAGAACTGACCTCTGGCGTTCGTGAAATGGACCTGGAAAAGAACGGCATTGTGTGGGTTTCCCGCTCGCCCTTCAACAACACCTACGGTTTCACCTCGTCACCTGAGGTCACCGAAGCCAACGGTGGTGCTTTCAGCCTCCAGACCATGATGGAGTACGTCCGCGACAACCCAGATGCCGTGGTGTGCATGGAGTCTGAGTTCCCGTCGCGTCCCGACGGTCTGATTCTGACCGAAGAAGCAACAGGAATTACCTTGCCTGTTGACCAACAGCTGATCCTCGACACGGGAATCATCTACACCGAGACTGCAGCAAACAACTGCGACTTCGGTGAGGTATTCACCACGGATGGTCGTATCCCTGCTCTCAACCTCACGTTGGTTGAAGATCCAGGCGTAAACATCCTTTACAACGTGTCCGGGACAATCCGTGAGGACAAGTACAACGAGGCTCCTGAAGCCTTCGATGGAATCATCGGAGACGTTCTTGCACCGTTGGACGAAATCCGCATGGCGGGCCTGAACGCAAAGGTTTCTGCCGAGGGTGAAGAACCTGTGGCAGTGGCCAGCGAATACCTCGTTGAGGAAGGCCTTATTTCCGGCTAGTTCGATAGGAAATGCTGGGGACCTTCGGGTCCCCAGCATTTTCGTACCGAGGTAAAAACTATGGAATTTCTGGGAACCTGGTGGGCCTTTGTCTCCACCCGGTGGGATCAGGTTCAAACCGGTCTCGCCGAGCACACCGTCTATGTGGTGACGGTGTTGGGCTTTGCCAGCCTGATCGCCATCGTTCTGGGAGTGGTCACACGTCGGCACCCTCTCGCCAAAGAGCTCTCACTCGCGATCACGTCGGTCTTCTTGACGATCCCGTCACTCGCGCTATTCACAATCTTCATCCCCCTCGTGGGATTGGGCTTCGCCCCCTCGTTTATTGCTCTTTTGATGTACTCGCTGTTGCCGATTCTGCGGAACACCATCACTGGGCTCGATGGCATTGATCACAGCGTTCTCGAAGCGGCAAAAGGAATGGGGTTAACTCCCAGCCAAGTCTTGCTGCGGGTGCAGCTGCCCCTCGCCTGGCCGGTCATCATCACCGGAATCAGAATTTCCGCGATGCTGATTGTGGGCGTCGCGGCACTGGCCACACTGGTGGCGGGAGGGGGCCTGGGTGACTTCATCAAGAGCGGCCTCGCTCGAATCCCACTCCCCAACTCCCTGGAAGCTATCTGGACGGGAACCATCCTGTGCCTAATTCTCGCGTTAGTGATTGACATCGTTCTCCAGTTGGTCAAGCGCGCCACCATTTCGAAAGGAATCCGATGAGTGAAACGCTAATTCGACTAGAAAACGTGTCCAAGGCATACCCGGGGACAGAGGCACCCGCAGTGGGTAACCTCACCATGGATGTGCAGGAGGGAGAAGTCCTCGTCCTTGTTGGCCCATCGGGTTGTGGGAAGAGCACCACCCTGCGGCTGATCAACCGTTTGATTGAGCCGACGGCAGGCCGCATTTACCTCAAGGGTGAAGACGTTACCGACATTGACCCCAGCGTCCTCCGACGCAAGATCGGCTACGTGATCCAGCAGGTTGGACTTTTCCCACACCGCACCATTGCGGAGAATATCGCTACCGTGCCCAAGCTTTTGGGCTGGGATAAAGCCGAAACCTCTCGTCGCGTAGACGAGATGCTCGAGCTGGTATCGATGGATCCTGCGGTTTATCGCGACCGCTACCCGAAAGAGCTCTCGGGTGGACAGGCCCAGCGCGTGGGTGTGGCTCGCGCGTTGGCAGCGGACCCGGATGTGCTCCTGATGGACGAGCCTTTCGGCGCCATCGACCCGATTACGCGAGACCGCTTACAGAACGAGTTCCTGCGCTTGCAGCAAGACCTCAAAAAGACCATTGTCTTTGTGACGCACGATATTGATGAGGCCATCAAGATGGGTAACCGCATCGCGATCCTTCGCGAGGGCTCGGAGATTGCTCAGATCGACACGCCTGAGGCGATTCTGTCGGATCCAGCAGATGAGTTCGTCGAGAACTTCCTCGGTTCAGGTGCCATTTTGAAGGGGTTGACTCTCAAGAAGGTCCGGGACATTGAGCTCCACGACATTCCTGCCTTGGAGATGCCCGTCATGCGTGATGAGGCCCTCAAAGCGCTCGAAAGTTCGCCAGAGAAGACCGCGGTGCTGCTGGATAAAGACCACCGACCCCTTCGCTGGATCAGCGAGGCATCCCTCAACCGGACAACGCAGCCCATCGAAAAGAGTGGCAAGCCCATCACCATCGACTTGCAGCCGGAAGATACTCTCCAAGACGCGCTGGGAGTGATGCTGCAGTCGTCCGTGGGTATGGCCGTGGTCGTTGACCGCGGCGGTAAATATCTCGGGTGTTGCAGCATCGAGAGCTTGGCGTCGATGATCATTAGTGGTTCCGGGAGCTAGAGCGCATCATGACTCTTGCAACACCCTCGCGGATTCAAAAAAGCCCCCTGGCGGAGCGGCTTGACGTTATCGTCACGCCTGTTTTTGCCGGTTTGTTGGCCATTATTGGAATTGCGGTGTGGCTGTATTCCGACATCGACGACACCACTGCGGCTATTTTGGCGCCAGAGAAGCTGCAGGGTCAGCTCATCGACACGATTGTGTTGGGTTTTGCCTCGTCAGCACTGGTGATTGTTGTGGCTATTCCGATCGGCATCGCGGTCACCCGGCGCGGGCTGCCGCGGCTAAAAAACATTTTGGTCGACACTTTAGGTCTCGCTCAGGCGCTTCCGGCCTACGGGTTGATCGTGATTTTCTTCTCGTTCCTCGGCGCCGGAATCAACACCGTGATCCTCGCTCTGGCCACGTTTTCGCTGCTTCCCGTCTTGAGGAACACGATTGTGGGATTGGAGCAGGTTGACCAAGCGGTGATTGAAGCGGGTCGCGGTATGGGCTACACGAAGCGTCAGGTGCTCTTTGAGATTGAGCTTCCCTTGGCTGTCCCGGTCATCATCGCGGGAATTCGAACCGCCATCGTCATCAATATCGGTATGGCCGCGCTGGCCTTCCTGGTGGGCGGTGGCGGACTTGGCGAGACCATTAACTCAGGCCTCAAGCTCGATAGGAACCCAGCCATTCTGATTGGAGCGGTTCTGGTTGCGATTCTCGCGCTGCTGTTCGACTTCCTGAGCGCGATAGCGCAGCGCTACCTCAAGCCCAAAGGAATGTAGGGGCTACTCGCCCTCTTCGACCCACAAGTCATCGTCGGCGCGCAGCGTCTGCCATGCTGCGTAGCCCACGACCGCTAACGCCAGCGTGCCAACGGCCATCAAGACGAACACAAACGGGTTGCGGGATTTCTTCATGGGGACCTTTGCTGCAGTAGCCCACGGCAGCCTGCCGAGTGCGGGTTGGATGGTGTCGCGGTAGGTGTCATGCGCCAGAGGCAACACCTCGCGTTTGGCAGCATCGCTGGCACTTTTGGACGCGTGACGAGCAACATCTTTGGCGTGAGAAAGGACGTCACGCTGCTCCGACCAGAGGCCTTGTGCCTCACGAGCCAGCCGAGCGAGCTCTTTACGGGTCTTGCGATCGAGTTCCATGGATCCTCCTGGTGAAGGCTCTATTCTCCCAGACTTTGGCAAATAATTCCTGGACACCTGTGGTGAGGGTGCCTCTCAGTGGTGCCTGGCAGAATAGAGGCATGAGCATTCATACACACACCGCCACCTTGCACACCAACCACGGAGACATCGTTGTGGGCCTTTATGGCAACCACGCGCCGAAAACTGTAGAAAACTTCGTCGGTCTCGCTACAGGCGAGCTCGAATGGGTCAACCCCACGACGGGGGCCGCAGGCGAGGGGCCGCTGTATAGTGACGTCATCTTTCACCGCATCATTCCGGGTTTCATGATTCAGGGTGGAGACCCGACCGGCACGGGTATGGGGGGACCGGGGTACCAGTTCAACGACGAGATTCACCCTGAGCTCGATTTCACTAAGCCCTTCGTTTTGGCAATGGCTAACGCCGGAACCCGCGGTGGACAGGGAACAAATGGAAGCCAGTTCTTCATCACCACGGGGGCAACCACCTGGCTGCAGGGAGCTCACACGATTTTTGGTGCCGTTCTGGACGAAGCCTCAGAAGCGGTAGTCCGCGCCATTGAGGGCGTGAGTACTGATGGTTCCGACAAGCCTCACGAGGATGTCGTTCTCAAGAGTGTGAGCGTCGCTGCTGCCTCGTGAGTTCTGCCCCCAGCAGTGACACGTGCTACCGGCATCCCTCCAGGGAAAGCTTTGCGCTGTGTCAACGATGCGGCAACACCATTTGTGGTGAATGTCAGGTCCCTGCCGCGGTGGGCGCTCACTGTCCGGACTGTGCCGGTGTTCGCCAGGCCCGTCCCGCGAGGCTCGTTCGACCGCGTCGGGCCTCGGGTAGCCCGCGCGCAACCTATGCATTCTTAGGGATTCTGGGAGTTGTCTTTGCCGCACAGTGGCTGACCGGCGGTGCCGTGACAGAGTGGCTGCTGTACTGGCCACCCTTGACTGCGATCGAGCCGTGGCGGATGGTGACCACGGTATTCGTTCACTCCACCGCGTCGCTTTTTCACATCTTGTTCAACGGTTTTTCTCTCTACGTTCTGGGGACCCTCGTGGAGCGCTTGGTGGGCCACGGCCGGTTCGTAGCACTATTCCTGTTGGCGGGGTTTGGCGGCTCAGTAGCAGTGTTGTGGCTCGCGCCCGCGGTCGCTGTTGTCGGGGCATCCGGCGCAATATTTGGTCTCTTCGGGGCGTTGTTTGTTATTCAGCGCTCTTTTGGCGGAGCCAATGTTCAGCTGTTGATTGTTCTGGCCCTGAACCTGGTGATGGGGTTTGTGGTGCCGGGAATCTCGTGGCAAGCCCACATCGGCGGGCTGATTACGGGTGCAGCGGTTGCCGGAATCATGGTCGCAACCAGGCGAGCCGAACAGAAAGCGCTGCAAGTCGGACTGGTCACGGCGCTAGGAGCCGGGTTGGTGGCCCTCACCGCTCTGCGATTCCTCTTCTAGCGCAGTTATCCACAGGTTTTCCCCTGTGGGGAGAATTACAGCGGTGTAATCACCAGAAAGTGCTTATTTCCACCGGGTGGTCATCAGGAAACCCAGAAACATGATGCCAAAACCGACGGTGATGTTCCACGCACCAATGGAGGCAATCGGCAACTGGGTGCTGGAAACGTAGTAGGTCAGAATCCAGGCGAGACCCACCAGCATCAGACCAAACATGACGGGTTTGAACCACGCCGGGTTGTCGTTGCCCTCGGGGAGGGCGTTGGTCGTGGAGGCGGGGTCTTTAGGTCGCTTAGCCATGGGCAACAGTCTAACCCGCGATCAGAAGGGCCCGCCCGGTGTCCCTCGGGAACCGATTGGTAGGCTGTGATTTCTTGTGCTGCGAAGGGTGGCGAATATATGACGCATATTCTTGTCGTCGACAACTACGACAGCTTTGTGTACACCCTAAATGGGTATCTTCAGCAGCTCGGCGCGACCACAGACGTCATTCGTAACGACGAATGGGAAGTGCACGATCTGGCAGAAAAAATAGCCGACTATGACGGCATTCTGGTCTCGCCAGGACCCGGAAATCCCGGGGATGCTGGCATCTCCGTACCCATCGTGAAAGCTGCTATCGCAGCGGACATCCCGCTCTTGGGGGTCTGTCTGGGCCATCAGGCGATCGCGGAGGCGTTTGGCGCAACGGTGACCCACGCTGAAGAGCTCATGCACGGCAAGGCGTCCTTGGTCCACCACGATGACAGCGCTTTGTTTACCGGAGTCACACCGACTTTCCAGGCCACGAGATATCACAGCCTGGCGGTCGTCGACGAGACGGTCCCCGAAGAACTCGTGGTTACCGCGCGCACCGACGGCGGGGTCATCATGGGGCTTAACCACGCGAGCGCCGCGGTGTATGGCGTGCAATTTCACCCGGAATCGGTGTTGACCGAGGGTGGTTACACCATGATCGCGAACTGGTTGGAGATCACTGGAATCGCCGGTGCGGCAGAGGCAGCCCGCGGGCTCAGCCCCCGAATTACCCAGGGCTAGCCGACAGGCGCCGGCTCCTGGTTTTGAACGAGGCCGCAGTAGACCAGGGTAATTTCTGAGCGTTGCGGGTGGTCGCCCGGTGCCAGTGACTGGGACTTAACGGTCTGGCCAAAGCAGTCGGTCGCAATCTCCAGTTTCACGGCGAGCTGCATCGAGGGCCCGGTGAGGAAGGGGTTAGCTTCACCGACGGTCAGGCCGACAACGTTGGGCACTAAGACAAGACCGTTGGACACCGTCAGGGTCACCGTGTCACCAGGCCGCAGCGGGGAGTCCGGTTCGGGAGTTGAGGCCATGACAGTTCCTTCTGCCAGGCTCGGGGAATACGTTTCGACCACGGATTCGACCACCAGCCCCAGTTCCTCGAGGCTTGTGCGAGCGTCGGCAATATCAACATTGCGAATGTCCGGCATTTTGAAAGTTGCGATCCCGCTCGAGACGATGACCCGCACCGGCTCTCCCTTGGCTGTCCGGATTCCCCCGGAGGGGACCGTGCGAATCACGGTTCCCTCGGGAACAGTGTCGCTGGTTTCATACTCGATGACCGGGTTGAGCTCGAGAGCGGTGATTGTCGCTGCGGCAACCGCCTCGGTCTGGCTGGTGAGGTCTGGGACTTGCGGGGCTGCCGCTGTCGTTGTCGTCGCTGGGTTGAGGGTGAACACCCACAGCACGATTCCCACGACCAACAGAACGGCCAGCACGCTGAATGCTGAGACTGCCAGAGTGGGAATGGTCTGCGATTTGATTCCTCGTGACTCGAAGATCTCAAAACCTTCGACGGGAGCACGGTGTTCTGGTTCTATGTTCGCGACCGGCACGCTCCCGGTGAACGCTGGGGCGACTTGCGCATGTTCCTTCGTTGTGGGGAGCCTTAATTCCCGGCCCTGGGCGATGTCTTCGATGGCGCCGCGGAATGATTGGGCAGTGGGGAAACGGTCCGCGAGGTCTTTGCGCATTGCGGTTTCCACGACCCTGGCCACATCTTCAGATACCGCAGGGTTGACGTCTCGCAGTGGGCGAAGCTCTTCGCTGATGTGCTTGTAGGCGACAGCCACCGGCGAGTCTGCGCTAAAGGGCGGAGCGCCCGCCAACAGTTCATACATGACCACACCGAGCGAGTAGAGGTCCGTCCGGGTATCTGGTTCGTCTCCCCGGGCCTGTTCGGGAGAGATATAGAGCGCGGTCCCCAAGATTGAGGTCGTCTGCGCGAGATTGGCTGTGGTGTCGGTAACCGCGCGCGCGATACCAAAATCCATCACCTTGATGCTGCCGTCCTCGGTCACCATGACATTGGCCGGTTTGATATCCCGGTGGACGATCCCGGCGCGGTGCGAAACCTCGAGGGCGGTGAGAACGCCGTCGGCGACTTTCAGCACGTGACGCTCCTCAAGCCTCCCCTTCTTCATGAGTTCGCTGAGCAGGTGACCCTCCACATGCTCCATCACGATGTAGGGGGTGGTACTGCCTGCCGGACCACCATCGTTCGGACCGTTCATTTCGTCACCGGCGTCGAAGACGCGGACGATGGACGGGTGAGACATTTTGGAGGCGGCCATCGCTTCCAAGCGGAAACGGTTTCGGAAGGTTGGGTCGGAGGCAAGGCTCGATTTCAAGACTTTGATGGCGACCTGGCGCCCGAGCCGGGCATCAACGCCCAGGTAGACGTCGGCCATGCCGCCACGCCCAATGAGTTCCCGGACCTCGTACCGGCCTCCGAGGAGGCGGGAAGTCCAGGGACCTGGGGCTTTATCAGTCACACAATTCCTTCAACGAGGGAGACGCACGCGCTCTCGCTATTCTACGGGCGGGTCGTCGTCAATTTCGGGCTCGGCGGTGGTGATGGGGACGACGGTGTCGGTAGCCAGAGGGGAGGGAAGACCCCCGCAATCCACCAGATAAGTCGCGGTTAAGGACTCCCCCTCACCGAGGCGAACATTTACGCCGGTTTGTTCTGGCTCCAACACGGTCGCCCCGTCAGCGTCAAGGATTTCGCCGCCCACAATTTGCAGGGTGTAGCTTCGCAAATCAAAACCCGACGGGCACTGGGCGTAACCCGGCCATTCCAACAGAAGTTCATCGCCCGGCGCGTAAGGACCCGTGGCGGGAATCACCGTCATCGACCGCGGTTTGGGCGGTTGCGGAATAGCTGCATAAAAATAGACCGCAATGAGGGTGTCACTTGCGACGACGCCCTGTGGATTCACGCGATAGGCCGTTCCGACTCGGTCTTGTGCCGGGGCAATGTTTCCCGTGATGGCGTCTAGGCGCAGGCCCTTAGCCAGCAGCGCCTCCTCCACCTGGGTGCGAGTCTTTCCCACAATCTCAGCCTCTGTGACCTCCACGGTGACCACTTCCACAGGGTCGTCCAGCGGTGCGGGCTCCGCTGGGGCGGGCGTGGCGGGAGGGGTTTCCGGCGAGGGTTCGGCAATGACCGGGAGGATGGGGTCCTCCACAATGTCGTCTCCGGCGGGTTGAAGTAACACCGTGAGCGAGGTGGCGATCAGGGCCACGGCGACGGCCGCCCCAACACCGCCGAATACCCAAAACTTTTTTCCCAGCTTCGCGCGAGGTTCGGTCAACCCGCGGACTCGGGGGGTCTCGGCCGCAGACTTTTTCTTCTCTAGGGGTTCTTCCGAGGCAGGAGGCGCGGGAATAAGGGCGAGACCTGCGTCAATGTCACCCTTCGCCAGCGCAGTGGCGGCCTGTGACAACGCGTCAGCAGAGGCCGGCCTGCCCTCAGGTTTCTTCGCCATGCAGGACATGACGAGCTTGCGCACTTCCTCGGGGATTGACGAGGGAAGCGCTGGGGGCGCTTCCTTGATTTGTGCCATAGCGATAGCGACTTGTGATTCGCCTCGGAAGGGGCGCTTGCCGGCAAGCGCTTCGTAGGCGACAATCCCGAGGGAGTACACATCGGTCAGCGGCGAGGCTGGTTTCCCCCCGGCTTGTTCGGGAGCAAGGTACTGAACAGTTCCCATCACCTGTCCGGTGGCGGTCAAGGGAACCTGGTCCGCGAGTCGCGCAATGCCGAAGTCGGTGATTTTGACCGTGCCATCGGGCGTAATCAGGAGGTTGCCGGGCTTGATGTCGCGGTGGACGAGGCCCGCCTGATGGGCGGCGTGAAGAGCCGCCGCGGTTTGTGCGACATATTTGAGGACTTTGGTCGCCGGCAGGATTTTTTCGCGCTCCAAAACGCTGCTCAAGGCTTCCCCGGGAACCAGTTCCATCACCAGGTAGGCGCTACCGTCTTCCTCGCCGTAGTCGAAGACGTTGGCGATGCCCTCATGATTGACCAGTGCGGCGTGCCGAGCTTCGGCGCGAAACCTTTCCCGGAATCCCGGGTCACCCATGTATTCGTCTTTGAGGATTTTGATGGCGACGGTGCGACCAATGACAGCGTCATTGGCTTTCCAAACCTCGCCCATTCCACCAATGGCGATGCGAGAAACGAGCTCGTAACGAGAGCCAAACACCTGCCCTGCTGTGGGTCTCATCGCGACATCACCCCCGCAAAAATAGTATTCGCGATGGGGGCTGCGACAGCGTTACCGGTTCCCTCGGACCGGTCTCCCTCCACGGCGATGGCCAGTGCGATGGTGGGGTTTTCTGCGGGAGCAAAACCGCTGAACCAAAACGTTCGACCCTCGCCAATTCCAGTTTCTGCGGTTCCTGTCTTCCCGGCCACACTCAAACCCGCCACACCGGCATTCCCCGCAACCCCGCGTTGAACATTGTCGACCATCATGCGGTTGAGCTCGCGCGCGGTCGCCGCACTCAGCGGCCGGGAATAAATCTGTGGCTCGAATTCATCGACAACCCGAAGATTTGGCGCAATCACCTGGTCGACCAGGCTTGGTTTCATCAACGTGCCGCCATTGGCAACAGCGCTGCTGACCATGGCGATTTGCAGAGGGGTCACCCGAACATCAAATTGCCCAAAGGAGCTCAGCATCAGTTGTGCTTGGTCGAGTCCGCGCGGGAAAACGCTGGGGGTGACGGTCAGGGGTATTTCCAAAGTGGCCCCGAAGCCAAAACCTTCCGCCATGGAGCCAATTGCTGCTTCGCCCAATTCGAGGCTCAGTTCGGCAAAGGGAATATTGCAGCTCAGACGGAAAGCATCTTCTAAAGTGACCAGCTCATCGCCACCGCAAAGCCTCGAACCCGAGTTTTTTATGACGGCGGTGCTGAGCGGTAAAGCTAGCTCGCGAGGGTTTTCGAATTCGCTTTGCGCCGTGAAGTCACCTGATTCCAGCGCCGCCGCCATCATGATGGTTTTGAAGACGCTGCCGGGGAAATAGAGGTCGCCGGCGATCGCCCGGTTAGCTAGCGGGTTGTCGGGATTATCGGCCAGCTCGAGATACGACTCCAGCACCGCGGAGGAAGAGTGCGCTGCGAGGAGGTTGGGGTCATAGGAGGGTTTGGACACCATCGCCAGGATCCGACCGGTTTGCGGTTCCATGACGACGACCGAGCCTTTGTTGTCTCCGAGGGCATCCCAGGCCAACTGTTGAATTTCGGGGTCGAGGCTCAACATGACGCTGGCACCCTGTGGAGTGCTGCCGGTTACGAGTGCTCGCAACTGCTCGATCACTTGCGAATCCGCGCGGCCGGTGAGCAGAGGATTGAGCGCACTTTCAATTCCCGCATTGCCCTGGGTCAGCGTGTAATAGCCGACTACCGGTGCGTAGAGCTCTGCGTAGGGGTAGGTGCGAAGAAAAGAGAACTGATTATCGACGGGCAAGGATTCCGCAATCGGAATCCCCCCGGCGAGAATCTGGCCTCGTTCGGCGGAGAAGCTTTCGTAGAGTTTGCGCATATTGCGGTCATCGTCGGCGATGTCCTCTGCGGCAATGACTTGAAGGTAGCTGCTGGAGGCAAACAGTAGGCCAAACAGTAGGGCGATCGCGATGCCGACTTTGCGAAGGGGGGTGATCATGCATTCACCCCCGCGTCTTGACGCACGGACGCCCGGGCATCATCGCTCAGCCTCAAAATCAGGGCGACAATGATCCAGTTGGCGACCAAGGACGAGCCACCGGCCGCCAGGAAGGGCGTCGTGAGACCGGTAACGGGAATGAGCCGGGTAATCCCGCCGATCACCACGAATACCTGCAGGGCCAGCACAAAACCGAGGCCTGCGGATAAGAGGCGTCCGAAATCATCGGTGCCCATGAACCCCACCCGCAGTCCTCGCGAGACCAACAGAAGGTACAGGGCAAGAACGGCAAAAATACCGATGATGCCAAGCTCTTCGCCCAGGGCTGCGACGATGTAGTCAGAGTTCGCCAGCGGAACAAAAGAGGGTTGGCCCTGCCCGAGGCCTTTTCCAATGAACCCGCCTTCAGCAAAACCAAACATGCCTTGGACGAGTTGATAGGAACCCCCGACGGCGTTGTAAATCTCCGGGTTGAACGAGTCAAGCCACCCCATCAGCCTGCCTTGCACGTAACTGATCTGGCTTCCAGCGAGGGCTGCTCCCACGATGAAAAGCCCGCCACCAAGACCAATCCAGAGAACTCTGTTGGTGGCGATGTAGAGCATCGCCAGGAAGAGCCCGAAATACAGTAGCGAGGTGCCGAGGTCACGCTGGAAGACCAACACCGCCATGGCGATGACCCAGATCACCAGGAGGGGGCCTAAATCCCTGACCCGAGGCCAGCGGATACCCAGGAAAGTGTTGCCCAGATGACTCAGGCTTTCGCGGGCGGTCATGAGGTAGCCGGCAAAAAAGATAGCTAATGCGATTTTGGCAATTTCTCCGGGTTGGAAGGCTGTGCCACCAAAATTCACCCACAGTGTGGCGCCGTTCACGGTTCGCCCGACCCCTGGCCATAGAGGCATCGTTAACAAAACGATGCCCGCCAGCATGGCCAAGTAGCGATAGCGCAGCAGTACCCGATAGTTGCGCACCAGCAAAAGAACGCCAATGGCGATGACGAGAGCAACCGCGGTCCACGCCATTTGTCGCACACCGGCTGCCTGCCACCCGGTTGCCCCGGCTGCCAAATCCAACCGGTGAATCATGGTGATACCCAGGCCGTTCAGCATGGTCGCAATCGGGACAATAAAAGGGTCAGCATCGCGGGCAACCAGCCGAAGGGCCAAGTGCACCCCCAGGGTCAACCCCGCTAGACCCGCGGCATAGGTCAGCAAACTCCAGTCCAACTCCCCTAGCGCTCCCCACTGAACCAAAGCCAAGGCCAGGGCGCTCAAACCGAGGGCCACCAACAGAAGCGCCAACTCGATGTTCCGAAGCCTTTGTGGCATCCGGACGCGCAACACCACACGCCCGGTCACCGGGGACACCGGGGGGAGAGTTGGATCAGCGCTAGCCACGACTATTTCCTCAACCGATCCAGGATGTCCCTGGCGTCCTCGAGTGACTCTGCGGGAATCGCTGCTTCGAGGCGCTCCTGCTCAAACACCAGGAGGTCGTCAATCTTGATGCTGCTTTCCTCATAGAGGGAGGACAGCTCAAAGGGGCCCACGTTTTCGGGAACCCCGCGGAAGATCGCCACTACACCGTCGTTTTCCCCGACGAAGTAGCGCGTTTGCGTCCATTGATAAGCCCCAAAACCTGCGCCAACAATCGCACCGGCAATGACCAGTACCGACAGGGACCAGGTGATTCGACGTCGAATCAGACGCCTGCGGTCCTCACGGATCAGCTCCTCGAGGTAGTCGGCCTCGGGCTCGAAGTGTTCGTCGGCGGGAGGTAACGCCCGAAGCGGATGCAGCAACATGGCCGGTAGTGCGGGTTTGCGAGCGATCGGTCCGGACTCATACGTCATCGGGCCAGCCGCCGACCCCACCATGCGCGGTTCCGAGGGTGGGGAGGTGTCGCGTTCCTCGTCGACCCGGACAATAACGACGGTGACGTTATCGGGAGCCCCCTCGGAGAGGCTCTGCGTGATCAGCTTGTGACAGGCCAGCTCGGGGTCATCGACCGTGAGCAGGGTCTCGGCGATGTCCCGTTCTGAGACATAGCCGCTGAGCCCATCGGAGCACAGCAACCATTTGTCACCAGGTTGGGTATCAATCACGTGGGTGTCAACGTCGGGGTCGGCGTCAACATCACCCAGTACCCTCATGAGCACGGAGCGGCGGGGGTGCACGGCGGCCTCCTCGGCCGTAATGCGCCCGCTGTCGACGAGACGCTGAACAAACGTGTGATCCGCCGTGATCTGCTCCAGCACTCCCTCTCGAAGCCGGTAAATGCGGGAGTCACCGATGTGGCCAATCACCATGGAGGATTTCACGCGGATCATTGCGCTCACCGTGGTGCCCATGCCGGTCAACTCCGGGTGTTCCACCACGGCTTGCGTGAGTTCCTCACCGGCGCTGAGGATGCTGCGGAAGAGTTCCTCGCGAGCAGCCTCGACGGAGTCATACGGGTGATCAAGCCCGTAGAGGTGCTGTACGGCGATGGCACTGGCCACATCGCCGCCGGCGTGGCCACCCATGCCATCGGCGACAACGTAGAGATGGCGCCCAACCGAACCAGAATCCTGGTTGCTTGCTCGGACCTTCCCAATATGGGAGGAGGCCGCGCTCAGGATCGTGTCAGTGGCCACAAGCCTCACCGACGCAGTTCAAAAGAGCTGGTGCCAATGGTCACCGGGGTGTTCAGCGGCACCGGAGTGGGGATGCTGACGCGCTTGCCGTCAACAAACGTGCCATTGGTGGAATCCAAGTCTTGGACCATCCATTGGTCATTCCACAGCATGAGACGGGCGTGATGCGTGGAGGTGTTGTCATCTCGAATGACCAGGGTGGAGTCGCTGGAGCGGCCAATGGTGAACTGTTCTTCTGGCAAAAGCTCCAGCGCCAAGCCCTCCTTCGGGCCGGAAGTGACCAACAGGGTCGAGGCGATACCGCTGGGAACAGTAGGTGACGGGGAGACAGGGTTAGGAGCTGGTTCTGGGGAGCTTACTTCCTCCGAGCGCATCCGCGCAGGACCGAAAAGGTCGGTTCGTAAGGCATAAACGATGGAAAAAACGAACGCCCACAGGAGGCCGAGAAAGCCCAGTTGCAGCACAAAGAGGGTGAGTTCACTCATGGCGTCTCCTGTGCAGGTGGGGGGTGGGGTGTAGTGAGGGCGTGGTAGGCCTCTGCGGACTGGGGCACCACCTCAAACAGGATACGCGCCTGGCCCAAGCCGAGGGTGCAGGCATCCGGCAGGGCAGCCCGGGAGACGGGTTTCCCATCCAGGGTGGTTCCATTGGTTGCGCCGAGGTCGACGACCTCTGCGCGCTTGCCGTTCCATCGGATTTCACAGTGATGGCGAGATACCCCGGGAGCAACAACATGGATATGCGCGCTGGTACCCCGCCCCAGAACCGTTGATCGCGCCACAACGGGGTAGCGGGTGCCATCCCAGCTGAGTGTGGGAACCCAGACGACAGGCCCGGGTTTTTCGCTCCGAATGTCAAAAATTCCTTCGGAAAGATCTGCCGAAGTATGAAAATCGATGGCCACGGTCTCGGAGAAGGAATATCCACGCAGGGACGCGTATTCGCTCAACGCTTGGCGGATTTCCTCGACGAGGCCAGGCCCTAAGCGGGTGAGGAGCTCGTGATCAGCGGGAGACAAGCCGATGTCGTAATGGTGGGGGGAAAGTGCACGGGTTCGCGAAAATACTTTTGTGCTGGCATCAATTTCGCGCTTGAGCGAGGCAACGATTTCGGTGGGGTGGACACCGCTGGCAAACGCTTTGGCAAAGCTGCCACCGACGATGCGCTCAACACTTCGTTCGAAGTTGTCCAGAAAACCCATGTGCCCCTCTTTGGGGAATCCTCCCCTCCCGCGATGGTATCCGGGATGGCGCCAGCCCTGTCTGAACCGGGCCCCGGGTGGGGGATGGGCCTGTGGTAACCTCGGCAGGTTGATGGGAAACCATCATTGCGCGGGTGGCGGAATTGGTAGACGCGCTGGCTTCAGGTGCCAGTGCCCGCAAGGGCGTAGGGGTTCAAGTCCCCTCTCGCGCACAGGACAAGAACATTATTCGGAGAGTCTCCGGTCGGTTAGCCCCGACCGGGAAGTTTTTTCATTAGCCGAAGCCCTCGGATGAGGGTTTGCGCGAATTTCTCTGGGCTCATGCCCTTGGGGGCGGCAACCTTCATTCCGCGTTGCGTCGCTACTGTTTGGACATTCGTGTATTTCACAATTCCTTCGCGACCGTGACGTCGACCCACCCCGGATTCTTTGAACCCGCCCATGGGTGCGTCCGTGGAGGCCCACGACGCCGTGAAACCCTCGTTGACGTTAACGCTGCCCGCTTCAATCGCGCGGGCGATCTTTTCTGCTCGGCGGGGGCTTCCCCAGACGCTCGCATTGAGGCCATATCGTGTGTCATTGGCGAGAGCGATGGCTTCGTCGTCACTGTGAAAGCGATAAATCGCGACCACGGGACCAAAGGTTTCCCCTCGACAGAGCTCCATGTCTTCACTGACGTTCTCGAGCAGGGTGGGCTCAAAGGCGAACGGTGCAATGTCGGGTCGTGCGGATCCACCGGTGAGGACTGTCGCACCGCGAGCAACCGCATCGTTGACGTGGCTGGTCACTTTGTTGAGCTGCTCCTGGGAAATCAGTGAACCAATGTCCGAAGAGTAATCAAGATCGCTGCCAAGACGCAGTCCGGAAACCAGCTCGGTCAACGCGGGAACAAACCGATCGTAAATCGCGTCGTGAACATACAGGCGCTCAATAGCCATGCAGAGCTGGCCCGAGTTCGAGAAGCTCGCCGGGATTGTCCCCTGCAGTGCGCGGTCAAAGGGCGCGTCATCGAGGACGATCATCGGGTTTTTCCCACCGAGCTCCGCCGAGAAACCAATGAGGCGCTCGCCACACGCCTGGGCGACTTTTTTGCCGGTAGCGGTGGACCCGGTGAACATCACGAAGTCAGCGTTGTCGATGATGGCCCCACCCACGGTGGGCCCATCTCCAAGCACCACCTGGAAGAGCCCACGGGGGAGTCCTGCCTGGTACAGCAAGTCGATGGCAGCGAGAGAGCTTAACGGGGTTTGTGCATCGGGTTTCAGCACGATGGCATTCCCGGCCAGCAGAGCGGGCAGTGCGTCAGTGATGGGAAGTGTCAGCGGGTAGTTCCAGGGCGTGATCATGCCGACCACGCCTTTGGGCCAGTAGTACTCCCGGGTGCGAGTGAGCAGCGGGAAAGCTCCCTGGCGCTTGGCAGGTTTCAAGTGGCGCCGGGCGCTTTTGGCGTAGTACTGCGCTGTGAGGCCAATATCGGCGACTTCATCAAAGGCACTCGATCGGGATTTGCCCGTTTCGTGCTGAACCACATCGAGCAGTAGTTCGTGGTGAGCCAGCACGGCGTCGTGAAAACGAGACACGATGGCAGCGCGCTCTTTCAGCGGAGTTTTGCTCCACGCATGCTGGGCTGTGCGCGCCTGCTCGAAAGCAGCGCCGACGTCCTCTGGGGTGCAGGCCGGCAGGGTGGCGATGGTCTCGTGGTTCCTTGGCGAGAAATGCTCCTGGCTAAGCGATCCCGGAGAGACCAGGCCCCTCCACCGCGGAAGGTTGGTTGTGAGCTCGGGTGTGCGGGCCGCGGAGCGAGGGGCAGTGAGCGTCATGACCCTATGGTGGCAAAGATTCCTGGATTCAGCGGATACCTGTCCACTATCGATACCGTGGGGCACAGAGATAAGGAGGCGATGTGACGGATTATTTCGTTCAGGTCGAGGGCATGACCTGTAACCACTGTGTTAACGCTGTCGTGAAAGAAGTCTCCCTCCTCGATAACGTTGCCGATGTGAGCGTCTCGCTGGAGCCGGAGGGGACCTCCGCAGTGTCATTTACTGCCCCTGCGGCGCCGAGCGCGGAATCACTGCGGGCGGCTATTGACGAGGCTGGATACGAGATGGTCGGCGAGGTCCAGACGGCGTGAGCCAGGTCATCCAGCTCGATATTGAGGGTATGACGTGTGCGTCCTGCGCGAATCGCATTGAGAAGGCTCTCAACAAAGTAGAGGGCGCCGAAGCGACCGTGAATTACGCGACTGAGCGTGCCACGATCATGGCGGACGCCGTTGATGAACAGGCCTTCATTCAGGTCGTGGAAAGCGCGGGCTACCACGCTCACCCGCATACAGACGGCGAGGTGGCGGCAGAGGGCCGATCCCCCTTGATGACTCGACTGATCGTCTCCGCGGTGGTGAGCTTGCCCCTCATGGTGCTGTCGATGATTCCTGCACTCCAGTTCATTGGGTGGCAGTGGGTGGTCAGTGCACTGGCCCTGCCTATTGCTACCTGGGGCGCCTGGCCCTTCCATCGAGCGGCTGCGGTCAATCTGCGCCACGGCGTCGTCACGATGGACACCCTGATTTCGTTGGGTGTTCTGGCGGCTGCCGGATGGTCTCTCTATGCATTGTTTTTCGGCGGTGCGGGGCGACTGGGTATGACCATGAGCCTGACGCTTTTTGGGTCACCCGACCAGGCCGGCCACGAGATCTATATGGAAGTGGCGGCTGCCGTCACCACCTTCATGTTGATGGGCCGCTATCTCGAGCACCGGGCAAAGCGCGATGCGGGAGCAGCGTTGAGGGCTCTGTTGGAGTCCGGTGCGGTGGAGGCCACCGTGGTTCGCGATGGTGTTGAGAAAGTCGTGCCCATCGCACTGGTGCGAGTGGGCGACATTTTGGTGGTCCGACCGGGCGAGCGAATCCCCACTGACGGACGCATCCAGGAGGGCGATGGCTCGATAGACACGTCGATGATGACGGGAGAGTCCGTTCCGCGCGACGTTGGTCCCGGCGATGGCGTGTGGGGAGGAACCATCAACCTCCAGGGGCTCCTGCGCATGGAAGCCACACGAGTCGGAGCAGACACGGAGCTTGCTCGCATGGCTTCTCTGGTCGAGTCAGCACAGGCCGGTAAATCAGCAAGCCAGCGATTGGCCGACCGCGTATCTGCCGTCTTTGTGCCGATCGTCATCGTGATTGCTGTCCTCACGCTTCTTGGCTGGTTGTTCGGGGGCGCGACGCCAGACTTTGCCTTCCAGGCGGCTGTTGCGACGCTGATCATCGCGTGCCCGTGTGCGTTGGGACTCGCGACCCCCACCGCTTTGTTAGTGGGAACGGGGCGCGGGGCACAGCTAGGACTGCTGATCCGCGGACCAGAAGTGCTGGAGACAAGCCGCAATCTTGACACCATCGTTCTCGACAAGACGGGCACTCTCACCACAGGCGTGATGCAGGTAAGTTCGCTGGCGCTTGCCCGAGGTGTCGAGGAAGCCGCTCTCTGGGATGTGGCGCTCTCGTTGGAGTACGGATCAGAGCACCCAATTGGCCGCGCCATCGTTACTCACGCGAGAGCGCAGGGAGCAGACATCCAGACGGTGACAGATTTCACCGCTGTCGTGGGCCGTGGTGTCGAGGCAAAGCTCGCGGGTGATTCGGTGATGGCGGGGACGCTGGAGTGGCTCACCAGCCGCGATGTTGTGTGTGACGAGGACCTCCACGACGCTGTTTCTACTCTGCGAGACACCGGGGCGAGCGTCATCGTCATTGCCCGCGAGGGCTTGGCGCTGGGCGCGATTGCCTTGGCAGACTCTGTTCGCGAGACCAGCGCCCAGGCTGTCACGGACTTGAGAGCGCTCGGCCTTGAGCCGGTCATGGCCAGTGGTGATCACGAGGTGGTTGCTCGCGCTGTAGCGGAGGCGGTCGGTATCACCCGTGTCTACAGCTCGATGACGCCCGAGGGCAAAGCAACTCTCATTACGGAGCTTCAGAGCGAAGGTAGGAACGTAGCGATGGTGGGCGATGGCATCAACGATGCGCCGGGTCTCGCCAGCGCAAACCTGGGTATTGCGATGGGAAGCGGCAGCGACGCCGCCATGACCGCTGGAGACATCACGATCGTGAGGGGCGATGTCCTGGCGATTGCCGATGGGGTTCGTCTGGCAAAGCGAACACTGCGCACGATCCAAGCCAACTTGTTTTGGGCTTTCGCCTACAACGTGGCAGCGATTCCGCTGGCCGTCGCTGGGGTTCTAAACCCGTTGATTGCAGGGCTCGCTATGGCCCTGTCGTCGGTCTTTGTGGTGACTAATTCGTTGAGGTTGAAGAGCTTCCGTCCCACCACGCAGCATACGTAGACGCCACCAACTGCTCACGTTCTTTATCCCCTGCGTCGTTGCCGAGCAGGCTGAGCTCTCGATCAAAAAAAGCTTCTCGGCGCCCCGCCGCCCACTCACGCACAATGTCGTAGGGGTCTGAGGGACCTGACGCCGCACGCCGGTAGGTACGCACGACTCCCCGAATACCGGTGATCAGCAGGAGGGCGCCCACCGTGCCGCCGGCGAAAATCCATGCGCCCACGAGGGCAAACGGGGAGACGATAATCGAAAAGAGCCCGAGGGCTGCGAGAGAAAACCAGTTGCCCATTGCCCGGGTGGGGGCAGGAGCACGGTCCCGAAAGAACGTGTGCCACGCTGTGCCGTTTTCTTCCCACCAGGTCCAGCCGGCAGGAAAACTCGGCGCTCCGTCATAGGGCCGCCAGTCTGTGGGCGGTTGAAACCCTTGGTGCAAAATCACCCACTGCGCGGAGGGTGTTCGCCAACCCTCGGGCGGGAGAAACCGCAGCGGTGCGTCCTGGAGCTTTCGCTCGAGTGAGTTCATGACCGTGCTGGCCCGGGGGGCTTCACAAAAATGGCGGAGAGGGCCACCAGCGTGGGAAGAGCAGCAGCAAGAATGCTCGCTGGCACGTAGGACCCGTTGAGTGTGTAGCCAAGGGCAAAGTAGAGAGGCCCTAGTGCTGTCGAGGCCAACGTCACAGATGTCGCAATGCCTCGAATACTGCCGATGTGACCGCGGCCGTAGTACCGAACAAAGGCAGCTGCCTCCACGCCGCGCAGTGCGCCCATAGCCGTGCCCAAGGCGAGACCAAAAAGAATCGACGAGATCCCGGGCCCCACCAATGGCAGTAGGAGCAGGGTGGTCGCCATGGTGATCATCGATGCAGCAACACCCCAGCGCGGGTCGATGCGGTCAATAATGGCGCCAAGTCCGAGGGTGGCTAGAAGAGCGGTCACTGTTTGGGGAATGAAGTTGGCGGCTGCTTCCAGCGGGGTCAGGCCCTGCTCACCCAATATCGAGATCAGATGGAAAGACAGTCCGGTGCTGAGCATCCCGATGGTGAAACCCGCACCCGAAATGACCCAAAACATTCCTGTGCGCAACGCCTGAGACACCGTGTGGCCAGATTCCGGCACCACCACAATGTGGGTGCCGGTATCAGTGGTCAACTGGGGCGCATCTTTCGGTAGCGCGAGCGCAATGGGAATCACGATCAACGCGACTAGCGCCGATTCGATCCGCCATGCTGTAGCGATGTCTGTCCAGGCAATCAGGCGCTCCACGCCGACGGGGGCAAGAGAAATGCCGGCAGACCCGACCGCCCCAACAATCCCCAGCGCGAGACCGGGTCGGTGGGTAACGGCGCGAGCAATCAAGGTGGTGGCGGCCAGCGAGAGGGCCCCCTGGCCGGTCATTCGAAGACCGACGTAGGAAACGGTCAGCCCCAGGATTTCGGTGATGAAGCTCGCACCGAGCAGCACCAGAGAGAGCAGCACACCAATCCACAGAATTGCGCGCTTGCTCCCATAGCGGTCCATCAGACGACCCAGAAGCGGCATCGTTGCGGCACCGGCGAGCGTCGCGATCAGGTAGCTCAACGAGATCGCCGTGCGGTCGATGTCGAGCGACCCCAGCAGTGGATCGGTGAAGGGCGACAGCCCTGCCGTTTGTCCGGGGAACGTCATCGCCGTGAGAACACCACCCGCGGAGACCATCAAGATCCACCACAGGCGTGACCGTCGAGTTCTGTTCGGCGTTGCCGGTGCCTCCACGGGAACAGAGACCGCTCCCGTCACCGGGAGCGGTATTTCTTGGGTGGGGTGCTGTTCTTTCATCGGTGACCGCCGGGAACACCGAGGGCTTCATGAAGTTGCCGGGGGGTGTCCACGACGCGGTGAGCCTTGTCCCATTCTTCGGCAGACCCGTAGCCCCACCGCACGAGCACTGTGTTGATGCCGTGGTGAGCGGCACCCTCAACGTCGTGAATGCGATCGCCGACCATAATCACGTTGTCCGTGGGGAGGCCTTTGTTACGCAGGCCCGTGAGAGCATCTTCGACAACTTCGTGTTTCTTGCCACGACTTTCATCATCCGCCGCGCAACAAATGACATCGAAGTAGCGAGAAAGCAAAAAGTGTCGAAGCATGATGGTGGCGGAGCGAGTGGGTTTCGATGTGGCGACAGCCAGGTGGGCACCCGCGTTCTTGGCATGCAGAAGAAACTCCCCCATGCCATCGAAAACCCGAGAGTCAAAGACGCCTGCGTCAATGTAGTGGGAGCGAAAAATCTCGATCGCTTTTTGCGTGGTCACTTCATCAAACCCAGCTTGGGTCCGAAACGACTCGGGAAGCGGTGGACCGACCCACCCGCGAAGCTCTTCGATGCTGGGGACCTTCTCGCCCATTTCTTTCAGCGTCAGGGCGAGAGTGGAGACAACCCCGGGTGCAGAATCGACCATCGTGCCATCAAGATCAAGAAGGATCGTCGAGTATTTGAGCACTGGCAAAGTTTAGGGGAGCACCTCTAAAAAAGACGCTCTGCAGAGTCGTCGAGACCCCGCATGTTGTCGTAGTCCAACACCACACACTCGATCCCCCGATCCTCCGCGAGGGTGCGGGCCTGCGGCTTGATTTCTTGGGCGGCATAAACGCCGCGCACGGGGGCGAGGTGCGGATCACGATTCATGAGTTCGAGGTAGCGGGTGAGCTGCTCCACCCCGTCGATATCACCCCGCCGTTTGATCTCCACGGCCACAGACGCACCCTTTTCGTCGGTCGCAAGAATGTCGACCGGCCCGATGGCTGTCATGTATTCACGTTTCACGAGAGTTGTTCCCTCACCGAGCAGTTCGATGTGTTCGGCAAGAAGTTTCTGGAGGTCGGCTTCCACACCATCCTTAATCAAGCCCGGGTCGACACCAAGCTCTCGAGTGAGGTCCTCATGGATTTCGTGAATATTGACGACCAAAATATCGGAGGTCTTGTGGTGAATGACTTTCCATACTTCGATTACGCCGGTGTCAGCCACATCGCTATCGGGGGTGAGGACCTCGAGAGAACACGGTGGCGGCATCCAGTTGAGAGGTTTGTAGCTACCGCCGTCCGAGTGAACCAGCACACTTCCGTCGCTCTTGAGCATGATCACTCGCATGGCCAAGGGCAAATGAGCGCTCAGCCTTCCGGCGTAGTCGACCGAGCATGTGGCGATGACGAGGCGCATGAGAGAGAGCCTAGGGAGAAGCTGTTTTGGTCGGTGAGGCTGCGGGCGAGGCAAAGAATGCGACGAGAATGAGAAGCACAACAGCCCAGAGCGCGGCGAGAAGTCCAATAGCCTCACCGACGCCACCAATGAGGGGCGGCCCAATCAAGAAGGCGCCGTAGGCGAGCGTGGCTACCGCGCTTACTCGAGCGGCACTTCCGCGCACGTCATCCGCTGCGGCTGACATCGCCACGGGGAACCCGAGAGAACTGCCGATTCCCCACAAAAGCGCCCCCACACCGCTCACCACAGGCTGGGAAACCATGATGACCAGCGCCAAACCCAAGATGGCCAGGCCCGCTGAGGCCTGCAACACAGGCACTCGGCCAAAACGGTCAAGAACCCAGACCCCGCCGATTCGACCGGCCATCATGCCAGCAGTGAAGAAACCAAACCATAGGGCTCCGATCGCGTTACTTGCGTCTCGGCCATCGACGATGGCCAGGGCCAACCAGTCGTTTGCGGAGCCCTCTGCAAAGGCCATGCCCAGTGCGATCAGCCCGATGGCGACAGTACGCGGCTCGCGCCAAACGCCAAGCCGCTCCCCCAGCGTCATGGGCTTTTCTGACGTACTTGCGGTTCTCTCCGCGTCGCCCAGAAGGAAGCGAGGCAGGGTCAGCAGGGTGGCGCCAGCGACGAAGGCGATCACGAGTGCGTGGGGAGCCAGCCCAATACCGAGAAAGCTCACAAGGGCGGCAAGACCTGCCCCGGATACCGTCCCCAGCGACCACAACGCGTGAAACCACGGCATGATCATGCGTCCGATGGCACGCTCCACTTGAGCACCCTCGACGTTCATGGCCACATCGGCAATACCGTTTCCCGCTCCGGCAGCAACAATGGAGACGGCTGTCAGGGCGTAGCTTGACAGGATTTCGCTGCTGAGTCCGATGCCGGCAAGTCCGAGAAGCCCGAGCAGGCCGAAGACGACAATCGTGTTGCGCTGGCCGATCCACGCCACGATGTGGCTGGAGAAAATAAGACCGCTGACGGCACCGATCGCACCGGTGAAAAGCAGCGTGGCGACTTCCCCCGTGCTGAGCCCTAAACCATCCCGAATCGCGGGAACCCGGGCAAGCCAGGTGGAGAAACTGAGCCCATTAACGAGGAAAACGATAAAGACGGCGTTGCGCCAGGTCTGAGTGTTATGACGGCGTTTTTCCAACGACTAACCAGGCCTCTCCTCGGTACCGCATCCCCAGGGTCAACGCCCTCGCCCCAATGTAGCCGATTCCAAAGGCCGCTTCGAGAGCCATTGCCAAAACGAAGGGCTTAGTGAAATCGAGCTCAGGGTGAATCTCGTCGTTGAACTGGTACCCCGGTCCCCCCATACCCGTGCCGGTCGGGTCTCCACCCTGAATCATGAAACCCGGAATGATGCGGTGAAAGATGACGTCACTATACAGCGGCCCCTCGCCTGCGGCCCCCGTCGTGGGGTTGACCCATTCGAGCTCGCCTGTAGCGAGACCGACGAAGTTTTCTACAGTTTTCGGCGCGTGGTTGCCATAAAGGCCCACAACGATGTCTCCGTGGTTGGTGTGCAAGGTGGCGGTGTGTGTATGAATGCTCATGCCTCTATTCTGCCAGGCACCACTGAGAGGCACCCTCACCACAGGTGTCCAGGAATTATTTGCCAAAGTCTGGGAGAATAGAGCCTTCACCAGGAGGATCCATGGAACTCGATCGCAAGACCCGTAAAGAGCTCGCTCGGCTGGCTCGTGAGGCACAAGGCCTCTGGTCGGAGCAGCGTGACGTCCTTTCTCACGCCAAAGATGTTGCTCGTCACGCGTCCAAAAGTGCCAGCGATGCTGCCAAACGCGAGGTGTTGCCTCTGGCGCATGACACCTACCGCGACACCATCCAACCCGCACTCGGCAGGCTGCCGTGGGCTACTGCAGCAAAGGTCCCCATGAAGAAATCCCGCAACCCGTTTGTGTTCGTCTTGATGGCCGTTGGCACGCTGGCGTTAGCGGTCGTGGGCTACGCAGCATGGCAGACGCTGCGCGCCGACGATGACTTGTGGGTCGAAGAGGGCGAGTAGCCCCTACATTCCTTTGGGCTTGAGGTAGCGCTGCGCTATCGCGCTCAGGAAGTCGAACAGCAGCGCGAGAATCGCAACCAGAACCGCTCCAATCAGAATGGCTGGGTTCCTATCGAGCTTGAGGCCTGAGTTAATGGTCTCGCCAAGTCCGCCACCGCCCACCAGGAAGGCCAGCGCGGCCATACCGATATTGATGACGATGGCGGTTCGAATTCCCGCGATGATGACCGGGACAGCCAAGGGAAGCTCAATCTCAAAGAGCACCTGACGCTTCGTGTAGCCCATACCGCGACCCGCTTCAATCACCGCTTGGTCAACCTGCTCCAATCCCACAATCGTGTTCCTCAAGACGGGAAGCAGCGAAAACGTGGCCAGAGCGAGGATCACGGTGTTGATTCCGGCGCCGAGGAACGAGAAGAAAATCACGATCAACCCGTAGGCCGGAAGCGCCTGAGCGAGACCTAAAGTGTCGACCAAAATGTTTTTTAGCCGCGGCAGCCCGCGCCGGGTGACCGCGATGCCGATCGGAATAGCCACAACAATCACCAGTGCTGACGAGGCAAAACCCAACACAATCGTGTCGATGAGCTGACCCTGCAGCTTCTCTGGCGCCAAAATAGCCGCAGTGGTGTCGTCGATGTCGGAATACAGCCACACCGCAATTCCAATAATGGCCAACAAACCGGCAAAAACAGGCGTGACGATAACGTCAAGCCGCTCCGCCAGGGGGCTTTTTTGAATCCGCGAGGGTGTTGCAAGAGTCATGATGCGCTCTAGCTCCCGGAACCACTAATGATCATCGACGCCAAGCTCTCGATGCTGCAACACCCGAGATATTTACCGCCGCGGTCAACGACCACGGCCATACCCACGGACGACTGCAGCATCACTCCCAGCGCGTCTTGGAGAGTATCTTCCGGCTGCAAGTCGATGGTGATGGGCTTGCCACTCTTTTCGATGGGCTGCGTTGTCCGGTTGAGGGATGCCTCGCTGATCCAGCGAAGGGGTCGGTGGTCTTTATCCAGCAGCACCGCGGTCTTCTCTGGCGAACTTTCGAGCGCTTTGAGGGCCTCATCACGCATGACGGGCATCTCCAAGGCAGGAATGTCGTGGAGCTCAATGTCCCGGACCTTCTTGAGAGTCAACCCCTTCAAAATGGCACCTGAACCGAGGAAGTTCTCGACGAACTCATCTGCTGGATCCGACAGAATCGCCTCAGGCGTGTCGATCTGAGCAATCTCCGAGCCCTCGCGAAGGATCGCGATGCGGTTACCCATCTTGATGGCCTCATCAATATCGTGCGTCACAAAGACAATGGTCTTTTTGAGGTCTTGCTGCAAGCGCAGGAACTCGTTCTGTAAGCGGTCTCGCGTAATCGGGTCGATGGCGCCGAAAGGCTCGTCCATCAGGAGCACATCCGGGTCCGCTGCCAACGCGCGAGCCACACCCACGCGCTGGGCCTGTCCACCCGAGAGCTCTTTCGGGTAGCGGTCGCGATAAACCGCAGGATCCATCGATACCAGCTCGAGCATCTCGTCTACGCGACGAGAGGTTTCGGCTTTATCCCAGCCCAAAAGCTTGGGCACGGTAGCGATATTCTCCGCAATGGTGCGGTGTGGGAAAAGTCCAACCTGCTGGATCACGTAGCCGATCTTGCGTCGGAGGACGCTGGGGTCAATGTCGGTAACGTCTTCACCCTTGAGGTAAATGCGGCCTGCCGTCGGCTCAATCAAACGGTTGATCAGCCGCAGGGTGGTGCTCTTCCCACAACCCGATGGGCCAACAAGGACGAGGACTTCTCCCTCCTGCACATCCATGGTGAGGTTACCCACTGCGGGTGCCTCTGTCCCCGGGTATGCCTTGGACACGTTTTCTAGTCGAATTAGCGTTTCACTCATCGGATTCCTTTCGAAATGGTGGCGCGCTTGACCAACTGGAGAACGATGTCAATCACTAACGCGAGAATTAGGCACAGGATGGTTCCCGTCCAGATAGCTTCCAGGGAGTTGGGGAGTGGGATTCGAGCGAGGCCGCTCTTGATGAAGTCACCCAGGCCCCCTCCCGCCACCAGTGTGGCCAGTGCCGCGACGCCCACAATCAGCATCGCGGAAATTCTGATTCCGGTGATGATGACCGGCCAGGCGAGGGGCAGCTGCACCCGCAGCAAGACTTGGCTGGGAGTTAACCCCATTCCTTTTGCCGCTTCGAGAACGCTGTGATCAATGCCATCGAGCCCAGTGATGGTGTTCCGCAGAATCGGCAACAGCGAGTACATCAAAAGAGCAATAAACGAGGGGGCGAAGCCCAATCCCACGAGGGGGATGAAGATTGTGAATAGCGCGAGTGACGGGATCGTCAAGAAGACCGACGTGATCGCGAGTGAGAGCTCTTTGGCGAGAGGGTGCCGACGTGTGACCACTCCCAGAACGATGGCGATCAGGCTGGCAAAGCCCAACACCGTCACCACATAGACGGTGTGCTCGGCGAGACCGGTTTGAACCTGATCCCACCGGGTGGAGACAAAGGCCCACCAGGTTCCCAGAAATTCCATAGTTTTTACCTCGGTACGAAAATGCTGGGGACCCGAAGGTCCCCAGCATTTCCTATCGAACTAGCCGGAAATAAGGCCTTCCTCAACGAGGTATTCGCTGGCCACTGCCACAGGTTCTTCACCCTCGGCAGAAACCTTTGCGTTCAGGCCCGCCATGCGGATTTCGTCCAACGGTGCAAGAACGTCTCCGATGATTCCATCGAAGGCTTCAGGAGCCTCGTTGTACTTGTCCTCACGGATTGTCCCGGACACGTTGTAAAGGATGTTTACGCCTGGATCTTCAACCAACGTGAGGTTGAGAGCAGGGATACGACCATCCGTGGTGAATACCTCACCGAAGTCGCAGTTGTTTGCTGCAGTCTCGGTGTAGATGATTCCCGTGTCGAGGATCAGCTGTTGGTCAACAGGCAAGGTAATTCCTGTTGCTTCTTCGGTCAGAATCAGACCGTCGGGACGCGACGGGAACTCAGACTCCATGCACACCACGGCATCTGGGTTGTCGCGGACGTACTCCATCATGGTCTGGAGGCTGAAAGCACCACCGTTGGCTTCGGTGACCTCAGGTGACGAGGTGAAACCGTAGGTGTTGTTGAAGGGCGAGCGGGAAACCCACACAATGCCGTTCTTTTCCAGGTCCATTTCACGAACGCCAGAGGTCAGTTCTTCAGGGTCGAAGCTGGGCTGCTCCTGACCAAGGTGAACAGTCCACCCGGTGCCGTTGTACTCCATGTAAATGTCAATCTCGCCAGACTCCAAAGCAGCGCGGGCGATATTTGTTCCACCCAGGTTCACCTTGTTGTCTACGGTCGCGCCGGCCTCTTCAAACGCCAGCACCATCATTTCGCCGAGAATCAACTGCTCGTCAAAATCTTTCGAACCCACTGCAACATTAATGCCAGAAAGGTCGTAGTCGGAAAGCGAGCCCGATCCGCCGCTGTTGCCAGCGCCATCGGCCGCGCAACCTGCGAGAGCCAGTAGTGCGGTTGCCCCGGTGAGGGCAACGATGTTTTTCATCGATTTCTTCATTGGTTCGGTATTCCTCCATCTAGTTTCGATTCCTCCAAGTTAGGCAACCTGCCCCGCGATAGCGAATACGGTTGTCGATATATCAACTCCGGTAGAGTGGGGCAATGGCTCGTCACAGCTCCGGTTTGGTCCGAGATCTCGAGGTCCTCGAGCTTCTGGGGACGGATGCTGCCTGGCAAGGCGGGGGCATGGGAGTCCAAGAAATTGCGTCGCGATTAGCCCGCGATAAAGGCCAGGTTTCACGCGTATGCCACACGCTGGCCTCGACAGGCCTCATCAACCGCGATCGGCTAACCCGGAAGTATCGCCTCGGCCACCACTTATACGCCTTGGCCATGCGGACTCAAGAAGCACATCTCGCCACCCTCGCGCGGCCGGCGCTGCTCGAACTCATGGCCAGTGCCGAGGAGTCGGCCCACCTCACGGTGCTTCGGGGCGGCGAAATCATGACCGTTCACACCGAACTCGCACAGGATCCCGAGCGGGATGACAGGTTCGACGGAATCTCCTTGCCCGCGCTGAAGACGGCCTCCGGGCGGGCGATCTTGGCCACGTTTACTCCAGACGAGATCGCCGCATGGTGGGAGGAACACGGTGAGTTGAGAATGGACTACCCCGCGCACCCTGAAACTTCGCCCATTCAGCTCACGGAGGTTCGGCGTCTGCGTAAAAAGCCCAACTCGCTCAACTCGCTTGCCGCACTGCAGAAGGCGCTCAAAACCGCGCAGAAAGCCGGATTTGCGATCTCCGATGGTGATCTCACCGAAAACATCATCGATGCTGCCGCCCCCGTGAGAAATGCCTTTGGCATTGTGGTCGGCGCAATTTCCGTGGGAGCACGCAAAAACCGAATTAGGGACGGCAACATCGCCTTAGGTCAGCTGGTATTCGAATCTGCCCGCGCGCTCTCAGCCCGCCTGGGGTGGAGTGGGTCGTAGGCTAATAAGGTGACGGTTTCACAGCGTGCCATCCTTGCTCCTCTTCTGGGGCTAGCGCTCGGCTGGTCGCTCTTCATGTTCGCGGCGTGGTCAAACCTTTTCATTCAACCCGTCTTCGATGCTTCCGGATTCGTGAGCGACGGCCCGTCCATCCGTCCCTCCACCTACCTTTACTTGCTGGGTATTGCGTTGTTCTCCCTGGGGGCGTTTATCGGCCTCTCGCTTGCTCGAACTGAGCGAGCACGATCAGAGTCAGAGGACCCGCTAACCCTCGCTGCCTACCGGTTGGGCACACTCTCCGTCATCATCGCCCTGGCAGGGGGAGCCGTTTTTGCCATCGGCAACTTTCTTACCGCGCTGGGGAGTCGTGCGGAGGAATCCTTGGCCGCCCGAATCGGCGGGGTGTACCTCCCGATTGTGTTAGCCGCGGCCCTCGTGGTCACCCTCCTGCTGGTCTCGTTCGTGCGCCGAAGTCCCGAACCTGATGACCCGGCGGCCGAGGATGACAGCCGCACACTCCGACAAAAAGCTTTGGGGTGGGGTTACGCCCTGCCCATCCTCGCGGCAGCCATCGCCATCATTTTTGGGCTAATTGTCTACGACATCACCGGAACGTCGCTCGAGGGTTGGGTGTGGGTAATAATCCAAGTAATTATTGCCTCAGGCATCATTTTGGGAACCCGGTACGCCCGACGGGCGCGGGCGGAGAAGCCGCCGGAGCCCCGACCCCGCACCGCCTGGGCAAGTGGGGCATGGAATCTCAACTTTGTTCTGTCCATTGTCTTTGGGGCTGTTGTTTCCATCATGGCGTTTGTGTTTGGCGCGGAAGCGTTTGACCAGCTGCGGAACTATAACTTTGACTATGAAGGTTGGGAAATAGAACCCTTCAGCCTCGCCTGGCTTCTAGGCGAATTTTCCCCGGCTCTGGTGCTCATCGTTCTGGTTGTCGTCGGGCTCTACGCCACGATCACCGAGCGCCACCGAGCTGACAGCGTCTAGAGGGTCTCGGGTATTTCTTCCCCTTTAGGAATCCGCCGGCCTTTTCGCACCAGGGCTTGCCGCTGCCTACTGGCGAGATAACTCCCCGCCACAACGAGCGGGAATCCCACCACAATGCCGATCGTGATGGGCTCTGCCAAGAAGACGACACCCAAAATGGCCGCCACTGCCAGATTGACATAGGTAATCAGGCTCGCGCGAGCCGGCCCAATCTGTCGAATGAGGGCAAAGAAGAGGACAAACGCCAGCGCCGAGCAGACAGCGCCGAGCACCAAAAGGGCCGTCCACGCCTGCCAGGAGGGCCCGGCCGCGATGTTCTGAGGCAAAGAAACCGCAGCAAACGGCGCGTAAACAATGCTGACGATGGCAAGAGACACAGCGATCACCCCGAGGGTCGGCACCTCCTGAGGCATGCGATTGACCACAATTGGCGCAACCGCGTAACCGAGGGCGGCACCGAGCATCATCAGGATCGGGGCTAACGGCGTCACTCCGGAGAAAGCGTCAATCCCGACCAATGCGATCACTCCGGCCAACCCGACGACCAACCCGAGAACCGTGAGTGGGTGCCAGGCTGATTTATCCCCTAACAGACCCACAAAAAACGCCGCAATAAAGGGCACAGTTGTGACGAGCAAGCTCGCCAAGGACGACGAAATATCCTTCTGGGCCTCGGGGATGAGGAACCAGGGCCCGATCATTTCTAGGGCTGCAAACGCCACCACCGCAGGCCACGCTCTAAGCGTTGCTTTGAGCATCCCTTTGGCCATGGCAATCGGCAAAAGAATGAGCGCACCTAAAAAGACGCGGGCGAACACCAAACTGGTGGTGTCGAAGTGTTCGAGGGCAATTTCGATGAAGAAATAGGGGGTTCCCCAGATGATGCCAACAATAAGAAAGAGCAGCAGGGATTTTCTGGGCATCAGGTCAGCGTAGCCGAGAAAACGCCGTGAAACCGGGAAAAATAGCGCAACAAAACGGCGCA
>JAOHDU010000011.1 GCA_028096805.1 Pontimonas sp.
CACACCGGGTTCCACCATTTCTGCCTTCACCCCTCGCGCCCGAAGGCACTCAAGAGTCATGTCGATGTGCGGAATCGAGGGAAGCTGGGATCCGGTGTGCTCGATCCGCAGGCCCTTAGGCAATCGTGCTGCGACCAGAAGGAGCCCTGACACGAACTGACTCGACGCTGAGGCATCAATGCGCAGGGTTCCTTCGCTCAGCGCGCCCGTATTCGTCAGGGTGAAGGGGAGCTTGCCCTCCGAGGACTCAACCCCAAGCCCTAGTTGCCCCAAAGCGTCGAGAGTTGCCGACATGGGTCGAGCGCGGGCTGCATCGTCCCCATCGAATCGGGCGTGACCGGGAATCAGCGCCATCAGGGGGGGAACAAACCGCATAACCGTGCCTGCCAGGCCGCAATCGATGGTCGCATCGACACGGTGTCCTTCGGGAATCGGTGTTACGAGGAGATCAGGGCCCGCGACGTTGGAGTCGACTTCGTCAATATGTGCGCCAAGCTCCCTCAACGCCGCCGCCATGAGGGTGGTGTCGCGAGCGATAAGGGGCGCTCGGAGAGTTGATGGGCCCTCTGCGAGGGCGGCGAGAACAAGTTCTCGGTTGGTCAAAGACTTTGACCCCGGCAGTGCCACCTCGTGCTGGACGGGTGTGGTCCGGGTTGTTGCCGACCACGCTCGCTGATGCGGTGAGGTCATCGGCGTGCCACTGCATCCACTGGCGTGGGGGTCAGAAGTGCTGGTGCCACGCGATGTTTAGAGGCCCAGGGCACGGTCAAGAATTACCTGCGCCTCGCCCTGACTTCTCTTGGAGGAACCCGTTGCCGGGGATGCGGACCGAGGTCGGGAGACCACGCCCAGCGCCGGCAGACCGGCTGCTGCGGCCTCGGTCATAACGAACGGCCAGGCGCCCTGGTTCTCAGGTTCGTCCTGTACCCAGACAAACTTTGCCGAGCCGTAAGTGCTGGCAATCGTTTGCAGGTCAACGGCGGGGAACGGGTAGTACTGCTCCAGGCGAACTACCGCGATGTGGCTGAGACCTCGCTTGGCGATTTCGGACTGAAGGTCGTAGTAGATCTTTCCGGCGACCAAAAGAACTGTGCTGATGGCGGAAGCGTCCTTCACCGAGGGGTCATCCAGGACCGGCTCAAACCGACCGGTCGTGAAGTCCTCCACCTCGCTGGTTGCTCCGCGCAGGCGCAACATAGCCTTGGGGGTGAACACTACGAGTGGCTTGCGCGGGCGCGCATATGCTTGCCGGCGCAGCAAATGGAAGTAGGACGCCGGTGTCGACGGCCGAGAGATCAGCATGTTGTCCTCGGCGGCGAGCTGCAGGAAACGCTCGATTCGCGCCGAGGAGTGGTCGGGGCCTTGGCCTTCGAAGCCGTGGGGGAGTAACAACACGACGCTGGAGCGTTGGCCCCATTTCTGTTCGGCCGACGAGATGAATTCGTCGATGACGGTTTGAGCGCCGTTCACGAAGTCACCAAACTGTGCTTCCCACATCACCAGCGCATCGGGGCGCTCGACCGAGTAGCCGTACTCGAAACCAAGCGCTGCGTACTCACTCAGCAGCGAGTCATAAATCCACAAACGGGCCTGGTTTTCCGCCATGTTCATCAGCGGTAGCCACTCTTGGCCATTGACCCGATCGTGCAACACCGCGTGCCGTTGCACAAACGTTCCGCGTCGCGAGTCTTGGCCGACGAGGCGCACCGGCGTTCCCTCGAGTAGGAGGGACCCCAACGCGATGAGCTCACCAAAGCCCCAGTCAATAGAGCCATTGCGCGACATGTCACGGCGCTTGTCCAACAAGGGTTGGAGTTTGGGGTGGGTGGTGAAACCAGGGGGCTGGTTGGCGTGGGCATCGCCAATCAGGGAGACAACAGACGTGTCGACTCCGGTGGTCTCAGGTTCCCCGGCCACAGAGTCAGTCTGCTGAGAGAGAGGGCGGTCGACACCCGCAACGGCGCCATTGTCGTCCGTGATAACGGTGATGGCGCCTGTCTGGGCGGCGTGGGTCTCTTGGAAAGCTTCCTCGAGGCGGTTTTGGAAGTCTTGCTGCGCGGCATCGAGTTCTTCCGCGGTGAGGTCACCGCGGCCCATGAGTGCCTCGGTGTAGAGGGTTCGCACGCTCCGCTTAGCCTCAATCAGGTTGTACATCAGCGGCTGGGTCATCGAGGGGTCGTCTCCCTCGTTGTGACCGCGGCGGCGGTAGCAGACGATGTCGATGACGACATCTGCTTTGAAAGCTTGACGGTAGGCGAAGGCCATTTCTGCGACCCGAAGTACAGCCTCGGGGTCATCGCCGTTTACGTGGAAGATCGGCGCCTGAATAGCTTTGGCGACATCGGTGGAATAGACCGAGGTGCGAGCGTCTGGCGGAAGAGTGGTGAATCCAACCTGGTTGTTGACGACCACGTGCACGGTTCCCCCGGTGCGGTAGGCGCGCAGTTGCGACATCTGCAACGTCTCTAAAACAACACCCTGACCAGCCATTGCAGCATCACCGTGAATCAACACGGGCAGCACGCCGAATCGACCAATTTCTTTTCGGTCTTGCTTGGCGCGGACAATGCCTTCCAGGACACCGTTGACGGCCTCCAGGTGCGAGGGGTTAGCCGCCAAATACACGGGGATACTGCCGCCGTTGGGTGAGGTGTAGGTGCCCTCCGTGCCCAGGTGGTACTTCACGTCACCAGATCCTTGGACGCTGCCGGGATCTTGGGTTCCCTCGAACTCGCGGAAGATTTGTCCGTACGTCTTACCCGCAATATTTGCCAGCACGTTGAGGCGGCCGCGGTGTGCCATAGCAATGGCTACCTCATCGAGTCCCGATTCGGTTGCCGCTTGAAGAATTTCATCCACGAGGCTGACCGTCGATTCGGCACCCTCCATGCTGAATCGCTTTTGCCCCACGTATTTGGTTTGAAGGAACGTCTCGAAAGCTTCTGCTTGGTTGAGCTTCGACAAGATACGTAGCTGGGCGTCGTGGTCGGGCTTCTCGTAGGGCTTTTCTAGTTGCTCTTGGAACCAGGCACGTTGCGCCGGGTCCTGAATGTGCATGTATTCGATGCCGATCGTGCGGCAGTAGGTGTCGCGAAGCACACCAAGAATCTCCCGTAGCAACATGGTGCGTTTGTTGCCAAAGCCACCGGTGACAAACTCGCGGTCGAGATCCCAGAACGTCAGACCGTGGCTTTCAATTTCCAGGTCCGGGTGCGAGCGCTGTCGGTATTCGAGTGGATCGATGTCCGCCATCAGGTGGCCGCGGACCCGGAACGCATTGATGAGCTCCTGCACGCGAGAGGTCTTGTTGACCATGTCCGCCTGATTGACCGCGATGTCCTCTGCCCAGTGGATGGGCATATACGGGATACGCAAGGAAGCAAAGATTTCTTCGTAGAAACCTTGGCCGCCAATGAGATATTCGTGCACTTTGCCGAGGTATTCCCCGGAGCCAGCTCCCTGAATAACTCGGTGGTCATAGGTCGAGGTCAGCGTGATGGTTTTGCCAATACCCAAGTCCGCCAGGGTGCGTTTTGACGAGCCTTGGAATTCCGCCGGGTATTCGAGTGCACCGGCGCCAATGATGCAGGCCTGGCCTCTCATTAGGCGGGGCACCGAGTGGACCGTGCCGATTCCACCCGGATTGGTCAGCGAAATGGTGTTGCCGGCGTAATCGTCGGCAACAAGCTTCCCGTCGCGAGCCCGAGACACCACGTCTTCATACGCCAGGAGGAAGTCCGCGAAGCCCATGTTTTGGGTTCGTTTGATTCCCGGCACCACAAGACCGCGGGTTCCATCGGGCTTGGGCATGTCGATGGCGATACCCAAGTTGATGTTTGCTGGTTGAACCACGACGGGTTTGCCCTCGAGCTCGTCGTAGTAGACGTTCTGGCTGGGGAGCTCTTTGAGAGCTTTGATCATCGCCCAGGCGATCAAGTGGGTGAACGAGACTTTTCCGCCCCGAGTGCGACGTAGGTGATTGTTGATGACAATCCGGTTATCAATCATCAACTTGGCGGGGACGGTCCGCACGCTGGTGGCGGTCGGAACGCTCAGGCTCTGGTCCATGTTCGCGGCCAGGGCTTTGGCCATCCCTTTGAGCGGGGCGACTTCGTCGCTCGGCTCAGCCTCTTCGGCGGTGTCGGAATCGGACACAACCGGCCTGGGAGAGGTGGGAGCTTCTGCCGGAATCGGTTGTTCACGCGGCTTTACGGACGTAGTTTTTGCAATCGGTGCCGTCATCGGTGAAGGGTCGTCTGCGGGAGAGACGGGAGCTGTGGTGGCAGCTGGTGCCACGGGGGGCGCTCCGCCCTCGGAGGCCCGGTTTTCAAACAGTGGCCACCATGCTTTGTCGACCAGTTCAGGGTCTTTCTGGAACAGAGCCCACAGCTCGTCAACGAGCCACTCATTTGCCCCAAATTCGACGGATCCTTTGATCGTGTCGTTCTCTGACACTCTGTTGACTCTCACTCTCGCATTGCCCACTCTGTGCCTTCAAGCCTACCCGCTTTGGGCTTGGATGTGAGTGATGGCCGAGCTGTTTGCGTGCCCCAGTGTTAGTCTTAGCGCGTCATGAGTGACTCGCCATCTGGCTCCACCACGCCCGGTCATAAACCCTGGGGCATCCACAGGGTGGGTGCCCGTTGAGCACGGATCTCCTTCTCTTCCTGACCGGAGTTCTTCTTGCCCTCGGCACAGGGGTGTTCGTGGGCAGCGAGTTTGCGCTCCTCAATCTCGATAGGTCTGATCTGGAGGCCCGCCGCTCCAAAGGTGAAAAGGGTCACGGCATCACCATCAAGGCGCTCAAGAAAACCTCGACCCATCTGTCGAGTGCGCAATTGGGCATCACTCTTACGACCATTTTGACCGGCTACACGATGGAGCCAGCAATCTCCTCCATGGTTTCGGACCCGCTCACCGACTTGGGGGTGCCGGAGGATTTTGTGCGGCCGGTCGGTGGTGTGCTCGGCATTCTGTTGGCGACTTTTATCTCCATGATTTTTGGTGAGCTTGTCCCCAAGAATTATGCGCTGGCGGTGCCGCGCGCGACAGCTCGTGTTTTGGTGCCCCTTCAGGTCGCGTTCACGTGGACCTTCCGACCCTTTATCGCGTTCCTGAACGGCAGTGCCAACAGGATCTTGCGCGCTATGGGAATTGAGCCGAAGGAAGAGCTGTCGGCGGCGCGGACAGCCGATGAGCTCTCAAGCCTGGTGCAACGCTCTGCGCTCCAAGGACTGTTGGAGGACGACACCGCGACGCTGCTCTCGCGGACTATCGAGTTTTCGAGCCACAATGCGGTTGATGTGATGACGCCTCGCACGAAAGTGGAGAGCGTCCACCGCAGTGACACCGCCTGGGATGTGATCGCGCTGGCCAAGAAAACCGGCCTATCCCGGTTCCCGGTAATCGATGAATCCCTGGATGACATTCGCGGTGTGGTCCACGTGAAACAAGCAGTAGCTGTTCCCCTCGACAAGCGCGCGGAGGTGCCAGCATCGGCACTTCAATCGGAGGTGATCCGGGTCCCTGAGACGATGACCTTGGATGTGTTGCTGACTGAGCTTCGCGGCCGCGGATATCAGGTTGCCATCGTTGTGGATGAATACGGCGGAACCTCCGGCATTGCCACGCTGGAAGATCTTGTCGAAGAGCTCATTGGCGAGGTCGCCGACGAACACGACCGAGCGTCGCTCGATGTTGTTCGAGCGCGTGATTGGTTTACCTTCCCCGCGAATTTACGCCCCGATGAGCTCGAGGAGCGAACCGGTGTTGCTGTGCCCGAGGACGGACACTACGAAACCATTGCTGGCTTTATTTTGGCGTCACTGGGGCGTATGGCGCAGGTCGGTGACGTCGTGGACATGCCGCTTGGCGAATTCCGGATCGAGCGGATGGACAACCGTCGCATTGACCGCGTGCGCTTCACCCCCCATGTCAGCGCTGAAGAGGTGACGTTGCTGTGAGCGACTGGGCTGGAATTGCCTGGCTTGTTGTCTTATTGGCAGGCAACGCCTTCTTTGTCGGCGCGGAATTCGCGGTCATCGCGGCTAAGCGCTCTCAAATTGAGCCCCTAGCGGATGCTGGTAGCAAACGGGCCAAGACGTCGCTGTTCGCTATGGAGCACGCAACGCTGATGCTGGCAACCTCGCAGCTGGGAATCACCGTGTGTTCGCTGTTGATTTTGTTGGTATCCGAGCCTGCTCTTCACCACCTTCTCGAAGGGCCCTTGGGGCAGGTGGGCTTGCCGGAGGCAGCTGTGTCTGGAGTGTCTTTTGCCATTGCCCTCTTGATCGTGACCTACCTCCACGTCGTGCTTGGCGAAATGGTGCCCAAAAACATTTCGTTCTCTGTGCCGGACAAAGCGGTTCTCCTCTTGGCTCCGCCGCTGGTGTTTGTTTCGAAAGTGCTGTCTCCGATCATTCGCGCACTCAATGCGATTGCGAATGGAATACTTCGTCTGACGCGTGTGGAGCCAAAGGCCGAAGCCACGAGCGCCTACACGCTGGATGAAGTGGCCACCATCGTTGCGGAATCAACCAAGACGGGAATGCTGTCGGATCATTCCGGTGCGCTCACGGCGGCCTTTGATTTCACAGCAAAGACGGTCGCAGATGTGACGATCTCGCTGGAAAACCTAGTCACGCTTCCCGAAGACGCGACACCACGAGATGTCCAACAGGCGGTCTCGCAGCGAGGTTTCTCTCGCTACGTGTTGGTCAATGACGCGGGAGATCCCACTGGTTACGTGCATATCAAAGATGTTCTGGACGCCGAAGATGGTGAGGGTGATTACCCGGTTCCTCCCCGAAAAATCCGCACCTTGGTCGCGCTCTCCGATTCCGTTGACCTCGAGGACGCTTTAGCCACCATGCGGGGCACGGGCTCTCACTTGGCGAAGGTGACGGACGCGGCGGGTGCGACCGCTGGCGTAATGTTCTTGGAAGACATCATTGAAGAACTCGTGGGAGAGGTTCGCGACGCGACCACTCGTCACTAACCCAGCAGAGGAGACCGCCACAATGGACAAGTTTTTGGTGCTGGGGGAGGCTCTCACCGATTGCGTCATCCGAGGTGGCGTCACGACAGAGACGCCTGGCGGGTCGCCGATGAATGTTGCCATCGGTCTAGGACGACTCGACAATGACGTCACCATGGCGACGCGCTTTGGTCGTGACGAGCGCGGCATTGCACTGCGCGATCACCTCGCCGCCAGTTCGGTAGCCACGATCACGCAGGCTGGTGATGCCGAGAGAACCTCCAGCGCGCAGGCGACCATCGCTGAGGATGGCTCCGCAGATTATGTGTTCGATCTTCGGTGGGATCTCACCAGCGAGATGATCCCCGCCCACGGTTTCACCCACGTTCACGCGGGGTCCATCGGCGCCACACTCGAGCCGGGGGGAAGCGCGGTCGAGGAAACCCTTCGTCGTGCCTCCGAATCGGGTGCCACCGTGAGCTATGACCCGAACGCCCGGCCGATCATCATGGGCGAACCGGATGATGTTCTACCCCGGATGGAAACACTGATCGGGTTCAGCACCATTGTGAAAGCGAGCGACGAGGACTGCGAGTGGCTGTATCCGGGCCTGTCCTTTGCTGAGGTCGCCGGTCGCTGGCGGGGCCTGGGGGCAGCACTGGTCATCATCACGCAGGGGCCTGACGGTGTGGAGGCGTGGTTCGGGGATACCCATGTGGTGTTGCCCATCGTGACAACCACGGTCGCCGACACCATCGGAGCCGGGGATTCGTTCATGGCGGGTCTGCTCCACGCTCTCTCCGCCCAGGGTCAGCTCGGCACGGGGGAGGGCGGGGCGCTCGAAGGCTTATCAAAGGCCACACTGATCGACGCGCTCCAGTTTGCTTTGGGCTGTGCGGCAATTACTGTGTCGCGGGTTGGCGCAAACCCACCGCGTATCGCTGAACTCTCGGGTACCTAGCCCCAGCGTCCTCCTCAGGGAGCTGTGGCGAGTAGGCGAGCAATCGCTTCGCCAACAGGGTCTGCCTCGATCAAAAAGCCGTCGTGGCCGTAGGGCGAATCCAATGCGAGAGCCGTGCGCCCGTGGAGAGTGTTCGGGAGATGTTCTGCCAGCTGGTGCTGTTGTTCGATGGGGAAAAGCCGGTCGGTGCTGATACCCAGCACCAACGTGGGGGCGCTGATCGAGCCAAGAACGTCTTCGAGTGAACCCCGGTCGCGGGTCACATCGTGGGAATTCATGGCGTTGACGAGCGTGATGTAGCTGTTGGCATCAAAACGGCGGGTGAACTTGTTGCCGTGGAAATCGAGGTAGCTTTCTACCGCGAACCGTCCGCTGTCACCGAGGGGCGATTTGGCGCTCTGCCACGCTCGGTCAAACCGCTCGTTGAGCTCTGAGGGTGAACGGTAGTTCACCAGAGCCATCCGTCTGGCAAGGGCGAGACCTCGGTAGGGGCCCTCCGATTGGTCGTAATAGTCTCCGTTGGAAAACAGGGGGTCGACGCGAATCGCCTCGGTTTGCAGCGAGTTCCCCCCCCAATTGGTCAGCGCTCGTAATGGCACTCGTAGCGATAAGGCCGAGACGCTCCAACCCGTCTGGGTAATGAAGCGCCCACTCCAGCGCGTGCATTCCGCCCATTGAGCCCCCGATTACGGTGTGGAAACGTTCTATTTCCAGATGGTCGGCTAAGCCCTTGGTGGCTCGCACTTGATCACGGATCGTGACGTACGGAAAGGCGCTACCCCATTCGCTGCCCTGGGGTGAATAGCTCGAAGGGCCTGTGGAGCCCTGGCATCCACCCAAAACGTTGGGCACAATGACGCAATAGGTGTCGGTGTCGAGCGCTTTGCCGGGGCCCACCAGGGGTGACCACCATCCACCGGTCGGATGTCCCGGCCCGGAAGAACCCGTGATGTGGGAATCTCCGGTGAGAGCGTGGAAAACCAGAATGGCGTTCGATTTATCGGCGTTGAGCTCACCAAATTGCTCGTAAGCGAGCCTTGCGTAGGGGAACGTATCGCCGTGCTCGGTCGCGAACTTACCGAGGCCGGCAAACAACCGAGAACCAGGATTGTCACCATCACGCCAGGCGCCGGTCACCGGCGGGGTGCCGCGAAGCGTGGCCTGCTGTGCCGTCGAAATGAAAGCCGAGGGCACAGACTCTGCGGGTGATTGCCAATCCATGGTGTGCCCATTCTCCCCTACGGGTGCTGGTGTGGCGAGACCACCTCACCAACACCCGCGGAGTGAGCGGAGTTAGGCAGTGACGCTGGCAACCTTTTTGGCCGCCGCAAACCCGACTTCAAGGTCTGCCAGGATGTCATCCAGGTGCTCGATTCCCACGGAAAGTCGCACAAGTCCGGGGGTTACGCCGGCAGTCAATTGCTGCTCGGGGGTGAGCTGAGAGTGTGTCGTCGACGCGGGGTGGATGACGAGGCTTCGCACATCACCAATGTTCGCCACGTGGCTGAACAGATCCACATTGTCGACTAGTGCGCGGCCGGCGTCGACACCGCCCTTGATCTCAAACGACAACACGGCGCCCACGCCGTGGGGCGCGTATTTGTCGGCCGCGGCCTTCCAGGGGCTGGAATCGAGCGCCGCGTAGTTGACGCTGGCGACCTGCTCGTGGTTTTCCAGCCAGGTGGCGACAGCGAGCGCGTTGTGACAGTGACGCTCCATACGAAGGCTCAAGGTCTCAATGCCTTGCAAAATTCCGAATGCGTTATCTGGTGAGACGGCTGCGCCCACGTCGCGCAGAAGCTGCACGCGAGCCTTGATGATGTAGGCAATTGGGTCGCCCAGCACGGTGGTGTAGCTCGCACCGTGGTACGAGGGGTCAGGCTCCGTGAGGCCCGGGAACTTATCGACGTGTTGTGACCACGGGAACTTACCGCCATCGACAATCGCACCCGCCATCACGGTCCCGTGACCGCCCAGGAACTTGGTCGCGGAATGAACGACGATGTCGGCTCCGTGCTCGAGCGGCCGCAGAAGGTAGGGACTTGCGACGGTGTTGTCAACAATCAACGGCAGGCCATTCTCGTGAGCAACTCCCGCGACACCCTCGATGTCCAGAATGTTGATGCGGGGGTTGGCGATCGTTTCCCCAAAGAATGCTTTGGTATTGGGTTGAATGGCGTTCTTCCACTCGTTCAGATCGTCCTGGTCGTTGACAAACGTCACGTTGATGCCGAGCTTCGGCAGCGTGTACTTGAACAGGTTGTAGGTCCCGCCGTATACCGAAGCGGAGCTCACGATGTGGTCACCCGAGTGGGCGATATTCAGGATGGCGTTCGTGGTTGCTGCTTGCCCAGAGGCCAAGAGAAGCGCTGCGGTGCCGCCTTCGAGAGCTGCAATGCGCTGTTCTGCAACATCCTGCGTGGGGTTCTGAATTCGCGTGTAGATGTTGCCAAACTCGGCGAGCGCAAACAGGTTAGCTGCGTGCTCGGCGCTATCGAACACATACGCAGTGGTCCGATAGATCGGTGTGGCTCGCGACTTGGTGGTGGCGTCGACGGTGGCGCCGGCGTGAATCTGTTGTGTTTCAAACTTCCAGGGTTCGGTCATAATGGGCTCTTTCACAAAGGAGGGTCCCCGGTCGGGGTAGTGAAAGAGTAGGGCGCTGGCTCGTCGTCGTCACTTTTGGGCTGTAACGGAAAGTAACACGACCCGGTTAGCGCAGAGATTTTTGCATCATGATGATGCCGAGCCACCGCTCAAACTTGTAGCCCACTTTGCCCATTCGGCCCGTCTCTTCAAACCCAAATTTTCGGTGCAATGCTATGGACGCCTCTGCCCCGTGATCCGATATGACCGCAATCATTTCCTTGAGACCGGCGGCCTCACACTGCTCAATCAGGTCGCCCAGAAGAGTGGACCCGAGGCCTCGACCGGTCGCCGCTGGGCCGAGATAGATGGAGCTCTCCACGGTTTTTCGAAACGCCGATTTTTCCCGGAAAGGAAAAACCGAGGCAAAACCCAGCACCGTCCCCTGGGGGGACACGGCGAGGCGAAACGGGTAGCCGAGTTTCTGGGTATGCAGAAAACGAGACCGGTAGGCGGCAAGCGTCGGAGCTTTTTCATCGAAGGTCACCACAGAGTTGCGCACATAGTGTCGATAGAGCGCCAGCACCGCGGGGAGGTCTTCCACTGTCGCATCGCGCAAGGAATAGTCGAACTCGTCAGGCTTCGGCGCTGGTTTGCGGGCGGCACGGGGAGGCTTACGGGCTCGTTGGTATTCGTGCTCCAGCATCAGGCCTCCGTTTCCAAAGACCAATCTATGGGAGGAAGACCGCGCTGTGCGCGGAGCGAATTTACCTGCGAGAAGGGCTTAGAGCCCAGGAAGCCCCGGTGAGCTGACAGGGGGCTCGGGTGGGCCGAGCAGATGGTGGGGATGTCTAAGCAGAGAGGAAGGAGGGTTTGAGCCTGTTTTCCCCACAACAGCGCCACCGTGTCGGGGCGTTTCGTGGCGATCGTGTGCATGACCAGATCGGTGAAGTGTGACCACCCCACCTTCGCGTGCGCCCCCGGTTTCCCCACCACCGTGGTGAGGTGACGGTTCACCAGCAAAACACCCTGGGTGGCCCAGGCGGAGAGGTCCCCGTGGTGAGGGAGTTGGACCCCGACGTCATCCGCAAGCTCTTGCCTAATGTTGCGCAAGCTGGCAGGCAATTTCGTGACCTGCTTGTTGACGGAAAAAGCAAGCCCGGAAGCCATCGAATCGGTCGGATACGGGTCCTGCCCCACAATGACGGCACTGATCGAGTCGGGTGATATCTCAAACGCCCGCAAAATGTCCCCCGTGGGCGGGGTGATTGCGGCCCGGTCGTCTCGTGCGTCCAATTGTCGGCCCACCGCGCGCAGCATGTCGTGCGCAGAGGGGCCCAGCCAGGTGTGCCATGCGCGCGGTAGCGCGGAGGGGAGGAAACCCTCGAGCGAAGCTGTCATTGGCCTAACTCGTTGTGGCTTCACGCATGCTGGCGACCAGACTTACCGCTTGGTCATAAGCGGGTCGCCCACCGGGCTGCACGAGCGCGGAGTACCATGAATCTTCATAGAGCTCATTGTGGAGAGCGGAAACAACGGTTTCGTCGCCCCAAATCCAGTACGTGAGCCCTTTTCCGTCGGTTGTTTGTCCGACATTGAGATTTTGTGCGAGCAAATCAGCGATGATGTCGCCGCGATCGGCGGAGGCAACCGGGGCGACGCTCAGCACGATGCTGATGCTCTCGTCTTCATCTGCGGGCAGTCCGAACAGACACGAAATTCCGCCCACAGCCTCTTCGGGGCTTTGGCCATCCACATAAACCGGTTCGTTCCCGGGGCTCCCGGGTCCTCGCAACAACTCGATGCCCGCTGCTGAGAGCTCGTCGCGTTGCTCCGAAGGTAAGAGGGTCGAACAGTTGCTCGGGGCACGGAAAACTAGCGGTGGCGGGGGCGCCTCAACAGCAGTGATTTCTTCCTCGACGGGTGTTTGCTCCAAGGTGAGCTCCTGCGTGGGCGCACAACCCGCCAACACCAGCAAAGCCCCGAGGGCCACACCTGCACGCTGAGCCACCACCCGGGTCATCACCTATCCTCCGAGCAAACCTAAGTGCGTTGCCGCATCGCGGGTGAGGGGAGAGGCGTCACCAAACGTGTAGTTAGTCGTGATCCAGACGGAGCAGCTCTCCTCGGCCAAGCTTGAGGGGCACGGTGTGTCAATGAGCAGGTGTGATTCTGTGGCGATGAAGTCTGGTGATTCGCCAGAGGCTGCCTGCTCGATGTCCCAGAGCGTTGCTCCACTCAGAGTGGAACGGTTGGACTCCAGTGACGTCAGGACACCGGCGACCGTGGTGGCGGCGTCAGATCCCAAAATCGCCATCGAGGTGACAGAAACACTTTCGCTGGCCGGGAGATACCAGGTGCACGAGATGCGAACATCTGCTCGGGTGGCGCTGAGCACCGACACAAGATCGGTCTGAGTGGTGCCGTACCCGACGACACCTTCGCTGGTGTCGCCAATACTCACTCGTTCCTGGTCCACCAGTGCCGCCACCTGTGTGGCCGAGAAAAGATCCTCACAGGCAGGCGGGGCCAGTTCGCTTGCGGCGGGCTCCGGTTCGGTGGCCTCTATCTCCGGTGAAGCGGCCTCCTCCACGACGTCCGTGCTGGTGGGGGCAACGTCTTCGACTTCGTCTCCAGTGCCGATCCCAAGCGAGTCCAACGTGGAGCAACCGCCTAGGGTCACTGCGGCAACGAGCGACAAAGAGGCAAGGGCCGAGAGTCGAAGAGCCATGAAGTGTCCTTGAGTTAGGTGGCTTGGTAGTGCTCCGCTTCGCATCCTGTGAGCGCAGCGATCTCTCGCCAGTATGCCTTAATCAGCTTCTCATCTCCGGCAGCGATGTGGGTGGGCCCATCGGGTGTCAAGCCATCGAAATAGGTTCCATTGGGAACACCCAGTTCCGGTGTATCCACCGCATGCACAATCGACGCGGCACCGGCTTCCGGCGAGATTTGCATCCAGCCCGTCAGAGCGAGGATGAGCTTCCCGCTTTTTGACTCGGCGCCAAAGCCACTGCGCACATATCCCGGGTGGACCGGGAAGCTCTCCAAACCGGTTCGCGCCGCCAAGGAACGGGCATACAAAATAACGCCCAGTTTTGCGGAGGCGTAGGGCCACCACCCCGCGCCGTAGCGGCGCTTTTCGTAGTTCACGTCGCCCAGTGCAA
This sequence comes from Pontimonas sp., assembly GCA_028096805.1. Taxonomy (GTDB): domain Bacteria; phylum Actinomycetota; class Actinomycetes; order Actinomycetales; family Microbacteriaceae; genus Pontimonas. Next base: position 13,688 of record JAOHDU010000011.1, read on the forward strand.
TTCGCCCAAATCGTGAGACCAAAGAGGAGGTGTGGACCACGCGACCGCGGGAGTGGAGGAGCTTTGGCACCAACCGCTCGGTGAGTACCACCGATCCCAGGACGTTTCGTTGCAGGGTGAGTTCATTGCCATCGGCGCTGACGGCTCTCTTGCCCACGATTCCCCCGGCGTTGTTGACGATGGCGTCGATGCGGTCATAACGAGTGTCGAGTGTTTCTGCGAGTTCGCGGACATCATCCAATCGGTCAAAGTCGCAGACGAAAGGAGTGCCCTCTACCAGGCGTGCGACTTCTTCTGTGCGAGCTTTGTTTCGTCCCACCACCGCGATTCGCCAGGAGCGTCTCGCGAGTTCTCTCGCTACCTCAGCGCCTATTCCACCGCTGGCTCCGGTGATAATTGCGGTTCTATCCATGAGTTTGCGTCCTTCTCCTGCCCGTATTCTACGGGCGCTAGTTGCCCTCGAAGACGGCGGGCTTTTTGGTCATAAAGGCTTCCATTCCGCGGGCCACATCCTGGGTGACCATCAGTCGGCCGAGCCGGTGCTGGAGTTGTGTGTGCTCGCCGTGGGGGTCTGTTTGCGCCGCTCTCGCTGAGGCGAGGGTCTCCTGGACCGCGAGCGGAGCCTGTTGGGTAATTGTGTTGGCAACCTCTCGAGCCCGCTCTAGGGGGTCCTCCTCGACAATCTCGGTCACGATGTTCAGCCGGTAAGCCTCTTCAGCGGAAAAGCTTTCCGCGCTGAGCAACCACCGCATCGCATTGGCCCAGCCGGCAGCCGCGGGCATGCGTGTGCTGGCTCCGCCAAAGGGCAAGATGCCTCGAGCAACCTCTAATTGCGCACAGACCGTATTGCGCTGAGCAATCACGACATCGCTCGCGAGTGCAAGTTCCACGCCCAGTGTGAAGCAGGTTCCCTTGAGGGCAATCACCACCGGCTTGGATACGGGGCTTGTGCTGATGCCCCAGGGGTCCACACCGCCCGCAGGAATCGGCAAAGAGCCGGTTTTTTGGAGGCTCGGGCCCACGTCTACGAGGTCTAGTCCCGCAGTGAAATGATCACCGTGGGCATGAACGAGCCCCACGCGTAATTCGGGGTTGCGATCGAGCTCGCCATAGGCGAGGGCCAGCTGCTCCAACATGGAAACATTGGCGGCATTACGTTTATCGGGCCGATTGAGACCGATTTCCAGCAGGTGACCGACCCGCTCTACGGTGACCGTGGGCTCGTGACTGTCTGACATGGCCCGAGTTTACTCAGTCACGAGAGCAGACGCCGGCGGGTCTCTTCAAGCTCGGCGGTGATCGCAGCGGGTAGCGCTGCCCCAAAGCTTGAGAGGAAAACCTCGGCGTCATCAAGTTCACGAGCCTGTTCCGCGGGGTCCACCGTCATGAGGGACGCGAGAGCTTCGTCGCTCAGGGAGAGGCCCTCGGTGTTGATGTCCTTGGGGAGCAAACCAACCGGGGTCGGTGTGGCAGCAACCTGCCCTTCGAGTCGTTTGACCATCCACTCGAGCACGCGAGAGTTCTCGCCAAAACCTGGCCAGATGAACTTCCCCTGCTCATCTTTTTTGAACCAGTTGACCTGGAATATTCGTGGCAGACGGCCGGTAGCTCGCAGGGTTTCTCCCATGGCAAGCCAGTGGCCCATGTAGTCACCCATGTTGTAGCCGCAAAAAGGCAGCATCGCGAAAGGGTCCCGGCGAAGCTCGCCCATTACTCCCTCAGCCGCTGCGGTCCGCTCGGAGGCGATGGTTGAACCCAGAAATACTCCGTGGTTCCAGTCTCGCGCCTCGGAAACCAACGGAACCGTGGTGGCTCGGCGTCCACCAAAGATAATGGCGTCGACAACGACCCCTTCGGGGTCATCCCACTCCGCAGCCAAACTGGGGCACTGTCCAAGCCCCACCGTGAACCGCGCGTTTGGGTGCGCAGCCAGCTCCCCATCGCTTGGGTTGTGCTTCTCGCCCCGCCAGTTGGTCAGACCTTCAGGAGCTTCTTTCGACATGCCCTCCCACCACACATCGCCCTCACGCGTGGTGGCGACATTGGTGAACACCGCGTTACCCCACAGCATGTCCATCGCCACCGGGTTTGTTGCCCTACTGGTTCCCGGCGCAACCCCGAAAAAGCCTGCTTCGGGGTTAATAGCCCGGAGTCTGCCGTCGCTGCCGGGGGCGAGCCACGCGATGTCATCACCCAGTGTCTCCACTTTCCACCCCGGCAGGGTGGGCTGCATCATCGCAAAATTTGTTTTTCCGCAGGCACTGGGGAACGCCCCCACCATCGTGTAGGTCTTGTTTTCCGGGCTTGTCACTTTCACGAGCAGCATGTGCTCGGCTAGCCAGCCTTCGTCCCTGGCCAATACCGACGCAATCCGCAAGGCGAACGCCTTCTTGGGTAGGAGTGCGTTGCCTCCGCAGGCGGAGCCGTAAGACCAGATCTCCCGGGTTTCAGGAAAGTGAGAAATGTACTTGGTGTCATTGCAGGGCCAAGCAACATCCGAAACACCAGGTTCCAGGGGTGCACCGACGCTGTGGAGGCATTTGACCCACGAGCGACCAGCAGAAAGTTCCGACCACACGGCATCGCTGACGCGCACCATCATGTGCAGGCTGAGGGCCACGTACGGCGAGTCGGTGATTTGCACACCGAGACGGGCCATGGGGGACCCGATGGGTCCCATGGAAAAAGGCACTACATAGAGCGTTCGGCCTTTCATGCTGCCGTTCATGAGCCCGGTCAGTGTGGCCCGCATCTCATCAGGATCTGCCCAGTTGTTGGTGGGTCCGGCGTCGCGCTCGAGCTGTGAGCAAATAAAAGTCCTTGATTCGACGCGGGCCACATCGCTGGGTTCGCTGCGGGCAATGTAGGAATGTGGTCGCAGCTCGGGGTTGAGGGCCGTGAGGGTGCCCTGCTTCACCATGGTGTCAATCAGGTGGGAAGATTCTTCGGCCGACCCATCGCACCAGTGCACCCTGTCTGGCTGAGTGAGCTCGCTCACCTGGGCAACCCACGCTGCGACATCGTCGGGAACTGTGGCGGGTGTTGAGCCGAGATCACTAGGGGTCATGCGGGTCGGCGCTTCCATGGTCATAGACATCAGTGGCTCCTCATGGGGTGGGTTACCACCACTCTTGTCAATAACGGGCACTCCCAAGCGTGATATTGCGTGTCAAAAATCTGCGTTTTTGTTGTAATGTCGAATTCATGGTGAATAAATTGGCCCTCGGGCAACGAATGCGACACGTGCGGCAAGCGGCGGGCCTAACGCTGGACGAGTTAAGCGGCCGCCTCTCCATCACCCCCAGCCATCTGTCGTTACTGGAGACAGGAAAACGGGAAGCCAAAGTGAGCCTTCTGCAAGCGCTCTGCACCGAGCTGGATGTGACGATGACGCAGTTGCTGGACGATTCGGCCCCTAGCGAGCGTGCGCAATTGGAGCGTGATTGGGCTGCCGCCCAGCACAGCCCGATCCTGGCTCAGCTGGGGCTTCCTCCACTCAAAATAACGAAGGCTGTCGGTGATGATCAATTGCGGACCCTCTTGGCTCTTCACGGAGAACTGGTGCGTCGCGAGAAGCTGGCGCTTGCCACGCCTGAGGAGGCTCGCCGCGCCAACACCCAGTTGAGACTGGCCATGCGAGACATTGACAACTACCGGCCTGATTTGGAGAAGCTTGCGAGCGAGCTTGTTGCCTCGGTCGGGCACGATTCCATGGGGGCTCTCACCCACCGCGAGGTGGCATTAATGGCAGCCAAGCTGGGACTGGAAATTGTGCACGTGGGGGATCTGCCTCGCAGTGCGAGGAGTGTGACCGATTTGGAAAACGGCCGCATTTACCTGCCGCCGGCATCCATCCCCGGTGGCCACGGGTTGCGATCCCTCGCCCTGCAGGCCATCGCCCACCAGGTGCTCCAGCACAATGTGCCCGATACGTATGAAGAGTTTTTGCAACAGCGACTGGATATCAATTACTTTGCTGCCGCCTGTTTGATGCCAGAGGCGCAGGCGCTGGACTTCCTGTCCCAGTCAAAGCGAGAAAAAAATCTTGCGGTCGAGGACTTCCGTGATGCCTTCGGCGTAACCCACGAGGCCGCGGGTTTGAGGTTCATGAACCTTGCGACGAAGCATTTAGGGCTTGGCTTGCATTTTCTCCGGGTGGGCGATGACGGCGTCATCTACAAGGCCTACGAAAACGACGGGCTCGCTCTGCCTATTGACGTAATGGGGTCGCCGGAGGGTCAAATTGTGTGTCGGCACTGGAGCGCCAGACAAGCCTTTGCCCGAACCAACCGCACGACCGAGTATTACCAATACACGGACACGCCGGAAGGCACTTTTTGGGAGTCCACTCAGATCGGAACCTCCGTGTCGGACGAGTTTTCTATCACAGTAGGGGTCGCCTTCGACGACGCCAAATGGTTTCGGGGACGAGACACGAACGCCCGGGAATCCTCCCGGTGCCCGGACCTATCTTGTTGCCGTGAAGCCAATAGCTCGCTCCGCAAGAAGTGGGCCGGAAATGCCTGGACGAGCGCCCGGCTCCATGCACATGTCTTGTCCCCGCTTCGCGGGGGAATGTTTCCAGGAGTGGATGATGTTGAGCTATTTGAATTTCTGGAAACGCACGAAAGCCCCGATGCGTGATTTCCTGCTGCCCTCGTCGTGGCTAACAACCTAGCTCGGAGTGTGCGGAGCCCCGAGCGAGAGCCGCTTGACCAGTCGGGACACCAGGCTGGGCGGCTTTTGGCCCGCGATGCCGGTTTTTTCGACATCTTGGTGTGTCAGATACTCCTCAGTCCAGTTTGTTCGAAACGACCCGTCCGAGAGCAAGTTGGCAGCGACTAGCAAACATGACAGAACCGATTGATCCTGGCGATGCTTCGTTTCGTTACCCAGCCCTCGACTGGATCCTTCAGGGGCGAAGACATCTTTAGCCAGGGCCAACTCGGCCCAACTGTTGAGAATTGACCACGAAATGTCCCGCCTAAGATCAAAGGCAGCCAGGCACGAGCAACAATTACTCCGCTGGATTTGCTCCGCGTTGAAGCCAAAGTATTTGAGCGTGTCGGGGTGAGTCCATTCTTCAAGCGTTCCGCGAGAAAACGGTGCGAAGACCTGGTTTTTCACCGTGTAGCGTCGGAGCCACCGCTGGCGCTTGAACAACACATTTCCCGCGTCGCACCAGACCAAAATCGCCTGGGAATTCTTATCAGCAAACTCGTCCGCGGAGGATTTCACAGCCACCGGCTTCCATGCGTATTCTCCCCGGGCACGCTTGACATTGAAATAGTCCGGGTACTGCTCGTAGGGAAACCGCCGGTATTGGACTTCGGGGAACCTGGATCGCAGAGTGTCAATCTCCTCGTCGGTCAAGCCGAGATCCCAAACGATCACCGTCGCACCAGGCTCAAACCGACGAGCACTTTCGAGGAAGACAAGCTGTGACTGAAAATGGCTCGAGTCTGAACCCGTCACCAAGATAAGCTCCCGGTTTGTGCCAATAAATCGCGAGTTTGCCAGAGAGCTGAAAAACCAGCGGATGTAGCTACGGAAGCTCCCGACGACGCCCCAATCGTTATTTGCCACAGATCTTCCTCACATCAAATTTGCGTGCCCCAGACATTGTGCCCCCAGCAGGATTCGAACCTGCGGCCTTCTGCTCCGGAGGCAGACGCTCTATCCCCTGAGCTATGGGGGCCGGGGAACCTCCTAAGGCTACAACCTCAAGCCACCGAGTACACACGGATAGACTCGGGCGTTGTGGACCCCCAAGCGCTTGCAGCTCTGATTGCCCAGTGTGTGGAGAAGCAGCTCAAAGCTCACGGAGCAGAGGATGCGCCCACTCTCATCGATATTGCCCTGGAGCGGCCTCGTTCTGCAGAACACGGCGATTGGGCCACCTCTGTCGCGCTGAAAGTTGCGAAATCAGCGGGTGTGCCACCGCGAGATTTTGCACTTGCTCTTGCCCGTGATGTGGTAGCCCTGGAGGGCGTGGCGCAGGCGGAAGTAGCAGGACCGGGTTTTATCAACATCACCCTGGAAGCCGGCGCTGCGGGCGAGCTTGTGTCGACAATCCTTCAGCAGGGGGAGAGCTACGGACACGGTGACGCTCTCGCTGGGCAAACCATCAACGTCGAGTTTGTTTCCGCCAATCCCACGGGTCCTCTTCACATCGGTCACACCCGTTGGGCGGCGCTCGGTGATTCGCTGGTTCGAGTACTGCGAAGCGCGGGTGCGGAGGTCACGAGTGAGTTTTACGTGAACGACGCCGGTGCTCAGATGGACACCTTCGGTGCCTCCATTCTCGCCGCGATTGTGGACGAACCGGCCCCCGAGAACGGCTATCACGGCAGCTACATCAAGGACCTTGCCCAGCGCGTTCTCGCTCAAGAGCCGGACATTGTCTCCTTAGCAAAGGACGACCAGATTGCTCTCGCCAGAGACACGGGCTACGCCTTGCAACTGGCGGACATCAAAGCGTCACTCGCCGCATTTGGGGTGGAATTTGGGGTGTGGTTCTCCGAGCGAACCCTTCACGAAAAAGATGCCTCCGGGTTGAGCCTGATTGATGGCTCGTTGGAGCGCTTGCGAGCAGGCGGGCACGTCTTTGACGAAGACGATGCGGTCTGGGTGAGAACCACCGACTTTGGTGACGACAAGGATCGCGTTATTCGCAGGGCCAATGGCGTGTACACCTACTTTGCGGCGGACGCGGCGTACTACCTCTCAAAAACTGACCGCGGATTTGCGAAAAAGATCTATCTGCTGGGGGCGGATCACCACGGTTACATTCACCGTTTGAAAGCGCTTGCGGGTGCTGCCGGGGAGGACCCGGAGAAAAACATTGAGATTTTGATTGGCCAATTGGTCAGCATCAACGGCGCCAAACTTTCCAAGCGTGCCGGCAACATCATCGAGCTTGATGATCTACGCGAGTGGCTCGGAGTAGATGCTCTTCGCTACTCGCTCGCCCGCTACCCCGCGGATTCGCCGTTGAGTTTGGATCCGGAAATCCTCACCAAGCGCAGCAACGATAACCCCGTTTTTTACGTTCAATACGCTCACGCTCGAACCCACCAGGTCGCTCGTAATGCTGCTGCCTCAGGAGTATCTGGTGACACGTTCGACCCCTCACTTTTGAGCGAGCCCTCGGAGGCGGCGCTAATTTCGTCGCTGGCTGATTTCCCCCGCATCGTCGTGCAGGCAGCGCAGTTGCGCGAGCCTCATCGCGTTGCCCGCTACCTCGAAGAGGTGGCGGCGCTCTTCCACCGTTGGTATGACCAGGCCCGGGTGACACCGCAGGGCGATGATCCGATAGAACCGGTTCACCACACCAGGCTTTCGCTCAATAACGCCGCGGGACAGGTTCTGCGAAATGGGCTCTCCTTATTGGGTGTGAGCGCTCCCGAGCGAATGTGAGGCCCAGCGCAGACTTCGCTATCCTTGTGGGGGCTTCAGGAATCAACCCAGGTTCGCTCGCCTCACCTTTTCCCCACTTGTGAGGTTTGTAGAGCAATGGCCCATCCGCTTTCCCCCGACTGGCTCGACGTGCCGCGGGATGCCAACGCGCTGCACCAAGGGGTTTGGCCCCGCAGTAGCGCACGCGCGGACAACGGCGGGCTGAGCTTTGGCGGTGTTTCTGCCGAAGAGTTAGTGGCCGAATACGGGTCCCCCCTCTATGTCGTCGATCAGGCTGAACTCAGTGAACGTGCCAAAAACTTCCGGGACATCGTCCAGGAAGCGTGTGAACGCAACAACACGACTGGGTCTGTCTACTACGCGTCAAAAGCTCTCATCACGGGTCACGTGGCTCAGTGGATAAGTGCGGCCGGACTCGGATTTGACGTTGCCAGTGGTGGCGAGATGGCTATCGCTTTGGCCGGTGGCGCACCGGCTGGACGCCTCGAATTTCAGGGCAACAACAAGTCTGAGGGCGAAATTCGCTCAGCGCTCGAAGCCGGTGTTGCCTGCATTGTGATTGATGCGCCCATCGAGGCTCAGCGAATCAACGCGATTGCCGCGGAGTTGGGGCTCGTAGCTTCGGTCATGATTCGGGTGAACACGGGCGTGCACGCAGAAACACACGAATATTTGGCGACAGCGCGCGAGGACCAAAAGTTTGGCCTCTCCCCCGAGGAAACGACGGCCCTCGTGCAGGATATTCGCGGCATGGGGCACCTCACGTTTGAGGGTCTGCATTCCCACATTGGGTCGCAAATTTTCCAGGTGGAGGGTTTCGTGGAGGCGGCCACGCGGCTGATGGAGCTTTACCTCGCGGTGATTCCCCGCCATGAGCGAGCAACGCTGAATCTTGGCGGGGGCTTTGGTATCGCCTACACAGAAGCGGATCGACCAGGAGATCTCGCCGGCATTGTGGGTCAGATCATTGACCATGTGGGCTCTCTTGCGAGAGCCGCTGGTGTGGCGGTTCCGCATCTTGCTTTCGAACCGGGACGGATGATTTCGGGTCCTGCCGGGGTGACCCTCTACTCGGTGGGCGTCACGAAACCCGTCAAAGTGCATGATGACGACGGTTTGGAAGCAACCAGGCTCTATGTGAGCGTCGATGGGGGAATGAGCGATAACGCCCGCACCGCGCTGTACAAAGCCACCTACAGCGCTCGGATTGCCTCGCGCGAATCCCACAGCGAACCCGCTTTGGTGCGGGTGGTCGGCAAACATTGTGAGAGCGGCGACATTGTCGTGGACGCAGAATATCTGCCGGGCGATGTGGCACCGGGAGACATTGTGGCCGTCCCGGCAACAGGCGCCTACTGCTATTCGCTCTCCAGCAATTACAACGCGCTGGGGCGCCCACCGATGGTGGCCGTCCACGAGGGTGGACACCACCTCATGGTTGCCGGTGAGACCGTGGACGACATTTTGGCCAGAGACCGCGGTGTTAGCCGCCAACCAGGGAGCTAAGAGATGAAAGATAACTATCGTGACCTTCGCGTTGCTGTCCTCGGTGGCGGCACGGTGGGTGCAGAGGTCGCCCACCGCCTGCTCGAGGGCGCCGGGGAGCTGGGTTCTCGCTCCGGCGCGGGTTTGTCACTCATTGGTGTTGCCGTTCGAAACCTTGACGCGGTTCGCACGCCCGCCATCCCGAAAGAGTTGCTGACGACCGACGCGCAGTCCCTCATTGTTCAAGCCGACATCGTGGTCGAGTTGATGGGGGGAATTGAGCCGGCACGCACCCTGATCCTTGAGGCACTGGGTTCGGGTGCCGACGTGGTGACCGCGAACAAGGCGCTGCTGGCCGAGCACGGCCCCGAGCTTTTCGATGCTGCAGCCCGGGTGGGAGCGCAGCTGTATTACGAAGCGGCTGTGGCCGCTGCGATTCCGATCATTCGCCCGCTTCGCGATTCCCTTGCTGGGGACAAAGTGAACAAGATCATGGGCATTGTGAACGGCACGACCAATTTCATCCTGGATCGTATGGATACCGACGGTCTCAGTTTTGAGACCGCTCTCGCCGAGGCCACAGAGCTTGGGTATGCAGAGGCCGACCCCACCGCTGATATTGAAGGGTACGACGCTGCTCAAAAAGCCTGCATCCTCTCCTCGTTGGCCTTCCACACGGCTGTGCCGCTGCGCGATGTGTATCGCGAGGGCATTACCGCTGTGGATGCAGCGCAGATGGATGCCGCCAAGAAGTCAGGCCATGTCATCAAGTTGCTCGCCATTTGCGAGCGCCGCGTTGACCCCGAGACCGGCGAAGAGGGCGTCAGTACCAGGGTTCACCCCACGCTGATTCCGCGGACCCATCCGTTGGCCGCAGCGCACGGTGCGAACAACGCTGTTTACGTGGAGGCCGAAGCCGCAGGGCCGCTCATGTTTTATGGAGCAGGTGCCGGTGGGGCAGAAACAGCCTCAGCGGTGCTCGGGGACGTAGTCTCTGCCGCGAGACGGCACGTCGCCGGCGGCCCCGGGGTGGGAGAGAGCACCCACGCCGATTTACCCAGCTTTCCTCTTGAGCGGGTGGAAAGCCGGCTCAACATCAGCCTGGTCGTCAAGGACGAACCCGGTGTGCTCGCCACCATTGCTGGCGTATTCAGCGAGCACGACGTGTCGGTCGAGACCCTTCACCAAAGCGCGAGTGATGACCCAGCGGGAGAAAGTGGGACCGCTACGCTTGTCATTCAGACGCACAGCGCCCTCGAAGCTCAAGGGAAAGAAACCGTGAAGGCATTGGAGGCCAATCCGGCCGTGGTGGGCGTCACCAATGTCTTGCGAGTGGAGGGATAAGCGTGGCACGCAGAGGTCTTTTTGGGCGTTCGCGACCCATCGCACCAGCCCATCGTCGTGGTTCCCGCCAGTGGCGTGGCGTCATTCACGAACACGCTGATCGACTCGATGTGTCCCGGGCCACCCCGGTGGTCACGCTCGGCGAAGGCGGGACACCACTGATTGAAGCCCACCACCTTTCGGAGCGCACGGGACTGCGGGTGTTCGTGAAGTTCGAGGGCATGAACCCCACCGGTTCCTTCAAAGACCGCGGTATGACCATGGCGGTGACCAAAGCAAAAGAGCACGGCGCGAAAGCTGTGATCTGTGCGTCTACCGGGAACACCTCAGCGTCGGCAGCTGCATATGCAGCCCACGGCGGACTGACCAGCGCGGTTTTGGTTCCGGATGGAAAAATTTCGATGGGCAAGCTCAGCCAAGCTATCGCCCACAAGGCCCACGTGTTGCAGGTGGCAGGAAACTTCGATGACTGCTTGGACATCGCCCGGGACCTTGCCGAGAACTATCCGATCCACCTGGTCAATTCGGTCAATAACGACCGCATTGAAGGCCAGAAGACGGCCTCCTTTGAAGTCATCGATGTTCTGGGCCGCGCCCCCGACTTCCATTTCCTGCCGGTGGGTAACGCGGGAAACTACACGGCCTATCACCGCGGGTACCAAGAAGAGGCCAAGCGCGGTTCCACCAGCGTCATGCCGAGAATGTTCGGTTTTCAGGCTGCGGGTTCCGCCCCGTTCATCACGGGCGAGCGTGTCACCCACCCCGACACCATCGCCACAGCGATCAGGATCGGTAACCCCGCGTCCTGGGATTTGGCCCTGGCCGCCCGGGAAGACAGCGACGGTTACTTTGGCGCCATTGATGATGCCGGAATCCTGGCGGCCCACCGTTTACTCTCCCAAGAAGAGGGAATTTTTGTTGAACCCTCATCGGCCATCAGCGTTGCGGGCTTGCTCGAGCGGGTCGAAGCAGGCGTTATGCCCCAAGGCGCCACGGTGGTTCTCACCGTCACCGGCCACGGTCTGAAAGATCCCAGTTGGGCCTTGAAGGACCAGCACGGCGACGAGATTCAACCCACCAAAGTGCCCATAGATTCCGCCCACATCGCGGACGTGTTGGGGCTGGGAGGCGCGAGCGCATGACCACGATTCCTCTCGGCAAGAGCGTCACCGTCCGGGTTCCCGCCACCACCGCAAACCTTGGGCCAGGCTTTGACACCCTGGGAATGGCGTTGACCATTGAAGATTCTTTGAGCGCAACGGTTCGTGATGGGTCCGGCGTCACGGTAGACGTTCGCGGCGTAGGCGAGGGGGAAGTTCCAACGGATGAGAGCAATCTGATTGCTCGCTCGATGGCGCACGCCTTTTCCTCCAAGGGTGTCGAGATGCCGGGAATTGACTTGGTCGCCCACAATGTGATTCCGCACGGTCGCGGGTTGGGATCCTCGGGAGCTGCGATTGTTTCGGGAGTGATGGCCGCCAAGGGCTTGCTCGAGGGAATCGTTGATTTCACTCCCGAAGAGCTTTTGTCGCTGGCGACCGATATGGAGGGACACCCCGACAATATTGCGCCCTCGCTTTTCGGCGGGCTCACCATTGCCTGGATGACCGAGGAAGGCCCCAAGCACAAACAGCTCAGTGTGCACCGCGGAGTCTCTTTGGTGGTCGCGGTCCCCGAGGATGCCAGCATGTCCACCCAATTGGCGCGCAGCCTGCAACCCGAGACTGTGCCCCACCAGGACGCAATCTTTAATCTCTCTCGCTCAGCTCTGCTGATTGCCGCGTTGATTCAAAGCCCCGAGCTGCTGTTTGAAGCAACCGAGGACCGCCTTCACCAGAACTACCGCGCGAGCGCGATGCAGGACACGAACGCTTTGCTCACGAGTTTGCGCGAGGCGGGCTTTGCCGCGGTGGTTTCCGGCGCAGGTCCCTCGGTGTTGATTCTTTGCTCTGACCCAGCCCAACGGCCCGAGGTGGAAAAGCTTGTGGCCGCTCATCAGGGAGGCGTCTGGTCTAGCCACATGCTGACCGTCGATGAGCGAGGTGCTACAGTAGAAGAGCTTTCGACGCTCGCCGACTGACCCCAGTTAGCGCTTCGAAATACCTCATCACCACAGCGCCGGCACTTCTTGGCGTGAGGGTCATTCGTGACAGAGGGGCATCGAGCCCCTATCGACCCACCGTGTGGCTGGGCGAGGTACACAGCATTCCAAGAGCCACACTCGTGGCACAACTAGAGGAGAAAACGTGGAACAAGAGAGTTCTTCAACCCCCGAATCATCCGATGCCACCGAGGCATCAACCCCCCGTAAGCGCGCACCCCGCCGGGTGAGCTCCGCCTCGAGCGAGCCGAAGACCTCCGCGGAAAAGCCGGCAGACGCTCCAGCGTCCGATAAGTCAGCAGGGGATGCGGCCCCCGCCGAGGAGGGCGAGCGCCCCAAGCGTCGTCGTCAAAGCCCGGCAGCCAAGAGCCCCGAAGGCGAGAAAACCGAATCGCAGGAGTCGAGCGACTCCACCGACGAGCCCTCCGAGGGTGGCCAAAGCCGCTCCCGTAACGGGGGAAACTCTCGCGGTCGCGGACGCGACCGTCGCCGTGGGCGCGGTGGCTACGGCGAAGACGGTGAACCCGAAGTGTCCGATGACGATGTCCTGATTCCGATTGGCGGGATCTTGGACGTGCTGGATAACTACGCCTTTGTGAGGACCCAGGGTTATCTGCCCGGTCCCACAGATGTTTACGTCTCACTCGGCCAGGTCAAGAAGTAC
>JAOHDU010000012.1 GCA_028096805.1 Pontimonas sp.
GGTGGCGCCTGAGGTAGCCGAAGCGTCCTCCGTTCTCGACGGAAAGAGTGTTGCGGTCCTCACCGGCGCGGGTCTCTCGACAGACTCCGGTATTCCTGACTACCGCGGCGAAGGCGCTCCTAAAGGGCACCCAATGTCGTTTTCTGAGTTTTTGGGCTCACATTCGCATCGTCAGCGCTACTGGTTGGGGTCCCACCTCGGGTGGTCGAAGTTTTCGCAGGCTGTCCCCAACCGCGGGCACCTCGCCATCGCGCGGGGCGAGGACGTCGGTGTCTTTAGCGGTGTAGTCACCCAGAACGTTGATGCCCTCCACCACAAAGCGGGGTCGAGCAAGGTGGTGGATCTTCACGGTCGTCTCGACCGTGTCCGGTGTATTCACTGCAATCAGGCGTATGCCCGGAGCTTCATCGCAGATGTGCTGGAGAACGCCAATCCCTGGGTCACGTCTTTGGTGCTCACCGGGGCGACCAGGCCCGATGGTGATGTCGATGTCGAGCAGGTTGCCGACATGGTGGTGCCCTCCTGCCCCAACTGTGGTGGTGTGGTGAAACCCGAGGTGGTCTTCTTTGGGGAGTTTGTTCCTCCCACGGTGTTTGAGCAGGCGGCAGCAGTGATCGGTCGCTCCGACGCGCTTTTGGTCGCCGGTTCGTCGCTTGTTGTCAACACCGGTATGCGCCTTGTTGCTCTCGCCCATAAACAGAAGAAGCCGATCGTGGTGATCAATCGAGGCGATACCAAGGCTGACAGGTTGGCATCGGTTAGGATTGAAGGCGGAGCTTCAGAAAACCTCGAACAGCTTGTTCAGCTTCTGAGCCGCTAACTTTCGAGTCCGGGTGCCTGGCGCCCAAGGAGTGTTATGACCCGCTTTTTTCTTGTGCGCCACGGAGAAACCGAATGGAACCGTGTTCGCCGCATCCAGGGGGTCTCTGACATCCCTCTCAACGTCACCGGGCGCTCACAAGCGGCGGCGCTCGGGAACATCCTTTCCCAACATCGGTTTGACCTCATCGTCTCCTCGCCTCTTTCGCGGGCGATGGAAACCGCAACTATTGTCGCTCGACGTCTGGGCATGCCGGCTCCTTTGTCCATTCCGGATTTGATTGAGCGCAATTACGGCGAAGCGGAGGGGTCGAACGGTCACGACCTTGACGTGCGCTACCCCAACGGCGCGGATATTCCCGGTCGCGAAGCTCGCGAAGACGTGACAAAACGGGTCGTTCGCACGATGGCGGACTTGGCGGTGCGCCACCCCGAGGCCGAGATCATCGTGGTCTGTCACGGGGCTGTGATTCGCTCAGTTGTGGATTATGCAGCGCCGGGCCTTCACAAAGAGCCCATCACTAATTGCTCGGTGCACAGTTTCTCCCACGTGGCAGGGACCCTCGAGCTTGTCGCCTTTGACGACCCCATGGAGGTTCAGTCGCACACCCTCGCCGAGGAAGAATGGGTCGACCAAAACCCGGCCGAGGCGCGGGAAGAAGTGCGCAGCGCCCACCTTTAGGGCGCACAGCCCCCGTAGCCGGCCGTACACTGGGCTGGCCTGATGTTCATCACCCAGGAGCCCCATGGACTTTGCACTCCCCTACTCCCGACGGGGCCTCGAGCACGATGCTCAGTGGTATCGCCGTGCCGTGTTTTACGAGGTAATGGTGCGTGCTTTCTACGATTCCGACGGTGATGGCGTCGGTGATATCCCCGGCCTAATCAGCAAACTGGACTACCTGGAGTGGTTGGGCGTTGACGCACTGTGGCTCCCCCCGTTTTACGCCTCACCGCTGAAGGATGGCGGCTATGACGTATCGGACTTCATGACGGTGTTGCCGGAGTTTGGCACTGTTGATGACTTCCAGGAGCTTGTCGCTCAGGCCCACGCGCGGAATATGCGCATTGTGATGGATTTGCCCCTGAACCACACGAGCGACCAGCACCCGTGGTTCCAGCAGTCCCGGTCCGACCCCGAAGGTCCGTACGGTGATTATTACGTCTGGTCGGATACCGATGAGATTCGCGAACAGATCCGCATCATTTTCACCGACACCGAAGAGTCGAACTGGGCGTTTGATTCAGAGCGCCGCCAGTTTTTCTTCCACCGGTTCTTTTCTCATCAGCCTGATCTGAACTACCACCACCCGCCGGTTCACGATGAAATGCGGGAGGTGGCAAGATTCTGGCTGTCCATGGGTGTGGATGGTTTTCGTTTGGACGCGATTCCCTACCTCTACGAATCGGATGAAGGAACGGGCGAGAGCGAGCCAGAAACGCACGAGTTTCTGCGTACTTTCCGTCAGTTCCTCGATGAGGAGTTTCCCGGTCGGGTTCTCATCGCCGAGGCCAACCAGTGGCCCCGAGAAGTCGCGGAGTACCTCGGCACTGATGACGCACCCGAGTGCCACATGGCTTTTGATTTCCCGATCATGCCGCGCATTTTCTATGCACTGCGTTCTCAGCAAGCAGACAGCCTCCGCGAGGTTCTCTCCGAAACGACGGTCGTCCCGGATGGCGCCGCGTGGGGGGTCTTCCTTCGCAACCACGACGAGCTCACCTTGGAGATGGTGACGGAAGAGGAAAAGCAGGCGCTCTACGGCTGGTATGCCTACGACCCGAGGATGCGCGTGAACGTGGGAATTAGACGCCGGCTGGCTCCCCTGCTCGATAACTCGCGAAGCGAGCTGCAACTAGCCCACGCCCTGCTCTTGTCGCTCCCTGGAAGCCCGTTCCTCTACTACGGGGATGAAATTGGAATGGGCGACAATATTTGGCTCGAGGACAGGGATAGCTCGCGCACACCGATGCAGTGGACCCCTGACCGCAACGCCGGATTTTCCGTTGCCGATCCCGGCAAGTTGTATCTGCCGGTCGTTCAATCATTGGCGTATCACTACAGCGCCTCCAATGTGGAAACCCAACTGGCCCAGGGAACCTCGCTGCTCCACTGGATTCGTAACCTGGTGCACCTGAGGAAAGAGCACCCTGTCTTTGGAGTCGGCTCCCTCACCGTTGTGGCGACGGACAACGCCTCAGTGTTGGCTTTTCTTCGTGACATGCCGGAGAAGGAGTGCAAGCCCGGGGAAGCCCCAGAAACGCTGCTCTGTGTTTACTCCTTTGCTCACCAACCCGTGGCCGTTAACCTCACACTCCCCGAATCATTCCGCGCGAATAAGGTAACCGAGATCACCGGCGGCGGCGCTTTCCCAGCACCGTCCGAGCAGGGCCAGTTGACGCTGACGCTCCCTCCTCAGGGTTTCTACTGGCTTTCCCTGGCGGGCATCAAGGCGTCAGTGGCGTGACCTAGGCTGACTGTATGAGCCACTGGAGCGACACCTTGGCGGTTTTCGATACCGAGACCACAGGAATCGATACTCGCTCCTCGCGCATTGTGACCGCATACATCGGTCTCCTCAATTCCGCCGGGGAGGTGACCGAAGCTGCCGAGTGGTTGATCAACCCTGGAGTCGACATCCCGGAGGCGGCGACAGCGGTCCATGGAATCAGTACCGCCTATGCCCAGGACCACGGGCAGCAACCCTCCGGCGCGGTGGCAGCAATTGCTACCACCCTGGCGCGCTATTTCGAGCAGGGGATCCCGGTCGTCGCTTATAACGCGTCCTATGACTTCTCAATTCTTCATCATGAGATGCTGCGGCACGGGCAGGAGCCTCTCGTAAACCCTTCACCGATTGTTGATCCCCTCGTGATTGACCGAGCAGTCGATCGTTACCGGCGAGGAAAGCGCACTCTTCAGATGGCCACGGCGCACTACATGGTGGCTTTTGACGATGCGCACAGCGCTGATGCGGATGCGGTGGCTGCCGGCCGGGTCGCACAGGCGATCATTCGCACTCACGCCAAAGAGTTACCCGAAACGGCACTCGAGCTTCATCAGCAACAAATTACGTGGTCAGCGGAGTGGGCCGAAAACTTCCAGGCGTTTCGCCGCGGACGCGGTGATGCGGGATTCACCGCGAGCGGTGACTGGCCGGTTCGCGCCTAGTTACTGGCCGAAGTTCTTGAACCGCTGGTTGAACTTCTCCACACGGCCAGCGGAGTCGAGGATGCGCTGCTTGCCGGTGTAGAAGGGGTGCGATGCGCTGGAAATTTCGACGTCGATGACGGGGTAGGTGTTGCCGTCTTCCCATTCCATGGTCTTGTCGCTCGTCGCGGTCGAGCGCGTGAGGAACGTCTCTCCCGAGGTGAGGTCGCGGAACACAATGGCTGCGTACTCGGGGTGAATGTCTGTTTTCATGGCAAATCCTTTGTCAAACCGATGCCAGCGAATCAGAATCCTGGCGAAACTTAGACATTACCAGGAAAATCACAATGCTGTGGCGTGAAAGCGCCCGTTGTTCTGGGTAACAGAGAGCGGTCGTCCAAAGGCGTCGGAGAGCACCGCGCCGGTCAACGTGTTTTCCAGTGGTCCTTTTGCCACAACGGCGCCGTCAGCTATGACCAACAAGTGGGTGAACCCCGGCGGGATTTCCTCTACGTGGTGGGTCACCATCACCATTGCTGGAGACGACACCTCGCTCGCGAAATGATCCAGCATCTCAATTACGTCTTCCCGCGCACCCACGTCGAGACTTCCGGCGGGTTCGTCGAGCAACAACAGTTCCGGGTCGGTCATAACCGCCCGGGCGATTTGCACACGTTTGCGTTCGCCGTCGGACAGTGTCGCAATACGGGCATCCGACAGTGCGCCAAGGTTCCATTCCTCAAGGACCCGCTTGGCACGTCGGATATCGATATCTTCGTATTCTTCGCGCCAACGCCCAGTCACCCCGTAGGCAGCGGTCAGAATGATGTTCAGGACTGTTTCGTTCGGTGGAATCCTCTTTGCCATGTCGCTAGAGGCGAACCCTACGCGCGGCCGCAGCTCAAAAACGTCGGTGCTCCCGAGCTGCTCACCCAATACGGTCACCGATCCGCTTGTGGGATGGGTGAAGGAAGCCAGAAGGCTCAAAAGTGTGGTCTTACCCGCTCCATTGGGCCCAACCACCACCCATCGCTCGGAGGCGTCAATAGACCAGTCAATGTGGGATAGGAGAGTTTTGCCTTCTTTGACGACACTGACATCGTCGAATGAGGCAATACGGGGCATAGTTACCTCAGACTACTGCACGTCTCCCCCGGCCCTGAGGGCTTTCGACTACGCTGAAAACGTGGCCCAGACTAAAGCGTTTGGAATTGTGCTCGCTGGCGGCGAGGGTAAGCGTCTGATGCCGCTGACCGCAGACCGCGCCAAGCCGGCAGTGCCCTTCGCCGGTCACTATCGCCTCGTCGACTTCGCAATTTCGAACCTGATTAACTCCAGTCTTCGGCAGGTGGTGGTCCTCACCCAGTACAAGTCGCATTCCCTGGACCGCCACGTATCCCAGATGTGGCGCCTGAGCGGGATGTTGAATGCCTACGTCGCCTCCGTTCCAGCGCAACAAAGGCTCGGAAAACGGTGGTTCGCCGGCTCGGCAGACGCCATCTTCCAAAGCCTCAATCTGATTGGTGACGAGAAGCCCGACGTTGTTGTCGTTGTGGGCGCAGACCACGTCTACCGCATGGATTTCCAGCAGATGATCGATGCGCATTTAGAAAGTGGTGCGGGAGTCACGGTTGCCGGTATCCGTCAGCCCCGCGAGCTATCAGATCAGTTTGGGGTCATCACCACGACGCCCCACGACCCCACGCGAATAGCGGCGTTTACCGAGAAGCCAACCGATCCCGAAGGTCTCCCAGACTCCCCCGACGAAGTCCTCGCATCGATGGGCAACTACGTCTTTAGCACCGAGGCCCTGGTCGAGGCAGTCCGTACGGATGCCAAAAACGTGGAATCCGATCACGATATGGGGGGAGACATCATTCCTGCCTTCGTTGAGCGCGGTGAGGCCTACGTCTATGACCTCAACCAGAACACGATTCCCGGCGCGCGGAAGATGGACCGCTTCTATTGGCGCGACGTCGGGACCATTGACGCATTTTTTGACGCCCACCAAGACCTCATTTCGGTGGATCCGGCTTTCAATCTGTTCAACCAGGAATGGCCGATTTACTCGCAACAGTGGAACTCGCCACCGGCAAAGTTCGTTCAAGATCAGGATGGAAATCCCGGTTCTTTGTCCGAGTCAACCGTTTCTCTCGGTTGCTACGTCGTGGGTGCCTCTGTTTTCCGCAGCGTCCTAGGGCCCTGGGTCAAAATTGATTCAGGGGCGATCGTAGAGGATTCGATTTTGTTCGAACGCGTTGTTGTCGGGGCGGGAGCCAGAATCTCGCGCGCCATCTTGGACAAAAATGTCGTGCTCGAACCCGGCGCACACGTCGGAGTGGACGCTGAAGCAGACCGCGCGCGTGGATTCACCCAATCGGAGGGCGGCGTCACGGTCGTGGAGAAGGGCACTGTGGTTCGAGCGTGACTACGGAGAGGAAGCTCATTGTCCTCGACGTCGATTCCACCTTGACCCAGGACGAAGGAATCGACCTCCTCGCACGCTACGTGTCTGACGAGGCGGCCAGAGAGGTCTCGTACATCACATCCCGAGCGATGGCGGGGGAACTCGACTTCTCAGAGTCGTTAGTCGCTCGCGTCCGAGCACTTGGTGGCCTATCCCTCGATGATGTCGCCTCCGCTACGGCCCGTGTGCGCCTCAGTGTCGGTGCTGAAACCCTGGTTCGCTCCGCGCAAGCCGCAGGCCATCTCGTGGCTGCCGTGTCGGGCGGTTTTCACCAGATGATTGATCCCCTGGCCGCTGACCTAGGACTAGATATGCACCGGGCCAATCGCTTCGAGGTGCAGGACGGCCTGCTCACCGGGAGAATAGACGGCCCCATCGTCGATGCTGAGGCAAAAAGAGACAGTCTCTTCAGATGGGCGGAACAACACGACATTTCTCGCTCGAACACTGTGGCCGTAGGTGACGGCGGAAACGACGTGCTCATGTTGAGCGCAGCGGGTGTGGGCATCGCCTACATGGCCAAAGACGTCACTCGGGCAGCCGCCGACATCGTGATCAACACCCCCGATCTTGCCCTCGTGCTCGACGAGATTGGTGTTCGCCGGGTCTAGTGGCCCATCCCTAAACCGCCATCAACCGGGATGACGGCGCCGGAGATGTACGCGGCCTCGTCGCTGGCGAGCCAGACGACCGCCGACGCGACTTCATCCGGAGTAGCGAACCGGCCAGCGGGAATGGAGCCTAGGTACGCGTCGCGCTGCGCATCAGGAAGAGCCTGCGTCATATCGGTGTCGATAAAGCCGGGGGCAACCACATTCGCGGTGATTCCTCGGCCGCCCAATTCACGGGTGACGGAACGCGCGATCCCCACCAACCCGGCTTTTGCTGCAGAGTAGTTGACTTGTCCGGGCGAACCATAAAGCCCGACAACGCTTGAAATGAGAATGACCCGGCCAAACTTTTGCTTCATCATCGATTTGATTCCGCGCTTCACCACGCGGAAAACACCGGTCAGGTTGGTGTTAACAACGTCCTCAAAATCATCGTCACTCATGCGGATGAGAAGCATGTCTCGGGTGATTCCAGCATTCGCGACGATGACCTCAATCGGCCCCAAAGCTGCTTCGACCTCGGCGATGGCCGTATCCAGGGAGCCTCCGTCGGTGACGTCAGCCTTCACCGTGAGAGCGCCACTGGGGCCCTCCCCCGAGCGTGCGGTGACGGCAACCCGGTGCCCGTCTGCGAGGAAACGCTCGGCAATCGAAAACCCAATTCCTCGATTGCCGCCGGTAATGAGTACAGTGCGTGGAGTCGCCATACCCTCAAGCCTATTAGCAGGTCCGTGTCCTACGATGAGGCCAATGACTCAACTGCAATCAGCTACGTCTCTGGGTGTTGCCCCAGAAGCGGAACGCCGCGGGCGAATGCTGAAGTATTCCCTCGCAATGGGGATTCGGCTCGCCTGCATTGGAGCATGTTTCTTGGTCTCTGGTTGGTGGCTGCTGCTCCCGGCGCTGGGCGCAATTCTGTTGCCCTACTTCGCCGTGGTTCTGGCAAATTCTGTGACACCCTCGCGCAGCCGGGGGCCGGAGCGTCCCGGTGCCATCGTTACTACCTCAGTTCGGTGATCATCCCGGGAGCATCAGCGCCGGCCATCCGGTGTTCGAGAACCGCGTGCACGCAGAAGCCTGAGTGGGAAATCCAGTGGCGGAACCCGAAGATTCATAAGGCTGACAGGGTCAAAGTATGGCTTTCGTGTGCAGAGCACAGGGCCTACTTCATTGGCTACCTCGAGCAACGAAACTTTCCTGTGTCCGCTGTTGCGCACGAGGCTGGCGTTTAACATGCTGCGACAGTTCTTCAGCTCCCGCTGGATGGGGTACCTAGCCCTGACCGTGGTGTTCTCTGTTGTGGCGTCATTTTTTGGGCTGTGGCAATGGGACCGGCGTGAACAGGCTGTTGCCGCTATGGAGTTGGTGGAGGCCAACTGGGATGCGACACCTCTGACTGTGACGGAATTCCGCGCCCGTCACCTTCAAGCAAGTGAGGCGGAACAGTGGACACCGATAGTGCTCGAGGGCCGATACGTCCCAGAAGACCAGCTTCTGGTTCGGACCCGTCCTCGCGCCGGTGTCGTCGGTTTCGAGGTGTTAGTGCCGTTTGAAGCGGATACAGCGACGGTTCTTCTCTCTCGAGGCTGGGTGGCCACGGGTGAAAGCACTGATTTCCCCGACCTTGTTCCTCCCCCACCTCTGGGAGAGGTCACCGTAATGGGTCGGGTGAAAATGTGGGAGCCTACGCTGAGGGGCCGCGGAGCTCCAGATGGTCAGGTCGCCAGTATCAACATCGAGGACGTGCAGGCCCAAGTTTCTTCCTCGCTGGCGGAGGACTTTTACCTGGTTGTCGACCGCGAGACTCCGAAACCTGCGGTGACTCCGCTGGGGGCACAACGCCCTGTGCTGGATGAGGGACCACACCTCAGCTACACGTTCCAGTGGTTCCTTTTCGCGCTAATGGCCTTCATTGGTTACGGCTGGCTCTTCCGGCAAGAATGGCGTGCAAAGAAGGGCATATCCGCACCGCGAGAGAAGAAAATCACGGATGCAGAGGAAGAAGACGCACTTTTGGAGCGGAGTTCCTCTTAGGCAAGCGCGACGAGGTCGGCGTATTCGTCGCTCCAGTGGTCTTCCACGCCATCGGGCATGATCAGGACCCGCTCGGGGTTAAGGGCCAGTACTGCACCATCATCGTGGCTGACCAAGATTACGGAGCCGGAATAGTGGGCCAGGGCGTCAAGAATTTCCTCGCGAGAGGCGGGATCGAGGTTATTGGTGGGCTCGTCGAGCAGCAGCACGTTCGCTTGCGATACCACCAATGTTGCGAGCGAGAGTCTCGTCTTTTCCCCTCCAGAGAGCACTCCGGCCGGTTTAAGAACGTCATCTCCCGTAAAGAGGAATGACCCCAGGACGGACCGAGCCTCCCGCTCCCCGATGGTGGGTGAGCACGCCAGCATATTCTCCAACACCGTGCGCTCGACGTCGAGGGTCTCATGCTCCTGCGCGTAGTATCCGATTCGGAGACCGTGCCCTGCTTCAATTACCCCGGTGTCCGGTTGATCTACTCCGGCGAGAATCCGCAGCAAGGTTGTTTTCCCTGCTCCGTTGAGCCCCACGATGACAACTTTCGAACCACGATCCACGGCCAGATCGACCGCAGTAAAGATCTCCAGCGACCCATAGCTCTTGGAAAGGTTGTGTCCATACAGGGGTGTCTTGCCGCAGGCGGCGGGCTCAGGAAACCGGAGTTTCGCCACCCGCTCCGTCCCACGGACCTCCTCAAGACCAGACATCATCTTCTCCGCACGAGCCACCATTTGGTGGGCTGCGGAGGCCTTACTGGCCTTGGCCCCGAAACGGGCGGCCTGCTGTTGAAGCGCCGTTGCCTTCTTTTCGGTGATGCTGCGCTCTTTCCTGCGCCGTTCTTCGTCAGCTTCCCGCTGGCGCAGGTAGTGCTTCCACGACATGTTGTACACGTCAATGGTGGAACGCATCGCATCAAGATAGAACACGCGATTGACGGTCTCCTCGACCAGCCCCACGTCGTGGGAGATCACAATCACTCCACCGGGGTAGCTCTGCAGGAAATTTCGTAGCCATACCACCGAGTCAGCATCGAGGTGGTTCGTGGGTTCGTCCAAAACCATTAACGGGGCGTTTTGGAAGAGAATTCGGGCCAGTTCGATGCGGCGGCGTTGACCGCCAGAGAGCGTGCCCAGCTCCTGGTCCAGGATGGCGGGAGGCAGGTTGAGATGGGAGGCAATTGTCGCGGCTTCGGCCTCCGCCTGATAGCCACCGGCCGCGAGAAATTGGTCGTTCACACGGCCGTACTTTTTCATCGCTGCCGCGGAGATTGAGTCGTCGGGGCTTGCCATATCTGCCGTCGCGTCCGCCATGCTGGACATTAGGTCACCGAGGCCTCGAGCATTCAGTATGCGTGTGCGCGCCGTCTCCTGAGGGTTTGCTGCTCGAGGGTCCTGAGGGAGGTACCCGACGTCTCCCGTGACGCGCGCGAATCCCTCCGTGGCGGGGAAATCTCCGGCAATGACCTTAGTAAGCGTGGTTTTGCCTGCACCGTTGCGCCCGACCAGCCCGACCTTGTCCCCGACATCTACGCGGAAGGACACGTCATCCAGCAAAACCCGCGCGCCGATGCGGATTTGGAGGTTGTTGACCTCAAGCATCATTCACCGCCGTGCCCTGGGCGTACACGGGAGTCAAATGGAGAATCCGAGGGCCCTCATCATGTCGCGCCCGTCGGCGGTAATGCGCTCTTGCCCCCACGGTGGCATCCACACCCAGTTGATGCGGAACCTTTCGACGATTCCATCCATGCTCTTTGTGATTTCTTCCTCGATCACGTCGGTGAGAGGGCAACCGGCCGATGTCAGGGTCATGCTCACAATCAGGGCATCTTCCTCATCGTCCCAGGACAAATCATAAATCAGCCCGAGATCGACGATGTTGACACCCAGCTCAGGGTCAATAACGTCTTTCAGGCCTTCCTCGACCTGGTCGAACTTTGCGGGCTCGAGAGCAACGGTGGCCATGATCTACTGGGCCGCCGTTGCCGTTTGGTATCGGTCGTATCCCTCGTCCTCGAGCTTGGTGGCCAATTCGGGGCCGCCGCTCTCCGCGACAACACCATCGACCATCACGTGAACGTAGTCGGGCTTGATGTACTTGAGAATTCGCGTGTAGTGGGTAATGAGGAGCACACCCAGGCCGGTATTGGCCTTAGCACGGTTCACCCCGGCGCCGACGATTTTGAGAGCGTCAACGTCGAGACCGGAATCCGTTTCGTCGAGTACAGCGAACTTCGGACGCAAGAGCTCGAGCTGCATGATCTCGTGACGCTTCTTCTCGCCCCCGGAGAACCCCTCGTTGACATTGCGTTGTGCAAATCCCGGTTCCATCTTGAGCTCTGCCATCGCTCCGTTAAGCTCTTTCACCCAGTCGCGAAGCGCGGGCGCTGTGCCATCGATGGCAGTCTTTGCGGTGCGCAGGAAGTTGGTGACCGTTACCCCGGGAATCTCGACGGGGTACTGCATCGCGAGGAACAGGCCGGCTTTTGCCCTCTCGTCCGGCGACATCGCTAAGACGTCTTCACCGTCGAGAGTGATGGCACCCTCGGTCACCACGTAACGAGGATGTCCGGCAATGGTGTACGCCAAGGTCGATTTCCCGGACCCGTTGGGGCCCATGATGGCGTGGGTCGCGTTTTGATCGAGGGAAAGCGTCACACCTTTGAGGATGTTGATGGGACCGTTGTCGGTCTCGATCGAAACGTGAAGATTTGTGATGTCCAGAGTGCTCATGCGGGGTTGCTTTCTGCCGTGAGGGGCGTGGGGTCGATGTACACGTCACCATCAGTGATGGTGACGGGGTAGACGGGTACTGGCTCAAAAGCCGGGAAGTTTTGGGGCTTACCTGTTGTCAGGTCAAACTTGGAACCGTGGGCCCAGCACTCCAGGGTGTTGTCTTCCACGAATCCTTCCGCGAGGGATATTTCGCCGTGACTGCAGGTGTCACCGATGGCATGGATATCTCCCGCCGAATCCTTCACTAATGCGATGGGGACACCATCAATCGTTACTTTCAGGGCGGTAGAGACGGTGATGTCCTCAGCCGCGCACACTTTAACGCCGCTCATACGGTGTCCTCCGTTTTCGTCAACTTCACCTGCATCGCTTCGGTGAGCTCGCCGACCAGCTCAGGTACCTCGATCTTCTGAAGCACCTCGAGCAGGAATCCAAGAACCACCAGACGGCGGGCTTCCAGCTCCTCGATCCCGCGCGACTGCAGGTAGAACAGCTGCTCGTCGTCGAAACGACCAGTCGCGCTCGCGTGGCCTGCACCCTTGATGTCACCGGTCTTGATTTCCAAGTTAGGGATGGAATCGGCTCTCGTTCCCTCGCTCAATACGAGGTTCCGATTCTGTTCGTAGGAGTCCGTTCCGACAGCATCCGGTCCGATGAGCACGTCACCCACCCACACGGTGCGCGCCCCGCGTCCGTGGAGGGCGCCCTTGTAGTTCACCCGTGAAACCGTCTGGGCTCCCACGTGGTTCACGTAGACGCGGTGCTCCTGGTGCTGAGTGGCATCGGCAAAGTAGGCACCGAGCAAATGGGCCTCCGATCGCTCACCGAGGAGATGAGCGTTCGGGTTCACCACAACAATGTCCCCGCCTAAATCTACGGCGATGTGGGTCAGAACAGCACCCTGGCCCAGAGAGGCAGAATGCGTGGCGTACTGAATGGCTCCGGGGCTCCACTCCCCCAAAAACACAGCATGTAGTGAGGAATCCTGGCCCAAGTCAAACTCCACCGTTTCGCCCAGCAGCGCACTACCTTGGGAGCGCACCACGATTGTGGCGTGTGCCCCAGGCGCCACGGACACCAGAGTGTGCGCGGCGCGGGCACTCTCCCCAAGCCCGTTGCGGGTCACCACGACAGGGACGTCGGGATTGCCGGTGAGTTCGATGAGGAGCACTTCGTCCACCTGACCCCAGGCGTTTGCGCTCAACCGCTCCTCCGGCAGTCCCGCAATCCCCCGGGTGACTTCGCTTGTGGGCACGAAGCGAACATTCACGTTCGGTGAGTTGGAAACCGTGAATGGGTAGGCAGAGCCGTCGAGGTCTCCGTCGAGAAGGGGAGCCAATCGAGAAACGGGGCTATGTTTCCACTGTGCTTCACGCCCGGTAACAGACGCGAAATCCGCTACATCCACTGACTGGAAAAATTCCGACCGACTTTGAACCGGCGGAGTATCGTCGGCATTCATGTAGGAGGCCGCTTTCTCAGCGGCGGGTGGTGCAGTACTCATCTAACCGACAGAACCTTCCATGTTCATTTCGATCAGCTTGTTCAGCTCGAGGGCATATTCCATGGGGAGTTCTCGAGCGATGGGCTCGATGAAACCACGGACGATCATTGCCATAGCCTCATCCTCGGGGAGCCCGCGACTTTGGAGATAAAACAGCTGTTCTTCGCTGACCCGGGACACCGTGGCCTCATGACCCAGCTGAACGTCATCTACGCGAATGTCAATGGCGGGATAGGTGTCGCTACGTGAGATCGTGTCGACCAGAAGGGCATCACAACGCACCGTATTCGCGGAGTGGTGAGCAGACTCATCAACCCGCACTTCTCCGCGATAACCGGCTCGGCCGCCGCCACGAGCGATAGATTTCGAGACGATTGACGACGTTGTGTGAGGCGCCATGTGAATCATTTTGGCGCCTGCGTCCTGGTGTTGCCCGGGGCCGGCAAAGGCAACAGAAAGCGTCTCTCCCTTGGCCCGCTCCCCCACGAGGAATACCGAAGGATATTTCATCGTCACTTTCGAGCCCAAGTTCCCATCGATCCATTCCATGGTGGCGCCCTCATGGGCAATAGCCCGCTTGGTGACCAGGTTGTAGACGTTGTTGGACCAGTTTTGGATGGTGGTGTAGCGCACTCGCGCATTTTTCTTCACGATGATCTCCACCACCGCTGAGTGCAGTGAATCCGAGGAGTAGATCGGCGCGGTGCAGCCCTCAATGTAGTGAACGTAACTGCCTTCGTCCGCGATAATCAGGGTGCGCTCAAACTGGCCCATGTTCTCGGTGTTGATCCGGAAGTACGCCTGCAGGGGGATTTCCACGTGCACGCCCGGAGGGACGTAAACGAACGACCCGCCCGACCACACCGCCGTGTTTAGGGCAGCAAACTTGTTGTCTCCCGAAGGGATGACGGAACCGAAGTACTCGGTGAAGAATTCCGGGTGTTCCCGCAGAGCTGTGTCTGTGTCGAGAAACAGGACGCCCTGCTCTTCCAAGTCTTCGCGAATCTGGTGGTAGACCACTTCTGATTCGTACTGTGCTGCGACACCCGCCACGAGACGAGACCGCTCCGCCTCGGGAATCCCCAAGCGTTCGTAGGTTTCGCGAATTTCTTCCGGCAAGTCTTCCCAAGTTTGGGCCTGTCGCTCCGTCGAGCGAACAAAATACTTGATGTTGTCGAAGTCGATGCCGGACAGATCCGCCCCAAACTGTGGCATCGGCTTCTTGCCGAAGAGCTGCAGCGCCTTCAGACGCATCTGGAGCATCCAGTCCGGTTCACTCTTGAGCTCCGAAATCTCGCGGACAACGGTTTCGGAGAGTCCACGCTTGGCAAGCGTGCCGGCATCGTCTTTATCGTGCCAGCCAAATTCGTATTGACCCAGGCCCTCGAGGTCGGGTCGATCCAGTAGAACGTCAGACATGGTGTTCCTTCCTGGTGGGTGCCCTTACAGGACTCTCTCGTGATGCTCTTCTACACTCTCAGAGAGAGCTGAACGAGCCGTGTGAGCAACAACGCTCATAGCGACCACATTAGCGGTTTACGCCTGGAAAGAGAAGGGTTTTGTCTTGTCTGTTGTGACGAACTGGCTCCCCCAAACCACCAACCGCGCGGTGAGGATCTTCGCATGGGCTTCCCTGGTGAGCCAGGTGTTGATTATCGGCACCGGTGGCGCCGTTCGGCTTACCGGTTCGGGGCTCGGCTGCCCAACATGGCCGCGCTGCACCGAGGACTCTTTCGTGTCGACCCCGGAGATGGGATTCCACGGGATTATTGAATTTGGCAACCGGTTACTGACCTTTGTCCTCGCAATTATCGCGGTGGTGATGGTGGTTCTGTTGATTCGCCTGCGACGGGAGCGACCGGAACTCTTCCGACTCGCCGTGGTGTTGGGCCTGGGGATCCCGGGGCAAGCGGTCATCGGTGGCATCACCGTCTTGACCGACTTGAACCCTTGGATTGTGGGCCTTCACTACGTGCTCTCTCTCGTGCTGGTGGCTTTGGCAGCGGTGTTGCTCTACCGCGTGCGAACCGGTCCCCGAAGCGGAGTGTGGGCGGTTCCTGCACCTTTCCGGTTGCTCAGCTCTGCGCTTGTTGGCGTGTTGAGTATTTCGCTCGTGATGGGAGTAATCACCACGGGTTCTGGCCCCCATTCCGGAGATGGCGGCGCGGCTCGCAACGGGCTCGATTCGTGGCTGTTACAGCACTTCCACGCATGGCCGTCCTACATTGTTTTTGGCTTGATTGTGACCATGACGGTAGTGACCTGGGTGACCCGCGTAGGTACGCCAGCGCTGAGGCGAGCGACAACAGGAGCCTTGGTGATTACGGCGGTGCAGATTGGTGTGGGCCTCTACCAGGCACGCAACGGGCTACCAGAACTCGCAGTAGGAGTGCACATGGTCCTGGCCGCGGTTCTTCTGGCGGTGGTTACGACTGCTTTGTTAGCCCAGCGAGCGGTCCCTACCAGGGAAGCAACGGATCGACGCCTACAGAAACAAACAGCAGGCTTAGGTAGCTGATACTGGCGCCAAAGACCTTCATAGGTTTCATATCGTCCCCCGCCAACGAGCGCGCATAGAGACGGTGAGACTCAAAAATAAACCAGCCTCCTGTGACTAGGGCCACCGTGGTGTAGAGCACACCCATTGGGGCGAGGGGCACCAGCAACAGTGATGCCGCAACCGTTGCCCAGGCATACAGGATCACCTGGACGCCGACGACCGGAGCGGTCCTCACCACGGCAAGCATCGGCACGTCAGCGTTGTCGTAATCGTCGCGGTATTTCATCGAGAGAGGCCAGTAGTGGGGAGGGGTCCACAAAAACACCACCAGGAACAAAATCCACGCCTCGACACTGAGATCTCCCGTGACCGCAGCCCAACCAATCAATACAGGGAAACAGCCGGCGATTCCGCCCCAAATGATGTTTTGCTCGCTGCGACGCTTGAGCCAGAGCGTGTAAATGACGACATAGAACCCGATAGCCGCAAAAGACAGCACCGCAGCGAGGGGCGTCGTGAAAACCCAGAGTAGAGCCACCGAGCCCGCTGCAAGGATGCTTGCGAACACGAGCGCCGCGCGGGGGGTGATCGCGCCGGTAACCAGCGGACGAGCTTGAGTTCTGCCCATCAGCGTGTCGATGTCTTGATCGATAACCATGTTGAAGGCATTGGCACTGCCGGCACTCAGGGCGCCACCGACCACCGTCGCTACAACGAGCCAAAGGTTAGGGAGGCCACGCTCGGCCAAAACCATGACCGGGACCGTTGTCACCAACAGCAGTTCGATGACTCGCGGTTTGGTCAATGCCACATAACTACGGACAACAGACCCTGTTGTGGCAGAAGAAACGGCGTGCGTCGTCATGAAACCCTTTGCGAGATGGTGTGCTCAGTCTACGAGAACCCCCCTCGCATATCCTGAGCACCTACGTCAGCCCCGCGGCAAGCCCCGCTAGAATAGGGCTCCGGCAAGGGTGCTTGCCTGTGCAGATGACAGTCCTAACAGAAGGTTTCCGCGGGCATGGCCTCACTTTTTTCTCCCCTTGACTCTAAAGCCGTAGACGTGGCAAAGGGGTTGGCAGCTGACGCGGTCGAGAAGGTCGGAAACGGCCACCCCGGGACAGCCATTAGTCTCGCTCCCCTGGCTTATCTGCTGTACCAAAGGGTCATGGCGGTCGATCCCCAAGACCCGAAATGGCTCGGACGAGATAGGTTCATCCTTTCTGCTGGGCACTCGTCTCTCACGCAATATGTCCAGCTGTTTCTCGGAGGGTTCGGGCTGGAGCTCGCCGACCTTCAAGCACTGCGCACGTGGGACTCGCGTACGCCCGGGCATCCCGAGTTCGGACACACCGACCATGTTGAAATCACCACGGGTCCCCTGGGTCAGGGCATTGCGTCTGCCACCGGCTTTGCCTATGCACAACGGTTCGAGCGTGGGTTATTTGACCCCGACGCGACGCCCGGCGCCTCACCGTTCGATCACTACACGTATGTCATCGCGGGCGATGGAGACATGCAAGAGGGAGTGTCGGCTGAAGCTGCGTCACTTGCGGGACACCAGCAGCTGGGCAATCTGATTGTGTTCTACGACGCTAATCAAATTTCCATCGAAGACGACGTGGATATTGCTTTTTCTGAAGACGTTGCGGCCCGTTATGAGGCCTACGGGTGGGATGTTCATACCGTCGACTTCCATCAGGGCGAAACTTATTCCGAAGATGTCGACGCGCTCATGGCGGCAATCACTCAAGCGAAAGCTCAGACGGGTAAACCGTCGTTGATCACCGTAAAGACCATCATCGGCTGGCCTTCCCCAACGAAGCAAAATACCGGAGGAATCCACGGTTCAGCGCTGGGAGCAGACGAAGTAGCTGGCTTGAAACAGGAACTTGGGCTTCCCGCGGACGAGACCTTCTTCGTCCCTGAGGATGTTCTCGAGCACACACGCCAACTGCGCGTCCGAGCAGCGCAAGCCCGGGCCGATTGGGACAGAGTTTTTGCTCACTGGGCTGAGAAGAACCCTGAGCGCAAAGCGTTGCTCGATCGGCTATTGGCAGGCGAAGTGCCGAGCCTCGAAGAGCACCTCCCGGTTTTTGACGCAGGGTCTTCCGTCGCCACCCGTCAGGCATCGGGCACGGTGCTAAACGCACTTGCTGGAGTGCTGCCGGAGATGTGGGGTGGCTCCGCAGATCTCGCTGGTTCGAATCTCACCACTATCTCGGGAGCACACTCATTTGCCCCGGTCCACCGCTCCACTAGTTCGTGGGCGGCAGACCCGTATGGCCGGGTTCTGCACTTTGGCATTCGGGAACACGCCATGGGATCCATCCTGAACGGGATTCTGCTGCACGGACCGACACGGGCCTTCGGGGGCACCTTCCTTATTTTCAGCGAATACATGCGTCCTGCAGTTCGCCTGGCCGCACTGATGAAAATCCCCGCTATCTACGTCTGGACACACGACTCCATCGGAGTGGGTGAGGACGGCCCCACGCATCAACCGGTGGAGCAGCTCGCGAGCCTTCGGGCCATACCGGGCCTTGATGTCGTTCGCCCCGCAGATGCCAATGAAACAGCCTGGGCATGGAAAACGATCCTGGAGCGACAGCACACCCCTGCCGGGCTTGCGCTGACGCGACAGGGAGTGCCCACTCTCGAGCGCGGGGCTGGTGAAGCAACGTCCGACTCGCTTGCCCACGCGAGATTGACCGCTCGTGGTGGCTATGTGCTGGCGGAGGCCTCTGGGCAACCCGAAGTGCTCCTGATCGCGACGGGCTCGGAGGTTGCCTTGGCCTTGAATGCTCGCGCAGAGCTGGAAAGAGACGGCATCCCCACTCGCGTGGTCTCTATGCCTTGTGTGGAATGGTTCGACGAACAAGACGCCGACTACCGGGAAGCAGTTCTTCCCCGTACCGTGCAAGCCCGCGTAACGGTGGAGGCGGGCATTTCCCAAAGCTGGCATCGCTTCCTCGGTGCGCACGGCACGTGGGTGTCCCTGGAGCACTTTGGCGCGTCTGCTGACGCAGCGACGTTGTACACAAAATTTGGCATCACTGCGGAGGCCGTCGTGGCCGCAGCCCGAGCCAGCATCGATTCCGCCCGAAAGGCATAACAATGACCACTCCCACACAAGAGCTCTCCGACATTGGGGTCAGCATCTGGTTGGACGACCTTTCCAAGGACCGCCTGACGTCAGGTTCTCTGAAGAACCTGATGGCCGAGCGCAACGTGGTGGGGGTAACGAGCAACCCCACGATCTTCGCTGGTTCACTCGCTAATAGTGATGCTTACAAGCCTGACATCAAGGCGCTGGCAACCGAGGGTCTCAGCCCTGAGGAGACGGCTTTCGGTGTCATGGTGTCGGATGTTCAGGGCGCCTGTGACCTACTGGCGGGAGTATTCACGAGAACATCGGGGCAGGACGGGCGTGTGTCGCTCGAGGTATCCCCAACACTTGCACACGACACCGAAGGGACCGTCAAGCAGGCAAGAGAGCTCTGGGCCCGGGTTGGACGCGACAACCTGATGGTAAAAATCCCCGCCACCCGTGAGGGCATCCCGGCTATTGCCGAGGTGATCGCGGCGGGCATTTCTGTCAACGTCACGCTTATTTTTAGTCTTGAGCGCTACCGGATGGTTATTGACGCATATCTCGAGGGGATTGCGCGGGCACAGGCTGCCGGGCACGATATCGGCACCATCCGCTCGGTGGCGTCGTTTTTTGTCTCCCGGGTTGACGCTGCGATCGACCCCCTGTTGGAGGCGATCGGAACGCCGGAGGCCCTCTCCCTCAAGTCGAAAGCTGCGATCGCTAATGCCCGACTGGCGTATGAGCTCTTCACCGAACTGCACTCTTCCCCGGCCGCCCAGGAGCTTGCTAGCGCTGGGATGCACCCGCAACGCCCCCTCTGGGCGTCAACAGGGGTGAAAGACCCAGCTCTACCGGAAGCA
This sequence comes from Pontimonas sp., assembly GCA_028096805.1. GTDB lineage: Bacteria > Actinomycetota > Actinomycetes > Actinomycetales > Microbacteriaceae > Pontimonas. The sequence continues at coordinate 19,773 of JAOHDU010000012.1, forward strand.
CTGTATGTCACGGAGCTCGCCGCACCAGAGACGGTTAACACGATGCCGGAGAAAACCCTCCACGCTACGTCCCGCGACGGTGGCGTTACCGGCGACCGCGTGAGCGGAGCGGCCAACGAATCGCGCGAAGTACTCGCGGCACTGGAAACACTCGGCATCTCCCTTCCCGAGGTCACCGAAGAGTTGGAGCGCGAGGGCGTCGCCAAATTCATCGTGTCCTGGCACGAGTTGCTCGACACGGTGTCCCAAGCGATCTCGGAGTCCTAGGCCGTGAGAGTTGAGCTCACGAGTCAGCTCGCATCCTCAGCGAGCGCTATGGTCGCTGAAGCCGTAGAGACACGCTTTGCCAGTGAGTTGTTTGCCGGAAACCCCACGCTGTGGGGAGAAGCCGCGGAAGACGAATCATCACGACGCCTGGGGTGGGTTCACTCCTTGGAACGCTGGTACCCGCTTGTGGAGGAAGTGCAGCTCGTGCGAAACGAGTTGGCCGCGCAGGGGGTCACTGACGTCGTGCTGTGCGGGATGGGTGGTTCCTCGCTCGCCCCAGAGGTGATTGCGGCCCACTTCCAGACCGCCCTTACCGTCGTGGATACAACTCATCCCAACCAGCTCGGGCCGATTCTTTCCGGTGATCTCAGCGCGACGGTGGTCGTGGTGGCGTCAAAATCGGGAGGCACCTTGGAAACGGACTCGCAAAAGCGGGCGTTCGAGGGGGCTTTTCGCCATCAGGGTATAAACCCAGCCGATCGGATCATTGTGGTCACCGACCCCGACACCCTCCTTCACCAGTCAGCGACTGAGGCCGGGTACCGTGTCTTCCTGGGAGACGACACGATTGGGGGTCGGTTTTCAGTCCTCGGGGCTTTTGGAATCGTGCCCTGCGTGCTTGCCGGTATCGACATGCTGGATGTTCTTCAACAGGCCCAGTCAGCCCGCGGGATTTTGGCAACTGATTCGCCCGACAATCCGGGGATTATCCTCGGCGCTGGCATCGCCGCGCAAGCGCCGCGTGTGAACAAGATCATTCTGCACGAGCAGGCGGGTTTCCCGGGCTTTGGCGATTGGGTTGAGCAGTTGGTAGCTGAATCCTCGGGCAAGGAGGGAGTCGGCTTGGTGCCTGTTCTCGGTTTGCACGAGACCGGTCACGACGATTCCCTCAGCGTCGGTGGGACAGGTTCGGATGTCTCGGTGCAGGCCACCCTTGGCGAGCTCTTCTTGCTCTGGGAGGTCGCCACGGTATTCGCCTGTCACGTCCTTGGGGTGAATCCCTTCGACCAGCCCAACGTGGAGAGCGCCAAGATTGCTGCGCGAGCTCTTCTCGAGACGCCCGATGTTGCGCCGCGAGACGAATGGCACGTCGAGGGTTTCTCGCTCTGGAGCTCCCCCGATGTCGCCCGCGAGCGTGGGCTGGACGAGGTTGTGGCGGAGTGGAAGTCTCACGTGCACGGGGACCGCTATGGTGCGGTCTGTGTGTTTGGCAACCAGAAGCTCGCGGGAGCCTGGAAACAATCAGTCCAGGCGCTTGAAGCTAAGGTTCAGCGCCCAGTCACTCTGGGTTTTGGCCCGCGGTTCCTTCACTCGACGGGCCAGCTGCATAAGGGTGGCCCCGCGCAAGGCGTGTTTTTACAGGTTATTCAAATCCCGGACCAGACCGCTGAGATTCCCGGCAGAGACTTTGATTTTGGGACCCTCATGCTCGCCCAAGCTCACGGAGACGCCACTGTACTGGCTGAGGCGGGGCTGACCGTCCTCACCGTTACGGCCTCTACCGACCAGCTGCCCGCACTCTGGGCCGCGCTGGAGTCCTAGCGTCGACCCTTTTTGACGCGCAAGCGCTCCAGGGCGTCATCGAGAATCTGCTTGGCTTCTTTGTCGGTCCTACGCTCTTTCACGTAGGCAAGGTGGGTTTTGTAAGGCTCGTTTGACGCAACAACGGGAGGGTTGTCTTTATCTCGCCCTGCGGGAAGCCCAGTGGTGGGTGAATCGATCAGCTCCGGGATGTCTTCTGGCTCCACCTGGGCGGAAAAGTACCGGACCGTTTCGTTACCGAGTGCGTCCCAATAGGACACGGCAATGCGCTCTGCCTGAACCCCACGGTCCTGCTCCCCCATGGGGCCGGAACCAACACGAGTTCCCCGAATTGCGCTACCACCAGATGCCACGACTATCTCCTAAACGTCAAACCGGGTAAAGAGGCCCAGGGTCACAATGGTGGTGACCCAGATCAGCGCGACGATAACCGTAATCCGGTTCAAATTCCGCTCGGCGACGCCGGAAGAGCCCAGGTTCGAGGTGACACCGCCACCAAACATGTCCGAAAGACCGCCACCGCGCCCGCGGTGGAGCAGAATCATCAGCGTGAGAATGATGCTGGTCAAGGCCAAAATGACCTGAAACACAACACGCAGAATTTCCACACAAACCTCCCGGGTAAACCCCCAGCCTAAACCCTAGGGCGCGTCTACGAGTCTAACGTGACGTGCTTGGGGAACTGAATCAGTGAACTGAACTCCGACACATCCAAACTGGCCCCGCCGACGAGCGCTCCATCGACGTGTTCCCGGGACATGAAGGAAGCTATGTTGGCTGCTTTCACGGAGCCACCGTACAGAATTCGCGTAGTTTCCGCTTTGTCAGGCCCGTGAACAGAGGAAATAGTCTCTCGCAAGGCGCGGGCGACATCGTTTGCCTGATCGGCGGTGGCTGCCTGTCCGCTACCGATCGCCCATACCGGTTCGTAAGCGACCACATAGTCGTCGTCTTTCGACAGCGAGTTCAACACCACCGTCAGCTGGTCAACCGGGACTTTACTGGCCCCGTGGAGTTCCAGATCTTCCGCGGTTTCACCCACACACACGATGGGGGTGAGCCCGTGCCGACGGGCGGCCACCGACTTCGCCGCAATCGTGTCGTCAGTCTCGTGGTGGTCCGCGCGGCGCTCCGAGTGCCCAACGATGACATAGGAACACTCGAGGGCTTTCAGGAAAGCTCCCGAAACGTCCCCCGTGTGGGCGCCGTCATCGTGCACCGACAGGTCTTGCGCTCCCAGCTCAAACGGTAAGGAATCGGCGTTGATGAGAGTCTGTAGGGACCTGAGGTCCGTAAACGGCGGGAACAGTGCCACCTCAACGTCGGAAGCGATGTACTTTGCATCTTTCAACGCCCAGCCCAGCTTCTGGGTGAATGCGATGGCCTGCAGGTGGTCCAGGTTCATCTTCCAGTTGCCCGCGATCAGAGGCCTTCTCATCGTTGCCATCCCAATATCTCCAATCCCGGCAAAGCCGACCCTTCCAGAAACTCCAGCGAGGCTCCCCCACCGGTTGAAATATGCCCAAACGCGTCGTCCGGGAATCCCAGCGCGCGGACAGCGGCAGCAGAATCGCCTCCCCCGACCACCGACAGCCCGTCAACCGCCGTCAACGCCTGCGCGACTGTCTTCGTTCCGGCGGCGAATGCCTCGAACTCAAACACTCCCATTGGCCCGTTCCAGAACGCGGTGCGAGAAGAACGAATAACGTCAGCAAAGGCCTCGGCGCTCCCTGGCCCAATATCCAAGCCCAGTGCCTCAGCACCCCAGCGGCCAGACTCCAGTGCATCGATCGCCAGCACGTCGCTGCTGGCGTGCGGGGAAAAGCTTTCTGCCATCACGATGTCATGGGGCAAGTGAACCGTCACGTTGTGACGCTGTGCGTCGGCAAGAAAGCTCCGACACGTTTCCATCATGTCCTCTTCCAGCAGGCTCTTTCCGACCGCAAAGCCCTGCGCAGCAAGGATCGTGAACACCATTCCACCGCCCACGACAATGTGGTCCACAGAGGGTAAAAGAGCAGAAATCACGCCGAGTTTGTCCGACACTTTCGATCCGCCCAACACGACCGTGTACGGCCGGGCCGGTGCGGAGGTCAGCGCAGTCAGTACGGACACTTCCGTCTCCACAAGCCGTCCGGCAAAACTCGTAGTCAGGCTGGGTAGCTCGTACACACTGGCTTGCTTGCGATGCACGACACCGAAACCATCCACGACCGTGGCATCAACGTGATCCGCCCACTCCAGGGCAAAAGCGAGCCTTTCTGCGGGCTCCGAGGAGGTTTCGCGTTCGTCAAAACGAAGGTTTTCGACCATGCAGACCTGTCCTGGCAACAGGTTGTCAACAGCGCCCCATACGTCCGGACCTGTGACGGCGGGAAGCATGGCCACCGGAGCGTCGACCAGTTCGGAGAGTCGAGCTGCCACGGGCGCGAGGCTGAGCGTGGCGTCCTCGGGACCCTTTGGTCGCCCGAGGTGGCTAGCAACTACCACTGCCGCGTTCCTGCCGAGGAGCCAGCGAAGGGTCGGCAGGAAGGCGCGAATACGACCATCGTCGGTGATGACACTGCCGTCTAAAGGAACGTTGGCATCGACCCGAAGGAAAACTACTTGACCGTCGAAGTCAAGGTCCTCCGTGAGAGCTCGCAGTGACACGCGCTAGAGCGAAGTTGCCATGTAAGCGGCAAGGTCGACCAACCGGTTGGAGTAACCCCACTCGTTGTCGTACCAGGAGCTCATTTTGACCTGATTCCCGATGACCCTGATCAATCCAGCATCCACGATCGAGGAATACGGGTCCCCCACAATGTCACTGGACACAATGGGCTCCTCGGTGTAGCGCATCACGCCTTTGTAAGGTCCGGTGTCTGACGCCTTCCGGAAGGCATCTTGGACTTCTTCAAGGGTGACCTCTCGCCCAGCCTCTACGGTCAGATCTGTGATGGACCCTGTGGGCACGGGAACGCGAAGAGCAAAGCCATCGAGCTTGCCTTTGAGCTCAGGCATCACCAGGCCAATAGCCTTTGCCGCCCCCGTCGATGTGGGGACGATGTTAGCCGCCGCGGCGCGGGCCCTGCGGAGATCACTGTGGGGACCGTCCTGCAGGTTTTGGTCTGCAGTGTAGGCGTGGACCGTCGTCATCAGGCCTTTTTCAATACCAAATGCATCATTGAACACTTTGGCCATCGGAGCGAGACAGTTTGTTGTGCAAGAGGCATTCGACACAATGTGGTGGCTATCTGCGTCGTAGTCCTCGTGGTTGACACCCATGACCACCGTGATGTCCTCACCAGAGGCCGGCGCTGAAATGATTACCTTTTTCGCGCCGGCGTCGAGGTGAGCCCGCGCTTTTGCCGCATCGGTGAAAAACCCCGTTGATTCGATCACGATATCCACACCGAGCTTGCCCCAGGGCAGTGAACCGGGGTCACGTTCTGCGTAAACGGGAATAGTCTTACCGCCGACGACGATAGAACCATCTCCCGCTTCGACTGGTTCCGGAAAACGCCCACCGACCGAGTCGTACTTGAGCAGGTGCGCTAGTGCGGTGGGGTCGGTCAAGTCGTTGACAGCGACAATCTGCACGTCGTGAGAGCTTGCCTGCACCGCGCGAAAGAAGCTTCGGCCAATTCGACCAAACCCGTTAATAGCTACCGTGACCACAGAAATCCCCTTTTATGTCTTTGTCACCTTGAAGGGACAACCGTGTACTGCCCCGGACTAAGAGATTAGCAGTGATGCCGAGGCGCCCGAGCGGGCCGCTTCAAGTCGCGCAGCCACGTTTTCCCAATTAACGATGTTCCAGAAAGCTGCCACGTAATCAGCCTTCACGTTTACGTAATCGAGGTAGAACGCGTGCTCCCACATGTCGAGCTGCAGTAGTGGAATGGTGCCCTGCGCGGTGTTGCCCTGTTGGTCAAAAAGCTGCTGAATGATCATTTGCTTGCCGATGGGGTCCCACGAGAGCACGCCCCACCCGGAGCCCTGGATCCCCATCGAGGCTGCCGTGAAGTGGGCTTTGAACCCGTCGATGCTTCCGAAAAATTCGTCGATGGCGGCTGCCAGCTCGCCCTCCGGGGCACCGCCGCCGTCAGGGTGGAGGTTTGTCCAGAAAATGCTGTGATTGATGTGCCCACCGAGGTGGAAGGCGAGGTCCTTCTCAAGGCGGTTAATGTTCGCGAACGCCCCGGTCTCTCGGGCCTCTGCCATGGCTTCGAGGGCACCGTTGGCCCCGGTGACATACGCCTGATGGTGCTTTGAATGGTGAAGCTCCATGATTCGGGCAGAGATATGAGGCTCCAGTGCCGAGTAGTCGTAGCTCAGTTCGGGCAGTGAATAGGACATGTGGACCTCCCTGTTGGTCTTTCTAGTGTAGAAGCGAGTAATGAAGAGACGCTGGGCGCTAGTCGATTTCCTCCGGAACACTCTCCAGCGTATTCGCAACGCCCAGATCCTCAGCCTTCTTGTCCGCCATCGCCAGCAGCCGGCGAATGCGACCCGCGACGGCGTCCTTAGTCAACGGTGGTTCCGCATGGTGGCCGAGCTCGTCCAAACTCGCGTCTCGGTGCGAAAGTCTGAGGTCACCCGCGTATTTCAGGTGTTCTGGGATGTCGTCCCCCAGAAGCTCCATGGCGCGCTCAACCCGCGCGCACGCGGCCACCGCCGCTTGTGCCGAACGACGCAGGTTGGCGTCATCGAAGTTCACCA
>JAOHDU010000013.1 GCA_028096805.1 Pontimonas sp.
TCCCTAGTCTAGGACATCGGCCCACTTCGACTAGGCCGGAAAAGCTGGGAATTTCCTAGCTAAAGCTGTCTCCACACGCGCAGGACCCCTGCGCGTTGGGGTTATCAATTGTGAAGCCCTGTTTTTGGATCGTGTCTTCAAAATCGACGGACGCGCCATCGATATAGGGAGAGCTCATTTTGTCGACAACAACCTCCACCCCATCGAAGTCGCGAACAAGATCGTCGTCCATCAAGCGCTCGTCGAAGAACAGCTGGTAAATCAAGCCTGAACATCCCCCGGGTTGCACCGCCACACGCAGGCGCAGGTCGTCGCGGCCCTCTTGTTCAAGAAGGTTTTTGACTTTGGAAGCTGCCGTGTCCGTCAGGACAACGTTGTGGCTGGTTGAGAGCGTTTCGGTCATGATGTTCCTCCTGCCCACAGTCTAAACCGCTCGAGTGCATCGAAGCTGAGCATCCACGCCGTGGGAGCAGCCCCAGGTATCCCCGGTACTCTGGAGCCAGCAAACAGAGAGGCCCCGCGTGAGCACACCTGATTCTTCCGAGTCCCCCAGCGAAACCGAAGTGGGCAAAGGACGCCCGACACCGCGTCGACGCGACAGAGAAGCGCAACGACGTCGTCCTCTCGTTAGCAACGACCGTAAAGAAGCTCGAGCTCGGTTAGCGAAAGAGCGCGAGCGCGCGCGGTTGGGGTTGGCAGCCGGCGAAGAGCGTTTTCTTCCCGTGCGCGATAAGGGTCCGCAACGCAAATGGGTTCGGGACTATGTCGACTCCCGCTGGAGCTTTGGGGAGTTCCTTATTCCCATCATGTTTGCGGTCATTATTGCGACTTTCCTGCCGTCGGTTCAGGCACAATTCATCGCCATCATCGTGTTGTGGTTGTTCTTTGCCTTGACCATCATCGATGCCACTATTGCCGGCTACCTGGTGCGGAAGGGACTACGGGCCAAATACGGTACGGACAACGTCGAAAACGGTGTCCGCTGGTACGCGGCCATGCGCTCACTCCAAATGCGCGGGCTGCGTCTGCCAAAAGCCCAGGTTAAGCGCGGGGAGAAGCCGCGCTGAGGGCCTCGCGAAGCTCCCTGGTCAGCAGTGCGGCAAAGGTTGGGCCGCGATACACGAACCCTGTGTACGCCTGAACAAGAGACGCTCCGGCGTCCAATCGTTGCTTTACCTCTTGCCCGGTAAAGACGCCCCCGACACTAATCACCGCTTTATCGCGCGACAGGGTCTGGCGCAGCAGCGCAAGCACGCGCACGGAAGCCTCGGACACCGGCGCGCCGGAGAGTCCCCCCTCCCCCATTCCTGCCACCACAGCAGCAGGGGTCGCCAAGTTCTCGCGCAAGACCGTCGTGTTGGTGGCGATAATTCCCGCCAGGTCCAGGTCGGTGACCACCTGGGCAATATCTGTGACCGCCTGGTCATCCAGATCGGGGGAAATCTTCACCAACAAGGGTGTTCCCGCGGCAGCGTCCTGAACAGCTTTCAGTAGTGGTTTCAGCGATGAGACCTCCTGTAAGCCACGCAACCCGGGGGTGTTGGGCGAAGACACGTTCACGACGAGGTAGTCAGCGTGGGGCGCCAGAAGAGTTGCGCTCGTCACATAGTCGGCCGTGGCTCCGGCAATATCTGTGGCGCGACTTTTCCCGATGTTCACCCCAATGATGGGTAGCTCGCCGCCCCAATGGCGCAGCGCAGCTAATCGTGTGGCAACAACCTCTGCCCCGTCGTTGTTGAAACCCATGCGGTTAATCAATGCGCGATCCGCTGGCAGTCGAAACAACCGGGGCTTCGGGTTTCCCGGCTGCGCCAGGGCGGTCACCGTGCCCACCTCGACATGGTCAAAGCCGAGGGCATAAAAACCCCGAACTGCGACGGCGTTTTTATCAAAACCGGCCGCAAGACCCACTGGGGAACCAAAATCGTGTCCGAGGGCTCGCACAGCGAGCGACGGGTCGGGAGCGTAGCGCCTGCGCAAGAACTTTCGGATAACGGGCAGGCCGGCAAGCTGGATCACCAGCATCCCCCAGTGGTGGGTTAGCTCAGGATCGAGTCGTTTGAAAACCGCAAACAGCAGGCTATACATCTATCCCTCAGCAGCGGGAGCGTCACGAAGCGAACCGATGGCGTCTTCAAAGTCCTCCAAGCTCTCAAACGCTTGATAGACCGAGGCAAAACGAAGGTAGGCGACCTCATCCAACTCGCGCAGAGGCTCCAAAATGGCGAGGCCAATTTCGTTGGCATCAACCTGTGATGCCCCCGTTTGGCGAATAATCTCCTCCACACGCTGAGCTAGCTGTGCGAGGTCCTGGTCGGTAACCGGGCGGCCCTGGCAGGCCTTCTTCACCCCTGCAGCAATCTTTTCCCGGCTAAAAGGCTCTGTCACGCCGCTGCGCTTGATAATGCTCAAGCTCGCCGTTTCCAAAGTCGAAAACCGGCGCGTGCACTCAGGGCACTGACGCCTGCGGCGAATGGACAACCCGTCGTCACTGGTTCGAGAATCAATCACCCGTGAATCGGGATGGCGACAGAAGGGGCAATACATCGTGGATCAGCCTACTTCCCCGTCGTTTTCGGATCGAAAACGCACCGCAATGGCTTCTGCGTGAGCGGGAAGGTTCTCCGCACGAGCAAAATTTTCGACGTGGGGTGCGATGTGCGACAGAGCTTCCTGGTCGTAATCAACGATCTGCTGAGTCTTCAAAAACGTCATCGGCGACAGGCCCGAGCTAAACGCGGCCGTGCCGTGGGTCGGAAGAACGTGATTCGAGCCCGCGGCATAGTCCCCGGCGCTCACCGGCGTGAAATTCCCCACAAAGATTGCCCCCGCATTGGTGAGCCGAGGTAGGAGCTTTTCCGGCTCCGCCACCATCACCTGCAGGTGCTCCGGCGCCATCGCGTTCGACAGCCACACCGAGTGCTCTAGCGAGTCGCACACCATCAGCGCCGACTGTTCCCCCTCGAGTGCGCGGTGGACGCGATCGCTGTTTTCCGCCTCCGCGGCACGGCGCTCGAGCGAGAGCGTGACGCGCTCCGCGAGCTCCCACGAATCCGTGAGGAGAACAACCGATGCCAGTTCATCGTGCTCCGCCTGGGACACGAGATCGGCGGCGACAAACTCAGGATGCGCAGTTGAATCAGCAATGATGGCAATCTCCGAGGGTCCCGCTTCTGAATCGATACCGACCACGCCTCGCACCGCGCGCTTCGCAGCAGCCACATACTGATTCCCCGGCCCGGTAATGACCGAAACGGGCGCTAAGTCCAACTCCGGCACGCCCCACGCTAGCGCGGCAATCGCTCCCGCGCCTCCGAGGGCAAATACTTCAGAAACCCCGAGTAGCTCAGCGGTAGCGAGGATTGTGGGGTGAATGCGACCCCCATGGTCCTTTTGGGGTGGTGAGACCAGCACAATTTCCCTTACCCCGGCTGCCTGCGCAGCAACCACGTTCATAATCACGCTCGAGGGATAGACCGCTTTACCGCCGGGAACGTACACACCGGCGCGTTCGACCGGAACATGCCGCATGGTGACCGAACCCCCGGTATGGAACTGGGTTGTTGCTCCCGCAGGGAGCGAATCCTCCGAGGCCAAGCGAACCCGACGGATAGATTCCTGGATGGCCGCCTTCAATGTTTTGTCCAGTCCGGAAGCGGCCTGAGAAAGCTCACGGCCGGCGGTGCGGGGATGAAGATTGTCGACCCCATCGAACGTTGCCGCCTGCTCCACGAGGGCTGAAAGCCCACCTTGACGGACCGCGTGCAACAGTTCGTCGACGACCTCGTGAACGTCGGCACTCCCTAGAGAAACCCGGGGAACAAAGCTTGCCACGCTTCCCGGGGTGATGTTGAGGCCTCGAAGGTCGGTCAGTCTGATCATGGCCCTCCTATCGTAGCCGGGCCTTACGAGAGGGCTGAGAGCGAGCCGTTAGGGTAGAGCGCGTGAACACTACTGAGCCCCTCTCTCCTTCCCAAATTTTCCTCGAGGCGTTTCGCCGACACAGCGCTGGATTGTGTGTGGTGACGGCGCTAAAAGCAGACGGCTCTCCGACAGGGTTCACGGCGACGTCGGTCGCATCACTTTCAGCCTCACCTCCCCTGGCGAGCTTCAACATGTCTCAAACAGCAAGCTCCTGGAGCTCGCTGAAGAAAGACGCGCGGGTAGCTCTGCATTTCCTGGGAACCGAGTCGCTCGAACTGGCACAAATCATGGCCGGAGAGGCCAGCGAACGGTTCGTCGGTGACCACTGGAGCCCAGGGCCTCACGGGTTACCGATTCTCAAGGGAGTCAGCGCCTGGGTAGAAGCGCAGGTTGTTGAGCGCGTGGAAGTTGAGTTCGCCGGGATGGTTGCTGTGCGTATCACCGGAGGAGGGCTAGGGCCGGAGCAAAGCCCACTGGCCTACCACCAGAAGGGCTACAGCACCGCCACGGCGCTCTAGGCGCTGAGACAGTGTGCACCCAGCACGCTTTTCACTTCCCCCATCAAGTCGAGAGACACTTCGACCTTTCGCGGAAGCTCAAAAACGCGCTCAAATCCAGACTTGACCAGCCTGAGGTGCACAACGGACTGACCCGGATGGCGAGAGAGCGCACCATCTAGCTCGGTAAGAATCTCCTGGGTGGCAAAGTGCTCGGCCACCGTGAGCCGCAAAGGCTCATCATCATCCGCTGCGCTCACCGAAAGGGGTGTCAGCTCGACGGCGTGCAGCCCCAGACCATCATCGCGGTTGGACACACGCCCGCGGAGCGCCACAATGGTGTCTTCCACAAGGTCCGCCTGGTAGTTCTTATAGGTTTTTCCGAGGAACATCACGGAAAGCTCGCCACCAAAGTCCTCGATGGTGACCTGAGCGTAAGGATTACCGCTGGAGCGAGCGACCCGATGCGTGACACCGGTTATGAGCCCGGCGATGGTCACGCTTTCCCCATCCTCACGGTCTTGCAGCAACAGCTCGGCAATCGAGACCTCGGCTTCTTTGCCGATGGCACGCTCCAACCCTGCCAGCGGATGGTCCGAGACATAGAGCCCCAGCATTTCTCGCTCGAGCGAAAGCAGCTCTTTTCGTGGCCACTCGGGACGATCGGGAACCACCGATGTGGGCGAGGTCTCCCCCTCATCGAACAAGCTGTCAAAGTCAAAGCCCACGTGCCCGTGCTCCTCGGCACGTTTGTCTTTAGATGCGGCCTCCACGGTATTTTCGTGGATATCAAAGAGCGCTCGCCGAGTGTGACCCAACTGGTCAAAAGCCCCACCCTTGATCAGTGATTCCACACACCTCTTGTTCAACACGCTCGAGGGAACTTTCTTGACAAAGTCGTGGAACGAGACAAACGCGCCTTTTTCCTCTCTGGACGACCGGATGAGGTCGACCACGCCGACACCGACATTCCTGATCGCAGCAAGGCCGAAGCGAATGTCCTCTCCCACGGCGCTGAAGGTGGCGATGGACTCGTTGACGTCTGGGGGCAACACCTGGATGCCCATCCGACGACACTCATTGAGATAGACCGCAGACTTGTCTTTTTGATCGCTGACGCTGGTGAGCAGTGCCGCCATGTATTCCGCCGGGAAATGGGCCTTCAGGTAGGCGGTCCAATAGGAAATCATCCCGTAGGCAGCCGAGTGCGCTTTGTTGAAGGCGTAATCCGAGAAGGGCACCAACACCTCCCACAGCGCGGTGATCGAGGCGTCGGAGAACCCGTTGTTCCTCATGCCCTCGCGGAAGGCTTCAAACTGAATGTCTAGCTCTGCCTTTTTCTTTTTACCCATAGCGCGCCGCAGCAGATCCGCTTGTGCGAGCGTGTAGCCGGCGAGCTTCTGGGCAATCTCCATCACCTGTTCCTGGTACACGATGAGCCCGTAGGTGCCCCCGAGAATTCCTTCGAGCGCTTCTGCCAGTTCGGGATGGAGCGGGGTGATGTCCTGCTGCCCGTTCTTTCTCAACGCGTAGTTCGTGTGCGAATCAGCCCCCATCGGTCCTGGTCGATACAGAGCCAGCACCGCGGAAACGTCTTCGAAGGAATCGGGTTTCAGCAACCGCAGAAGGCTCCGCATCGGGCCACCATCGAGTTGGAACACCCCCAGGGTGTCGCCCCTACTCATCAGTTCATAGGCGGCGCTGTCATCGAGGGTGAGGTCTTCCAGAACGGGCCGGTGCCCGCGGTTGAGCTCAATGTTGTCCAGCGCATCGTCAATGATGGTCAGGTTCCGAAGGGACAAAAAGTCCATCTTGACGAGCCCCAGTGCCTCGGAGCTCGGGAAATCGAACTGGGTCACGATCTGGCCGTCTTGGTCGCGCTTCATGATCGGGATGGTGTCCATCAGCGGCGCTGAGGACATGATCACACCAGCGGCGTGAACACCCCACTGGCGCTTGAGATTCTCCAGCCCCTGAGCTCGCTCAAAGACGGTGAGAGCCTCAGAATCGCTTTCCAGAAGCGCCCGAAAATCTCCCGCCTCTTTGTAACGTTCGTGCGATGAATCAACAACGCCCTGCAGGGACATCTCCTTACCCATCACCCCGGCAGGCATCAGTTTCGTAAGCTTCTCCCCCATGCCGAAGGGGTGTCCCAGCACTCGAGCCGCATCCTTGAGCGCCTGCTTGGCTTTGATGGTGCCAAACGTGACGATTTGGGCGACCCGATCGTCGCCATACTTCTCGGTCACATAGCGAATTACTTCATTGCGACGACGCTCATCAAAGTCCACGTCGAAGTCAGGCATGGACACACGATCAGGGTTCAAAAAGCGCTCGAAGATGAGGCCGTGCTCCAGCGGGTCCAACTCCGTGATTCTCATGGCAAAAGCTGCCATGGAGCCGGCTCCGGAACCGCGGCCGGGACCCACCCGAATGCCCTGCGATTTTGCCCAGTTGATGAAGTCCGCCACCACCAGAAAGTAGCTGGCAAAGCCCATCTGGGAGATGACACCGATCTCGTATTCGGCCTGCTCCCGCACCTTGTCCGGAACGCCCCCGGGGTATCGGGCTTCTAGCCCTCGGCGAACCTCGGACTCAAAGAAACTCACCTCAGTCTCCCCCTCGGCAACGGGGAAGATCGGCATGTAGTTTGCCGACTCATCAAAGGTGACATTCGCCCTCTGGGCAATTAACAGCGTGTTGTCGGCTGCCTCGGGGAAATCAGCAAATAGGGCCCTCATCTGGGCGGGAGTCTTGACATAAAACTCGTTGGAATCGAACTTGAATCGCTTGGGGTCATCCAAGGTGGACCCTGACTGAACACACAGCAAAGCGGCGTGTGCCTCGGCATCTGCAGCGGTCGTGTAGTGCAGGTCATTGGTGGCCAGCAACGGAATACCGAGGTCCTGTGAGAGCTTCATCAGATCCGGCAGAACCCGCTTCTCGATTCCCAGACCATGATCCATGATTTCGACGAAATAGTTATCGGCACCGAAAATGTCGCGGAATTCGGCGGCCGCCTGGCGCGCTTTGTCGTACTGACCCAGGCGCAGATAGGTCTGCACCTCACTACTGGGGCACCCGGTGGTGGCGATAACCCCCTTGCTGTAGGTCTGGAGCAACTCGCGATCCATGCGAGGCTTGAAGTAGTACCCCTCCAGTGATGCTTTGGAGGACATCCTAAAAAGGTTGTGCATCCCCTCGGTGGTTTCGGCCAGCAACGTCACGTGCGTGTAGGCACCAGCCCCGGAGACATCATCTTCACCGCCGTTGCCCCACTGAACCCTGGTTTTGTCACTGCGATGAGTTCCCGGGGTGAGGTACGCCTCGACACCGATGACGGGGTTCACCCCCGCCGCTGTAGCGTGCTTCCAAAACTCGTATGCGCCGAACATCACGCCGTGGTCGGTCATGGCAACCGCGGGCATTTCTTGCCGCGCCACTTCGTCCACCAGGTTTGAGATTCTGGCGGCGCCATCCAGCATGGAGTACTCCGTGTGCACGTGCAGGTGCGCAAAAGAGTCGCTAGACGAGCTCACCGATACCTTCTTTCGCACGCGGGCTTCCCAGAGTAAACCGCCCCCCGGCGCGTCGTGTCTGACACTCCGCTAGCCCGCGCGAAGTCGCTCAAGCCCCACCTGAAGGTCCTCAGGAATAGGACAGGAGACCTGCACCAACTCACCTGTCACGGGATGAGTGAATTCAAGTTCACTGGCGTGAAGCCATTGCCGGGAAGCACCCAGTCGTTCCGCAATCGTGGGGTCGGCACCGTACACGGTGTCGCCAACAATCGGATGCTTTTGCGCAGACATGTGCACTCGGATTTGATGTGTGCGGCCAGTTTCAAGAGTGACCTTTAGTAGTGAGGCAGCACTGAAGGCTTCGAGTGTTTCGTAATGAGTGATGGAATCTCGCCCGCCGGCGACCACCGCAAAACGCCACGACGAGCTGGGGTGGCGCCCGATAGGTGCATCAATCGTGCCCAGGGAAGGGTCGGGATGACCTTGAACGAGAGCCAGATAGGTCTTATGGACCTCGCGAGCTTTGAATGCCCGCTTGAGCTTGCTGTAGGCGATCTCTGATTTAGCAACCGCCATTGCTCCTGAGGTTCCCACGTCCAGACGATGCACGATGCCCTGACGTTCGGGTGGGCCAGAAGTTGATATCCGATAACCCGCCCCGGCGAGGGCACCCAAAACGGAGGGGCCGTCCCAACTGGGTGCGGGGTGCGCAGCGAGGCCCGGCGGTTTATCCACAATCACCACGTCGTCGTCGTCGTAAAGAATCGCCATCGAGTCCACAACGATGGGCTCGATGGCGGGAGCACGTTTGGGCTCAAACGTCACATCGAGCATGGCGCCGGAGGTCGCACGGTCACTCTTGGCACCAGGCTTGCCGTCAACGATGGCGCCGCCCTGTTCGATGACTGCTTGGGCAAACGCTCGAGAGAAACCAAAGAGGCGAGAGAGCACAATATCGAGTCGTTCACCCGATAACCCCTCGGGGACCGCGATGGTCCGTGTTTCGGCCACGAGGAGAGCGGCGTACTACTGCGAGTCTGGTGAGTCGCTGGCGGAAGCGGGATCCGTCACTGGAGGTGCCGTTGTCGGCGCCCCTGCCGGGCTTGAGGCAACCTCCAACGATGCGTCAAGAGCGTTGACCTGCCCCGTGATGAAATTCTTCAAACTCTGGCGATATTCGCGCTCAAACGCTCGGAGCTCTTCGACGCTCGCGCTCATGGTGGCGCGCTCTTGCTCCAATTTCGCCACGGTCACCTGGTGCTCAGCTTCAGCCTCAGCGACAATGCGAGCTGCCTGGGCGTGCCCCTCCGCAATGAGCTCGTCGCGCTTTTGGATACCTTCACGAACATGCTCTTCGTGGAGACGTCGGGCAAGCTGAAGCAGGTTGTTGGCGTTTTCCGTATCCACCACGTCATCACTGGTAGCAATAGGAGGTGTCGCAACGCTGGGGGCAGGGCCACCTCGCTGCAATTCCGAAATGCGACCATCGGTCGCCGCAAGTTTCTGGCTCAGCTCTTCGTTCTCCGCGACGACGCGTCGCATCTCGGCGACGACTTCGTCGAGAAAGTCATCAACCTCGTCCTGGTCGTAACCTTCGCGGAATTTTGTGGACTGAAAACGCTTGTTGACGATGTCTTCAGGTGTGAGAGCCATGAATCTTTACCTTTGTGTTAGCGGGACTTACCGTTCAAAAGGGCCGAACGACCTTCCCCAGGGTACCCCTTTAAGAGCGAAGGGGAAGAGCTAGCGCAGACTTCCTACAAACGACCACGCGATGAAGGTTCCAAACATCAACACACTCCAGCCAAGGTCTATTCCCGCGCCACCAAATCGAATGGTCGGGATGACCTTCCGGACCGCGCGCAAAGGTCGATCGGTCACGGAGTAGGCAGCTTCGGCAACCAGGAGAACGGGGCCCTTGGGGCGGAAACCCCGCTGGAGGACCTGAACCCAGTCGAAGATGAAACGAACCCACAACGCCAGCAAAAACAGGCCGAGCGCGAAATAGACAATTACAGCGATAAATGACATAGCGCTCCCAGTATCGCTCTAGTGGCTGAGGAAAGGCTTGTGTTAGTCCAGCAGTGCGGCGTCGAGTTCCGACTCGACCCCGTCTCCGTCGCCACTCACGAGCACGTGGGAGGGCGACAAAAGAAACACCTTGGGGGTGACACGCTCAATGTGGCCGTGAAGCCCCTGCGTGAGCCCGCTGGAAAAGTCGACCAAACGACGTGCTTCTGATTCGCTCATCTGTGTGAGGTTGATAATGACCGGCACGCCCTCGCGGAACGATTCGGCAATGGCCTTGGCGTCGTCATATTTCTGCGGGTGGACCGTCAGGATTTCATTCACGTCACTCACCCCTTGTTTTGCTCCTCGACGCAGAGGAGTCACTGTTGCTCGCTGGGCCGGAGGGGCGGAAGCAACTGCTGTTGCCGAGCGGGTCTGCTGGCCCTGCTCTTCGAGCGATTCTTCGGCAAGCCCCAAAAATTCGAGAGTCTTGCGTAACGGATTCGACATGTTTGCCCCTTCGGCGTTCGTAGTGGTTTAAGGGTAGGTCGGATCGGGTCTTTTCCCGGTAATTGCGCTCCCTATTCGCAGGTGTGTCGCCCCACGCGAAATGGCCTCCACAAAGTCCCCCGACATACCCAAAGACAAATCGGTGGCACCGGGCGCAAGGCGCAAGACCTCTTCGCGGTAATTCAGGACGCGATCGAACGCCATCCTCGGGTCTTCCCCGACAGGAGCAACAGCCATGACCCCGCGTAGCGAAAGATTTGGTGTGCTGAGAACGCCCTCCGCCAGGCTCGCCAGCTCCGAGGGCTCGACTCCCCCTCGCCCCGGAACGTCCGTGAGGTTGATTTCCAGGAATACGTCCAGGGCCCTCTCCGATTGCGCCAGCGCCTTGGTCAGTGAGGGGCGATCAAGCGAATGAATCACGGAGCAGTACTGGGCTACCGCCTTGGCTTTATTGGACTGCAGCTGACCGACAAAGTGCCACGTGAGGGGCACATCGACAAGCTCAGCGTGCTTTGCCTGGGCCTCCTGGTGGCGATTCTCCCCCACGTGCTCCACCCCGGCCGCTGCAAGTTCACGGACCAATGAAGCGGGATGAAACTTTGTCACCACAATCGTCGTGATGTCGGCCGGATTCCTCCCCGCAGACTCCGCGGCTTCCGCGATGCGAGCCTGAACCGCCGCAAAGCGTCCCGCGGGAGTGTCCGCCACCGCGACTACCGGAGGAATTCGGGAACGTCGAGCTCGTCGTCCTCGGGCGCGTCGGCAACCGGCGGGGAGGGAGCTTCACTCGCCACAGGTGTTTCCTCACCGGGCAGGAGCCACGATTCCTCGGCCACCGGCCCCGCGGACTCGACGGGCTGCTCCTGAGGCACGAGGGCGGGGGCGGGACGCGGCTGGCTTTCATCGAACCCTGCCGCGATGACGGTCACTCTCACTTCGTCACCCAAAGAGTCATCGATCACAGCGCCAAAGATGACGTTGGCGTCGGGATGGACGGATTCCTCCACGAGTTTGGCCGCGTCATTGATTTCATAAAGCCCCAGGTTGGAGCCACCCTGTATGGACAACAAGACTCCCTGCGCGCCCTCAATGCTCGACTCGAGCAGGGGCGAGGCCACGGCCAGTTCGGCCGCTTTAATCGCACGATCAGCCCCACGGCTGGAGCCAATTCCCATCAGGGCGGTCCCAGCATCCTGCATGACGGACTTGACGTCGGCGAAGTCCAAGTTGATCAATCCCGGCGTAGTGATCAAATCGGTGATGCCTTGAACTCCGGCCAGGAGGACCCGGTCGGCGGTGTCAAAGGCCTCCAGCATGCTGATGCTGCGGTCCGATACTTCCAGCAAACGGTCATTGGGCACCACAATCAGGGTGTCGACTTCGTCCTTCAACGCTTGGACTCCCACGTCCGCTTGAGACATTCTGCGCTTGCCTTCAAAAGAGAAAGGCTTTGTTACGACGCCGACGGTCAGCGCACCGATGGACTTGGCGATCCTGGCCACCACGGGAGCCCCCCCGGTCCCTGTGCCCCCGCCCTCACCGGCGGTGACAAAGACCATGTCAGCACCAGCGATGGCTTGTTCAATTTCTTCTTCGTGATCTTCCGCGGCCCGACGACCCACCTCGGGGTCAGCGCCTGCACCGAGACCACGGGTGAGGTCGCGCCCCACGTCGAGTTTCACATCGGCGTCGCTGAGCAGAAGTGCTTGTGCATCCGTGTTAATGGCGATGAATTCGACGCCCTGCAGGCCTCGCTCAATCATGCGGTTTACGGCGTTCACGCCGCCACCACCAACCCCCACCACTTTGATGACAGCGAGGTAGTTAGTTTGACCGGTCACCGGTGCTCCTTTTCACAAACCTTCAACCTATGGTTGAAGATAAGAGTTTTCATCACGTTTATCGGCGATGAAGATACGGGGTTGGGCCCGTTGGTCAGAGCAATGCGCGGGCGTGTCGTGGAACCCGGTTCAACCAGTGATTGCTCACCCTTTAGCCCGGATGACCACGCTTTCCGGAGTCGTCACGTCGATAACCTGAGCGGCTTGACCGGTGGTGGCGCGCAGCGCAGCGGCAAGAACCCGCGCTTTCGCCGAGGCCCGATCGGAACTGCCCCACACCACTTCGTGGGCAGCGCCGCGGATAGTGAAGCGGACGTCATCCCTGGTGGTCGCGGTAATGCCCTCAACCTGAGCCAGAAGCTGCTCCGGTAGCGCCAGCAACACGAGGGACACCGCGGTGAAACTGGGGGAATCTTGGTCTGCGGCTACCAAAACCAGAGGCAGATTTGCTGGCCGCGTGGGCTCCTCCCACAGGTCGACCGCCGCGGCGTCCACCACGGAATATGTATCGCCTGCCAACACGACTCCGATGGGCTTTCGCTCTTGGATGGTGACCACCAAGGTTCCTGGCGGCTCAATCCGGGTGTCAAAAGCCTGGATGAGCGTGATCCCCGCGAGCGCATCGCCCACGACCTCGGGGCTTACGCGCGCAAGAGGTTCACCATAGAGCGGATCGAGAGCCCCGGCGATATCGCTACTCTCTAGACGCTCGGCACCCTCCACGACAACTTTTTTCAGCGAAAGAACCGGCGACAGGGTCAGCACGACCACCGTCAAGGCCAATGCGCCCACGCTCGCGAGCGATATTCCCCAGCGGCGCCGCCGAAGACGCGTGGCGGCTGTAAGCCGGCGTCGCTCGTCCCGCTCCGCTTTCACACGCGCTTGCGTAGCGTGCTTGAGGGCAGTCTGCGCGCGGGCCGACGGTTTTTTGGTCCGCCCAGAAGCTCCGGAAGAAAACCCTTCGGGCCTATCCATCCCTAGCGCCATCCCACGCCCGCTTCGCCTCCAAGAGTTGGGGCACAATTTGGTACAAATCCCCGGTCGACATGGTGAGGACTAAATCCCCTGGCTGGGCCCGCTCCACTGCCAGCGCACAGGCCTTATCCCAGTCAGGCTCGAAGTCGTAGGAGGTGCCCGCAGGCAGCTGGTCGAGGATCAGGGCTGTCGTCACGCCCTCGATGGGGTCTTCTCGAGAGCCAAAAATGTCGAGAAAAATCGTGTGGTCACTCCCCCGAGCGAACGCCTCTGCCAATTCGGCCGCCATGTATTTGGTTCGCGAGAACAGATGCGGCTGAAAAAGAGTAATGACCTGCCCCTCTCCAGCCACCGCCCGCGCCGTCTCCAAAGCTGCCGCTACTTCAGTCGGGTGGTGGGCGTGGTCGTCATAAAAACTCACGCCCGAGAGCGTCCCGTGATACTGGAAACGCCGATCAGCCCCCTCGAAACCGGAAGCCGCGTCGCCAGCGTCGGTCAGGGAAAACCCCAGTTGCATGAGCAGGGCAATGACCCCGGTGGCATTAAGGGCAGGCAGTCGACCCGGAACACCGAGCGTCACACGAGTCGATTCACCACCGGAGGACACCACGAACGACGCTCGGGGGCCTGGTGAAAGATCGGTCATCACCACATTCGCGTCAGCCGCGGTGCCATAGGTCACGACCGGAGCGGCGCCCCCAAGCCTGCCCACCAACTCCCTCGTGCCGGCATCGTCCGCGCACAGCACGATACTTTTCTGCGCCGTACGGGCAAATTCTTCGAATGCCTCGTAAATCGCGTCGAGGGATCCATAGAAGTCGAGATGATCCGGTGCGATGTTAGTAATCAGAGCGTGCGCCGGGTGATAGCCGACGAAAGATCGATCCGATTCGTCGGCTTCGATCACAAAAAGCTCATCCGTGCCGCTCCGGGAGGAGACACCCCATTGACTGACCACACCTCCGTTGACGCAACCAGCGTCAACGCCGGCTCGCTCCAACGCGGTGGCCAGCATTGCCGTGGTGGTGGTTTTGCCGTGGGAACCAGCAACCGCCAACGGCGACAAGCCTCGAAGAAGCCAGCGGAGCGCCTCAGACCGGTGAATCACTGTTAGTTCGCGCCGCAGAGCCTCCACGTATTCCGGGTTTTCTTCGCGCACCGCACTGGAGAACACAACCGTGTCGCAGTCACCAACATGGGAAGCCTCGTGGCCGAGGAAAACCTCCACCCCAACACTGCTGAGTGAATCGGTCACCTCGGAGAAGCTTCGATCCGACCCTGTCACGGTGTGTCCTCGCTCGGCGAACACTCGGGCAATCCCGCTCATCCCGGATCCCCCGATACCAATGAAGTGGATGCCTCCGATGCTCTCCGGGAGTTCTCGCCCTAATTCGGGTTTCATTTTTGCCCTTTCCGAAGGGTCTCCATCACTGTGAGAGCCATCTGCGAGGCGGCATCCCGGCGACCAAGCCCCGCGGCCTGCGACTTCATCCGCTTCAGCGCCGCATCATCCTGGAGCAAAGGCCATACGGTAACCGCAACAGTGTCTGGAGTGAAGTCCACGTCGCGGACGAGAACGGCAGCACCGGCGCGGAAACTGTCGGCTGCGTTTTTTTCTTGCTCGCCATTTCCCACCGGATAGGGAACAAAAATGGCCGGAATGCCGAGCAACTGAATTTCTGACACCGTTGCGGAACCCGCGCGCGAAATGACCGCTGTGGCTGCTGCAAACGCGAGGTCCATTCGGTCACAGTAGGGCAGGCCGACATAGCCCTCCGGCATGCTCTCAGGCACGGGGTTCTTTGCACCCACAATGTGAAGAACCTGCCACCCCGCACGAAGCACAGTCGGCACCAGAGCAGCGATGGTGGCGTTGATGCGCTGCGCGCCCTGCGATCCCCCCGTGACCACCAAGGTCTTTTTCCGGGGACTTAGCCCAAAATGCCTGCGCGCCCCACTCGTGGTGAGCTTTTCCGCGGGGTGCGTTATCGCGCGCGCCATCGGCATCCCGATCACTCGTGCCCGGGGCAAAGTGGGTGTCGGAAATGCTGTCAATACGTGCGGTGTGAAACGCGCCCCTAACCGGTTAGCAAATCCCGCGACAGCGTTGGCTTCGTGAATAACCAGGGGAATCCTTCGTAACCACGCTGCCACGTACGCCGGAGCGCTCGCGTAGCCACCGAAGCCGGCCACAACGTCCGCCTGATGCCGGCCCAGGATCTTCCAAGATGTGAACACTGCCGCAACAAAGCGTGGCACAAAGGCTAAAGCTCGAGGGGAAAACCTGCGCGGAAGGGGAAGGCGAGCAATGGTGTGCAGCGACAGCCCGGCGGCGGGTACAAGGCTTGACTCCAGGCCCTCTGCGGTGCCAATCACCGCCAGGTTAGACGCCGCAAGACCGTGCTGATCCCGGAGCTCCTGCGCGAGGGCGAGGAGCGGATTCACGTGGCCGGCGGTACCCCCGCCGGCGAGAACAACTCTCGTCATGATTTCTTTCTACGCGCCCGGGCGAGATAGTCGCCGACAGACTCAGCGTCCTGACGGTTGAGGGCCATGACAATTCCCATCGCTCCGAGTGACGCTAACAACGCCGAGCCTCCGACGGACAGGAAGGGAAGCGGGATTCCCAGCACGGGCAGTAGCTCCAACACCACGGCGATGTTGATGAGAGCCTGACCAATCAGCCAAATCATGACTCCGCCGGTGACCAAGCGTGCGAACGGATCCGCATTCTTGCGAACGAGGTGCGCCATCGTGATCGCCAAGACAATGAAGGCCACGATGACGAGTGTGGTGCCCAGCAAACCAAGCTCCTCTCCCACAATCGCGAAGATGAAGTCTGTTTCTGCCTCGGGCAACCACGACCATTTTGCTCGCGAGTTTCCCAAGCCAACGCCGAAGATTCCACCGGATCCGAGAGCAAAAGTGGAGTGCACCGTTTGCCAGCAGGTCGTGAGGTAATCCTCCTCGGTGCAGCCAGAGAACCACGTGGTGATCCTTCGCACTCGTGAGGGGGCAAATAGCGCTGCTGCCGCAGCTAGCGCGGCAACACCGGCGAGGATAACCCCCAAGTGTTGCCAACGAATGCCTGCAATAAACACGATTCCGATCACCACGAGAGCCATGACGCCCGCGGTACCGAGGTCACCACCGGCCATGACGGCCCCGATAGCAATCACCACACCCAGACCCAGGGGCCGACCGAGGGTTTGCCATTCGCCGATGCGGTCAAGACGGTCCGCGAGAATGGCGGCCATCCACACAATCAGTGCGACTTTGAGTATCTCGGAGGGCTGTCCCTGGAAGCCCGCAATACTGACCCAGTTTCGGTTTCCCCCTGAGGTCACTCCAAGAGTAGTGAAAACCAGCGCCTGTAGGACCAAAGCTCCCAGAAAGAAGGTCGGAGCGAAGCGCCGGATAGTAATCGGGGGAACTCGCGAAAGCAGCAGCATCAGGGGTATCCCAAAAAGAACCCACGAAGCTTGGCGAAAAAACACAGCAAAAAAGTTTCCATCGTTGCCGAGCGCCGAATCGACAAACGATGAAGAAAGAACCATCACGAGACCAAAGATCACCAGAAACAGCACAGTTGCGACCATCACGACGTAGGGGGGTGAATCTTGGGAAAAAAGCCTCTTGACTCGCACCACCGATGCTGACTCGCCAGATCGCGACGTGGGTCGAGGAGGAGCACCGGTAGACAACCGCTCCACCCCCTCTGGTTCACTGAGTGCGCGAAAAGCGCGCACAAAAGGTCCCTCCAGTGTCCTCTGCAGAAAGGGAGAACCCTGCTATGCCACGCCGAGCCCCTCGCGCCTACGGGAGGGTAAGTACCCCGGCGATGACAGCGGGCGAAACATCAAAAGCCCGGGCCACCGCAACGGCACCCACCACGACGGGAAGATCCTCCGGAATGGTCCAGCCTGCCTCAGCAAGCTCGTCCAGCGTGGACACTTCCAGAGCATGGTTAGCCCGATCTTCCAAAAAGGCCCGGTCGACGATGATTCCCTCGACAAGCCCCAGCTCACTCTTATCTGGCGAATCGAAACCCACCCCGATGGCTCGAGCACCCTCGATAACGTCGGCATCTTCCACAAGGCCCATCGTGTTACCGGTGCCTTTTCGATACACACAGGCGATAGAAACCCCGTCGTAGAGTGCTCCGTGGTTTACGGGGTACGCATCGTCAACGCACACCGCAACAACAGGTGAGCGAGGTCCCTCGCCTCGCGCCAGTCGCTCCACCTGATTCTCCGTCGCCACCACCAGCAGAGCCCCGTAATCATGGGGGTCCCGGAGGGCATCCAGGAGCGGAGACGAGTGGTGGCCGACGACAAATGCCGGAATCTGCGCAGCGGTGAGTAACCGGCTCGCGAGCTCAGCAACGCGCCGCCCGTGCACGGCACCAGAAACTAACACCCACGGCGACACGTGTTCGTGCTTATCGCGAACCCGCCAAGCGAAGTCAATATCGGACCAGATGGCTATCCCGGCGTCCCGGGCAGCCGCCACCACGGGGTGATCAACGGGGATACCCGGCGAGACCACGAGAATGTGCGGTGCGAACTCCAGCAGTTCTCGCTCCAGTGCGCCCGGATCGGGGGAAATCACGGGTTCCACCGCTAACACCTCCAGAATGGGGAGGATTTGTTCACTAATCTCCGCGGCGAGCGCCAGGGGGCTGGAGCCAAGCTCCACGAGGGTGTCAATCACCGCAAAACCGGCGTCGCCCACCCCCAAAACCCCAAAACGGTAGTCACTCCATCGGCTGGACCAACCCGAAAGGTCGGGAAACTCTGAACTCAACGACTCAGCCACTCCAGATAGAACAGCCCCGCGCCGACAGCAGCGAACAGTCCCGCGACGAGCCAAAAACGCACCACAA
The DNA here is from genome assembly GCA_028096805.1 of Pontimonas sp. GTDB lineage: Bacteria > Actinomycetota > Actinomycetes > Actinomycetales > Microbacteriaceae > Pontimonas. The sequence continues at coordinate 18,164 of JAOHDU010000013.1, forward strand.
TCGTCACTTCCGCCCAGCCCTTGATTTCATAGTGGTGGTGGAGGGGGGACGAGTAGAAAATCCGCTTCCCCTTGGTTGCTTTGAAATACAGGCGCTGCAGAATCACCGAACCTGTGAGGATGACGAAGAGACCCCCGACCAGCGGCAGGAGGCCCTCGGTCCGCGAGAAAAGGGCAAGCCCGGCTACGCCCCCACCAAGCCCCAGAGAGCCGGTGTCTCCCATGAAGATCTTGGCCGGCGACGTATTCCACCACAGGAATCCGATCAGACTGGCGCTGGCCATGGCTGCCACGGCCGTGAGCTCCAGAGAGTCCCGGACCTCGTAGCACTTGTAGAAGTTCTCCTGATCCGGGATGACTCGAAAACAGGACTGGTTGAACTGCCAGAAGGTGATCATGACGTAGGCGACAAACACCAGGATGGTCGATCCGCTGGCTAACCCGTCAAGGCCATCCGTGAGGTTCACGGCATTGGACGTCCCGACAATGATCAAGGTCGCCCAAATGGCAAACCCGATCAGAACCGCCGTTTGCCCCCATTGAGCAAACGACAGGATGTCTGCGCCGCGTACCAGCGAAATTCCTGGTGCAGCAGGGGTTTGACCATCGCTATCGGGAAAGGAGACCGCGAGCACGGCGAAGGATACGGCGACAAGGATTTGACCAATCACTTTTCCGCGCGGACTGAGGCCGAGGGACTGCTGTTGGCGGATCTTGGAGTAGTCGTCTAGGAAACCAACAAAGCCCAATCCCACCATCAACCCCAACACCAGAACGGCGGAATAACTGGGGGGCACGCCTTCAATCAAGTGGGAAGTGAAGTAGCCGAACAGGATGGCCAGCAGGATGACAATTCCGCCCATCGTTGGTGTCCCACGCTTCACGAAATGCGTTTTAGGGCCATCTTGACGGATGAACTGCCCCCACCCGATTTTGGCAAAAAGCCGGATGAACAATGGGGTCAAAAAGAGCGAAAAGGCGAGTGAAAGAGCACTACCCAGTAGGAGAATCCTCACCCGCGGAACTCCCTCAACATCGATGTCACGGCTGTCATATTTTGGCCGACACCGCCGAGAACCACAAACACGTCTCCCGGTCGAATGTCCTCCGACACCACAGCGTAAACCTGCTCGGCGGTGTCCACGTGTTGTGACTCTCCATCCCAAGAGCCCTCGCGACCCACAGAGGCCCAAATGGGCCGTGCAGCGGGGCCGACAGCAACGCACAAGGCAATATTCATGCGAACAATAAAGGCTCCAAAAGCTTCCAGATCGTCGTAATCCGAGTCGCCGCCCAGGCTGAGGGCTCCGGTCACGACGATGTGGCGCTGCTCCAGGCTCAATCGGCCTCGCACGTCTTTCAGAACATCAACCGCATCTCGTGCGGAGACCACCGCGCTACCGTCAACGACCGTGGCGCCACCCGCCAGCTCATACACCGGTAAGGACAAGCCTTCCCATTGGGTCATGGTGTTCCCTTCTCCGGTATCCATCCCGCCTCTGCCAGCGCGACCTGTGCTTCGCGTCTCGCCGAGTACGGAATTTTCTCTCCGCCGATATCCCGATATGTCTGGGAGCCAGGCCCCGACCACACCACGCTATCTCCCGCGCTCACCAGCGACAGAGCAAAGCGTATGGCGGCGTTGGGATCCGGAATCTCATGCACGGTGGCGCCGGGTATCGATCGCGCTCCTTCCAGAAGGCCCGCGCGAATGATCGCGGGATCCTCCCGTCGGGAATCATCGTCGGTGACAATGACAACGTCAGCGAGTTCCGCCGCCGCGGCGCCCATCAATGGCCGTTTGGTGGCGTCTCGGTTGCCCGACGTTCCACACACCATGACCACGGTGCCGGGCGTGAGGTCTCTCACTGCCGCAAGAGTCTGTCGGTAGGCATCCTCGCTGCGCCCGGCATCAAGAAACACGGCTGGCCCGTCCCCGCCAGAAACTCGCTCGAGCCGCCCGGGTATCGCCACGGGAATCCCGTTGGTACCAGGACCAATCGCCGCGAGGAGCTCAGAGAGAGCGACACCCCCCTGGAGCATCATCACGACGGCCAAGGCGGCATTCGCCACCATGTGTGCCCCAACGATCGGCGCGTGGGTTTCCACGAGCTCTCCCGCAGGAGAGGTAATCCGGAGATGGGTGACCGTCGGGCTCGAAGCTTCCACCGAGTAGGTCCACTCTCCCTGACCTGAGGCCTCCGAGGAAACTGTTGCGAGGGGAATCTGAATCCGTGCGGCGAGAGTTTGTCCCCACTCCCCGTCCACACACACAACCGCACTGCGAGCGGCATCCGGCTCGAAAAGAGCCGCTTTGGCATCGAGGTAGCGTTCCATTCCGCCGAAGTCTTCAAAGTGGTCGTGGCTGAGGTTGGTAAACCCTGCAACCGTACTCATCACTCCGCCAAGGCGGTTCTTCGACAACGCCTGCGCGCTCACCTCGATAGCCACTCCGCCGACGCCCTGCTCGGCCGCCAGGGCGAGCATCGCGTGCACATCGGGGGCCTCGGGGGTTGTCAGCGTGGAGTCATACGCCACCCCATCAACCTGACGTTCGGCTGTCGTCGACAAGGCTGTTTTCCAGCCGAGCGCTCGCATGATGGCCTCGAGCAGATAGGCAGTTGAGGTCTTACCGTTGGTGCCCGTCACCGAGAACACAGGCGGGTGCGTTCCTTGAGTCCCGTATACAAAACTGGAAAGGCTTCCCAAGATGGCCCGGGGGTTCTCGGCCATCAAGACCGGTAGATCGGCGCCCGCAAGAGCAGAAGCGCCGAGTTGGTCGGTAAAAATGGCGGAGGCACCTGCGCTGAGAGCGGATTCCCACAGCTCCACACCGTGGCGGTGCGCACCCTGCAGCGCCACAAAAATATCCCCCGGCATGATGGCCCCCGTGTGAAGGGCCACTCCCCGGACGGCCACGTCGGAGCCGGATCTCTCCGCATTCACGTGCTCCGCGACCTGGGAAAGCATCCGGTCGGGGTGGTGCCGAGGTCGAAGAACCTGGTTAGTCACTCGGGCACCCTTTCCTGCTGGCGATGCGCAGCTACCAGGTTACCGGCGGGAGCACCGCCGGGACGCTCGAGGGTGCAACTCGGTAGTTCTTGAGGACATGAGACATCACATCGTGGAACGCGGGTGCGGCCGCCGAGGAGACCCGAGAGGTTTGTGGTTTCGTAAAGCTCACCAGGACGACATATTCCGGGTCCTCGGCTGGCGCCATGCCAGCGAGCGAGATAACCCGGTCATCGCCATAACCGGTGGCGTCAGCGATTTCTGCCGTGCCCGTTTTGGCGGCAACGCGGTAGCCGGGGATGCTGAGCGTGTTGCGCAACGGGCCCTGCGAGACGATTGTTTCGAGGCTGCGCACCACCTGCTTGGCGGCACTGGGCGACACCACGGTGACCGGTTCGGCGCTCGGCGCGGAGACCCACTGACCGTCGATACTCCGGCACCCATCAACCAGTCGCAGCGGCAGGCGAACGCCATCATTGGCGAGCGTCTGATACGACCCAGCCATCTGGGCCGCGGTAACCGAAATCCCCTGGCCGAAGAACTGGTTGTAGCGCGTGACAATGTCCAAGGAATCACCAGAATTGACGACTCCCTGAGACTCCCCAAGGAAATCAACCGCCGTGATCTCGCCAAAGCCAAACTTCTCAAAGTAGCGCGTCGCCGTCGCCGCTGGCATCCGGTCCGCAAGAACAGACATGCCGGTGTTCGACGAGGTTTGCAACACTCCCGCAGTGGTGAGCTGAGTGTCCTGAGCCACCGAATAGTTCTTGATGTAGCGACCGGAATAGACCTCATAGAAGCCCGGTGCCACAATGCGATCCTCGGCGTAGGTATACCCGGCGTCAATCAGCATCGCGACGCCGATAGCTTTCATGATCGAGCCAGGCTCATACGGTGAGCTGAAAATCCGTGCGCCAGTGTTACCAGTGGGTGTTTGCGAAAAATCGTTGGGGTCAAAGGTTGGCCAGTCAGCGGCGGCCAAAATGTGCCCATCGTTCACCCGAACCACCATCGCGGAGCCGGACTCGGCACCCAATCGACTGCCGTGATCGGCCAGTTGCTGCAGCACATACCACTGCAGGTCACTATCCAGGGTGAGCACAACGTCGCCACCGTGGACAGGCGCCTCCACTGTTGTCGTGGTGCCGGGCAAACGCACGCCATCGGCGCCACGCTGATACGTCGCCACGCCGTTCTCCGCAGCCAAGCACTCGTCCCAGTCGAGTTCCACCCCGGCTAATGGTCGGTCAGTACCCAGCATTCCGGTGATGTTTCCCGCAACAGCCCCAAAAGGGTATGTCCGCTCGCGGACAAGATCGATTTGCAGCCAAGGAATCCCTAAGTCACGCAACGCTAAACGGGTTTCGGGACTTACGCCTTTGACCAGGTAGGTGAAACGCGACTCGGGGTCCTGCCGGACGGCATAGACAAGCTCCTCGGCCACTGCCCCGGTGAGCTGAGCAATGTCAGCCATCGCAGTTTCGAGAGCAACTACTTCGCCGTCGCGGCGGAAGTCGCCAGCGACACTGGGGTCCGCACTGATGTCGTAGCGATCAACGTCAACAGCTAAGTCGTTTCCAAAACTATCGACGATCGACCCCCGGGACGCCCACACCGTCTCCTGTGTCGTTCGGATCGCCTCCGACTGCTCCTGGAGCTCACTGGCACGAACAACCTGCACATCAACAAGTCGGGTGAGGAATAAAGCAGCAATGACAAACACCAACAGCAAAGCAATGGCCATCCGGCGGCTTGTCAAGCGCTGATGGGTCATTGCTCGCCTAGCGTGTTGAGGGCGAAGGGATCGAACCACCGAACGTGGTGGGGGCAGTGGTGGTCACCACCATGGCCGTTTGGATAGATCCCTCCTGGGTCTCCGTCTCGACACTGAGTGCCTGTGCCAGGGCATTCTCGGCGCTCATCTCGACCACCGCTTGCGCGCTGAGCGCTGCGGACACGTCGGTGATAATCGGGGCTACCACAGCAACTTCGGTGCCCGCGGTGACACCAACGATTCCGGCCTGCTCAGACGGGTCGGCGGGAACCGCCTCCCCCAAAACAATTCCATCCGACACCCGCAGGTAGGCGGGGTTATTGTCCTCGACCATCCCCATCGATGCCGCGAGAGAGGCGAGAGTGTCGGGGGCATTCAACGCGCCAATTTCTTCGCCCACGATCTGAAGACTCTGCTGGCTGGAACGCATCTCACTTTTGAGCGAGGAGATCTCGTAAGCCCCGCTGGACACGCTGATAGAGAGCAAGAGTTGCCCTCCTAAAATCGCGAAAATTCCTACGAGCGTGACCACGATATAGCGCAGCTTCGGCGCGGCGGTCGCCTGGGTGGGGCGTGTCGCCGACCGGGAGGGCATTGGCTTTGCGCTCGGGCGCCTCGAGGAGGTCATCGCTGCAGCAGTCATGGTGTTGCCTTTCTGGTTCTCTCAACGCCTCGGGTGCGCACCGATGCGCTCCGAGGGTTGGCGTCTCGTTCTTCAGGGGTGGCCATTTCTGCGCCGCGGGTGATATCTCGGAACTCGCTGCGGTGCTCGGGAAGCTCTTCCGGGAGACCCAGCGGAGCCGACGACGAGGTGTGGGTGCGCAGAACTTTTTTGACCAACCGGTCTTCTCCGGAGTGGTAGGACATGACCACAAGCCGGCCCCCCAGTGCAATCCGCTGCAAAGCCACCGGCAGGACTGCTTCCAAGGACCCCAGCTCGTTGTTCACTTCCATCCGAAGCGCCTGAAAAACCCGCTTCGCGGGGTGCCCGCGGTCCTTGAGCGCGTATGGAGTCGCCTCTTGCAGAACCTCCACGAGCTCACCGGTGGTGCCGAAGGGCTGTGTCTCGCGGTGACTCACGATGGCGCGGGCGTAGCGGCCGGCCAATTTCTCGTCGCCAAGATTCCGAAAAAGATCGGCGAGCTGATCCAAACGGTAGGTGGCGAGAATTTCGTGCGCGGTCGTCTCGTCTTCACTATTCATCCGCATATCCAGCGGTGCGTCCTGGACGTACGAAAATCCGCGTTCTGCTTTGTCAAGGTGCAGCGAAGAGACCCCGAGGTCCAATAGGACGCCCTGGACGTCACGCCCGTCGCCGAGAGAATCCACTGCTTCCCCGAGCTGGTCATAACGCCCGTGGAAGGAAACAAAACGGTTGCCAAACCTCTCCAGCCGCGCGCTTGCCTGATCTATTGCCTCACGGTCGCGATCGATACCGAGCACCCGGAGGAAAGGAAAGGCCTCGAGGAAAGCTTCGGTGTGACCACCCAGCCCGAGAGTCCCATCCACCAACAGCGCATCATCGGCCTCGAGCGCTGGCGCCAAAAGTTCGACGACTCGGTCTCGCATTACGGGGATGTGCTCGTAAGTGATAGTCATAGGAGGCCCTTACCTGCGGCCCGGATTCGTGATTCCCTTCCGTTGTAATGACCTGGGACCGGGGAAGGTGCCACAGGGCGAACGGACGGGAGTCGCGAACTCGGGATTACAGGAGTCCGGGGATCACCTCCTCTTCCGTCTCGGAGAAGGCTTGTTCACGTTCGCTGTAGTACTGATCCCAGGCACTGGTCGACCAAATCTCGGCGCGGTTACCTGCGCCGATCACCGTCAGGTCGCGCTCAAGCCCCGCGTATTCCCGGAGAGCCGGTGGGATTGTGATGCGGTTTTGCTTATCGGGCACTTCCGAGCTCGCGCCGGAAAGAAAAAGACGCAAGAAGTCGCGACCAGGTTTCGAGGTGAGCGGGGTTTCCCTCAGGCGCTCCACGTGGGTGGTGAAGTCCTGGTTGGTGAAGACGTACAGACAGCGCTCTTGACCCCGGGTCAACACCACGCCATTCGAGAGTTCCTCCCGAAAACGTGCCGGCAAAATCAGGCGACCTTTGTCGTCGAGCTTGGGAGCGTGAGTGCCAAGAAACATGGGCTGCCCCCCTCTCTGATACCGGCCTATCGGAAGCATTCACCACTTTACTCCACTTTGCTCCAAAATGCACCACATTGAGAAAGAATTTCCCCCATTTCGTGCCACTTCACCCACGGCCCCGCATATAGCGCTGCGCGAGCGCACAAAAAAACCGGCCCCTAAGGGCCGGTTATCAGGGCAAGGGCTACAGGGCCCCTGCGTGCGTTAGAAGCGGTCGCCTCCCTGGCGTCGATCCCAACGTTCGTTCAAGCGATCCATCAAATTGGTATTCGAGGTAGCCGGTTTCGCGCTCGCGCCACGGGGGGAGGTACCTGAAGGAGCCGACTTGGAGGGAATCGCTGCCGCCACCATGACTCCTCCGAACAGAACCGCGAACCCCACGATTCCAACGATGGTCATGCTGACATAGACCCCCACCACCATGGTGACGATGCCCACAAGGCCAATCAACACGCCAATCACGATCGCCGAATAGTTGGGCGCACGAGTGAGGCCCGATGTCGACACTACGTCGGCTTCGTTC
>JAOHDU010000014.1 GCA_028096805.1 Pontimonas sp.
CCGTGATGGTGTCGGTCCGTTAGCGCCGTGCGGCCCGACCAGGGAAATAGGCTGGCTGTATGACCCAGAGCGCACTCGGTGACATCGTCAAGACTTACGACGTTCGCGGTCTTGTCGCTACCCAGCTGACTCCTCCAGTTGCCCGCGCGTTGGGCGCTGCTTTCGTGGAGGAAATATCGCTGCCGGGAAACGGGGTGGTTGTGGGGCACGATATGAGGGACTCTTCGCCGGTCTTGGCGAAAGCCTTCGGCGAGGGAGTCCGCTCGCAAGGTGGGCACATCCGAAACATCGGACTGTGCTCGACCGACATGGTTTACTACGCCTCGGGAACGTGGGACCTGCCAGCGGTGATGATTACGGCAAGCCACAACCCCGCCACCTATAACGGATTCAAGTTTTCGCGGGCTGGGGCCCAGGGCATCAGCCTCGACACCGGACTGGCACAAATCCGCGACAGAGCCGTGAGGTTTGAAGACGGTTCCGAAGACTACGGGACCGGTGACGGCGAGGAGTCAAGCTCGGACGTTCTCTCTGATTACGCTGCATATCTGCGGCAACTTGTGCCGGTGACCGGTGACCGACCGTTGAAAGTCGTGGTCGATGCGGCGAACGGAATGGCAGGCCACACGGTGCCGGCGGTTTTTGGCACCGGCGTGGAGGGAATTGAGATTATCCCTCTCTACTTCGAGCTTGATGGGTCCTTCCCCAACCACGAGGCCAACCCGTTGGATGCGAAGAATTTGGTCGACCTCCAAAAGGCTGTGGTTGCTGAGGGCGCCGATGTTGGGCTGGCGTTTGATGGCGACGCAGACCGATGCTTCGTTATTGATGAGCAGGGAGATCCGGTTACACCGAGTGTTGTGGCCGCGCTAGTTGCTCAGCGCGAAGTGGCGCGAGTGCGTAATGCGGGAGAGCCGGATCCCGTCTACGTGTTGCACAATTTGCTGTGCTCCAAGCGCGTCGAGGAAGTTATCGCGGGCGCGGGGGCGGTTGCGGTCCGCACGAAGGTAGGACACTCGCTGATTAAGGATCAGATGAAAGCAACGGGCGCAATTTTTGGTGGGGAGCACTCCGCGCACTACTACTTCCGGGATTTTTGGGGTGCTGACAATGGCATGCTGGCGGCTCTTCACGTCTTGGCTGAGTTGCGCGGATCACATGGCCCTCTCTCTGCACTGACGAAGGACTTTGCCCTCTACGCCGAGAGCGGCGAAATCAACACCGCGGTGACGGATCAGTCGGCGGCGGTGCGCGCCGTGGAAGACCTGTTCTCTGGGAGGGGAGAGGTCGACCATTTAGATGGGGTCACGATCACGTCTGGCTCTGACGATTGGTGGTGGGTGAACGTTCGTGCATCAAACACCGAACCCTTACTGCGTTTGAACGTTGAGGCCCAGCGGCGGGAGGTTATGGAAGAGGTCCGAGATCAAGCTCTGTCGGTCATTGCGACCTACGCCAAGTAGGCCTACTTGCGGAGCTTTTTCAGCACGCACCGTGCCAGAATAAAGGCATGTTGACAGCAACCCCACTCCAGTACCGTGTCGCCGACCTCTCGCTTGCAGAAGCTGGTCGTCACCAACTCCGGCTCGCTGAGCACGAGATGCCAGGGCTTATGGCCATCCGCGAAGAGTTCGGCCCTCACCAGCCCCTGAAGGGCGCTCGCATCGCAGGTTCGCTGCACATGACCGTTCAGACGGCGGTCCTGATCGAGACCTTAGTGGCCCTGGGCGCTCAGGTTCGCTGGGCCAGTTGCAACATTTTCTCCACGCAAGATGATGCGGCCGCTGCTGTGGTCGTGGGTCGGGGAACACCGGAAAAGCCTGAAGGAACGCCCGTTTTTGCGTGGAAGGGTGAAACCCTCGAAGAATACTGGTGGTGCACCGAGCAGATTTTTGACTGGAGCGCCGAGGGTCACACCGGGCCCAACATGATTTTGGATGATGGCGGGGATGCGACTCTCCTCGTTCACAAGGGCGTTGAGTTTGAAAAAGCCGGTTCGGTTCCCGCGGCAGCAGACGATGACCCCGCGGAGTGGAAAGTTATCCTTGATGTGCTGACGCGCAGTGTTCAGGAGTACCCAACCCGCTTCACCGACATTGCACAAGGAATTCTTGGGGTGACGGAAGAGACCACCACCGGGGTTCACCGTCTTTACGAGTTTTTCAAAGAGGGCTCTTTGCTTTTCCCTGCGATTAATGTCAATGACTCGGTGACGAAATCGAAATTTGATAACAAGTACGGTGTTCGCCACTCATTGATTGATGGACTCAACCGCGCAACGGACACGTTCATGAGCGGAAAAGTAGCGTTTGTCTGTGGTTATGGTGACGTGGGTAAGGGATCTGCGGAGTCGTTGCGCGGGCAAGGGGCTCGAGTGATCGTGTCAGAAATTGACCCGATTCTTGCCTTACAAGCGGCGATGGATGGTTACCAGGTCGCCACACTGGAGTCCGTTATTGACACCGTGGACATCCTGATTACGGCAACCGGTAACTACGGGGTTGTGACTCTGGAGCACATGTTGGCGCTGAAGCACCAGGCCATCGTGGCGAACGTCGGCCACTTTGATAACGAAATTGACATGGCCGGTCTCGAGTCGCTTCCGGGTGCCAACCGGATTGAGATCAAGCCGCAGGTGCATGAGTGGCAGATGCCCAACGGGCGCAGCATATTGATGCTCAGCGAAGGCCGTCTCATGAACTTGGGTAACGCGACAGGACACCCGAGCTTCGTGATGAGTACTTCATTCACCAACCAGGTGCTGGCGCAGATTGAGGTGTTCACCAACGGGGACGCTTACCCGCTGGGAGTGCACATGTTGCCCAAACACTTGGATGAAAAAGTCGCTCGGCTCCACCTCGATGCACTGGGCGTCGAACTGACGGTTCTGAGTGACAAGCAAGCTGCCTACATTGGGGTTCCAAAAGAAGGCCCATACAAGGTAGATCACTACCGTTACTAGCCCCTGGAGCCTCACGGTAGGCTTTAGCGCTATCAACGCTGATTGGGTTTGTTCCGAGAGGAGCCGCCGGTGACTGCTCGAATTTTGGTTGTCGATGACGACATCGCTCTGGCTGAAATGATTTCGATTGTTCTCCGGGGCGAGGGCTATGTGCCCGTCCAAGCGTTTGACGGCAAGGAAGCACTGGAGCTTTTTCCTGAGACTCGGCCTGACCTGATCCTTCTCGACGTGATGCTGCCAGGTGTTGATGGCATTCAGGTGTGCAGCACGATTCGCGAAAGTAGCGGTGTACCCATCATCATGTTGACCGCGAAGGGCGACACCACCGACGTCGTTCGCGGGCTAGAGAGCGGTGCTGACGACTACGTGGTCAAACCTTTCAACCCTCAGGAGCTTGTCGCACGTATTCGAACAAGGCTGCGACCGAGCACCGAGGGTACACAGACCGTGCTGATGGTCGGAGATGTAACGATCGATGTGCCAGCACACGAGGTCAAGCGTGGCAGCGCTGTGGTGAGCCTTACCCCACTCGAGTTCGAACTCCTCGTGACCTTGGCCTTGAAGCCCGAGCAGGTATTTACGCGGGAGATGCTCTTGGAACAGGTGTGGGGATACCACTACAAAGCGGACACCCGTTTGGTTAACGTGCACGTTCAGCGCCTTCGCGCCAAAGTGGAGAAAGACCCGGACAATCCCGAAATTGTCCAGACCATCCGAGGGGTGGGCTACCGAGCGGGAGCAACAGTCAGAGGGGCTGAGCCGGCGCCATGATGGGCGCCCTCTGGCGAGCATTTCTCGAGGTACTGTCTGCTCCACTCTCACTCTGGCGCAGTTCCCTGTTGGCTCGAACCGTCACCATCACGGTCGGGCTCTCCGGCCTGGCGGTGACCCTCATCGGTGGTTACATGTCTCTCACTATCGCCGACAACCTCTTTTCGGGTCGCACCAGCCAGATTGTGAATGAAACCACTCGCGCCGCTACCGCGGCCCAGGCCCTCTTCGACAACTCGGTGACAGCCGCAGGTTCCATTGATGTCGAGACGGCAAATACCAGTGCCCAAACCGCGATTCGCTCCGGCCAATCGAGCCCCGGAGCGAGCGGATTCGCCCTACTACGGACCCCTGGCCAAATTACCAACCAAACGATGACCTCAAGCTCCAGCGCGGGTTTGGATTTAGGGGTTGTGTCGAACGAGATTCGTGCCCGTGTAGTGGCCGAGCCAGACCAGCTTCACTATCAATCGGTCGCTCTTCAAGCCTCAGGCGCCGCCCCGGGCATTGTGACCGCCGCATCAATCCAAGTGCCGAGCGCTGGAAGCTATGAGCTCTATCTTGTCTATGACCTGACAGATGTTCAGACGACTTTGACGCAAATTCAGCAGACGCTGATTGCGGGATCTCTTGCGCTCGTGGTGACTATCGGTCTTGTCACTTTCTTTGTTGTTCGATTAGCGATTGGTCCTATCCGACGGGCTGCCAGGACAGCGGAGAGGTTGGCGGAAGGTTTCCTCGAGGAGCGGTTGACCGAAACTGGCGAGGACGTTATCGCGGTGCTATCCCGCTCGTTCAATCGAATGGCAGCGAGCATGGAAAGCCAGATCGTGCGTTTGGCGAATCTTTCGAAGGTGCAACAACGCTTTGTTTCCGACGTGTCCCATGAGCTTCGTACACCGCTGACCACGATCAGGCTCGCCGGGGACGTCTTGTACTCGCAACGCCAGGGCTTTAGCCCAGAGAACGCTCGCACGATTGAGTTGCTCCTCACCCAGATCGAGCGCTTCGAAACCATGTTGACGGATCTCTTGGAGATGAGTCGATACGACGCGGGCGCCGTCGCACTCGAGGTCGATGACACCGACGTGGTGCCTCTGATCGAAGACTGCCTGGACCAGCTTTCTCCGCTGGCAGCCGAAAAGGGCTCGGAACTCTTGCTCGAAGTGCGCGGGGGGTATGGAGTGAGCGAACTCGATCAACGACGTGTGCGCCGTGTGGTTCTGAACTTTGTGGGTAACGCCATCGATCACGGTGAGGGTCGCCCGATTGTGACATATGTGGACTCCAATGAGGATGCGTTGGCCATTGCGGTTCGTGACTGGGGGGTCGGCATGACCGACAACGAAGTCGCTCAAGTATTTGATCGTTTCTGGCGCGCGGACCCCTCCAGGCAACGCTCAACCGGTGGGACCGGCTTGGGGTTAGCCATTGCTCAGGAAGATGCTGTTGCCCATGGTGGCCGCATTGACGTATGGAGCAAGGAAGGCCAGGGGACATGTTTCCGGCTGACTGTTCCGCGGATTCCTCTTGCCCCGTGGACCTCGTCGCCACTCGCGCTGCCACCCGATACAGGGCACTCCACCGTTCCGGACGCCCCCGCGAAAGCCCGGGGGGGATCCGCATGATCCGCCGTTTGCTCGCGCTCGCTGCTTCGCTGGTGATTTTGGCGGGGTGCACATCCATCCCCAACAGTGGGGACGTTCTCTCTGCGGAACTTGCTACCCCGACCGTGTCTGCTGGGGTAGATGTCCTGCCACCAGGGCCCTCCGCGGGAGCCACCCAGGAGGACATTCTTGTGGGATTTATTGCAGCAGGGGCTGCCGCCCAAGACAACTACCGAGTGGCCCGCAGTTATTTGACGCAGAACGAGCAAGCCGCCTGGAACCCCAACGCTCTCACGCTGATTCGCTCTGGCGAGCCGGTTATCACGCCCACCTCAGGTTCTGAGCTTCGCTACGAAGCAGCCGTGGCAGCAAGCGTTGACGAGCTTGGCCAGTACTTGAACTCTCCAGGCTCAAGCACCCAGGCTCTCGATTTTCAATTTGTCCGAGAATCCGGAGAGTGGCGGATTAGTTCCGCCCCGGAGGGAATTGTTGTGAGCGAGGCAGCGTTCCAGGAAGCGTTTGACAGTTACCGTCTTTACTATTTCTCGTCGGGATACCGAGACCTGGTCGCTGATCTTCGGTGGTTCGCTAGTCGGGGTGACGTCTCGACCAAAATTGTTCGCGCGCTGCTTGCCCCACCTGCATTTTGGTTAGACCAAGGCGCAACGGTCTCGGCATTCCCCGCGGGGACGGGCTTAGCTTTGACACCCATTCCCGTCGTCGACGGTGTGGCGACAGTGGATCTCACCTCTGCCGTGGTGAACGCCGATGAGACCACTCGTGCACGAATGCTCGTCCAGTTGAACGCGAGCTTGCAGCAGGTTCAGGGAATTTCGTCCGCTCGGATATCCATCAATCAAAATGAGTTAGTTATCCCCGCCCTCGGTGACGAAGGGCCAACGTTGGCCAGCGGGCGTGACCCCCGACTGGTTGTGTTGGCCAATCGGAGTTTCGGCTTCCTCCAATCGGGACAGTTCGAAGAAATTGACGCTCTTTCGCTGCCGGTGGCAACGCTTATTCCCGACTTGATTTTTTATTCGCAGCAATTCAACGAAGCCCTGCTCACCCGTGGTGATGGACTATGGCGCGCGGACGGGGTGGGGGAACCTGCTCTGCTGGATGAGCGAGAAGGCCTCATCCGAGGAATCATCGATAGCTGTGGCTACAGCTGGTCGTCAACTGCGACACTGTCTGCCGACATGATCAACGTCTTTGATTCCAGTGACGCAGTGAGCACCCTGGGTCTTGAAGTGGCGGGGGAGTCCTCCTTGGTGTCGTTTGAGCTCGCTCGCGACAACACCCGCTTGCTGCTCCTCATCCAGAGTCCTTCCGGGGTGAGGGTGCTGGTCACCTCCGTGGCGCGGGATGGAGACTGCCGGCCTGAGTCGTTCAGCGACTTTGTCGAACTGGGGGTCATCTCGGGTGATGCCCTTGATGCTGCCTGGGTCGACGACACCTCCGTCGCTGTGGTCACCGAGGATTCGGTCACCCGGCAAGCCGAGGTCACTGTGTTTGCCATTGGTGGCCGTTCATCCAGCCTTGGGCAGCCAGCCCGACCCGTGACGCTCGTGGGGGGCGTGGGCGGCATCTCTGGGCTTCGAATTTTGTCGGAGGATGGAATTGTGTACCAACCCCGCGGCCAGGGGTGGCAGGCAACCAGCGATCGCGCCTCGGTGCTTGCGACACAGAGGTAGCTGTCAACAACAACGGCGAGGCTAACTCTTTTCCTTCGCAGCTGTTGGCCCAATCCAGTTGATTTGGGGTCTACTAATTTCTTCGTGATGGCCAACATTCTTCTCGCTTCATTGTTGGCGCTCGTCGCTCCGGTTCGGTGCTCGGGGTGCGGTCGCACCGATAGCGCGCTGTGCGGCCACTGTGGTGAGCTTTTACTCGCAGAACCGGTCAGGGAGCTTCCGGGCTTTGTCATAGGGGGGAAAAGCATCCCCGTTGTGTCGGCAGGAATCTATGCGAGCGCGCGGCGTCAAGTGATGCTCGATTTCAAGAATGGTGGCCAGAGGCGCCTGGGCAGGACATTAGTCGTCGCGGTGTCCCGCACCCTCCGTTCCAGACCGATTCAACAGAACGCCGACATTTTGGTTGCCCCCGTTCCCTCATCGCTCCGGGGCGGGTGGAATCGAGGTTACTCGCCATCATTGCTCTTAGCGCGGGAAATTGCTCGGGCACTCCCGAACGCCAGGGCTTCCTCGATAGTGGTTCCACGGCTTCGCTTTCAGGGGGCGATGCGATCGCGGTTTACCCCGCGGTCCCGCGCAACCAGGCTCCAGCGTTCTCGGACCGGCTTTTCCGTGAGAGCCCGCCCTCGAGTAACTGACGTCATTGTGGTGGATGACGTCGCGGTGACCGGTGCCACCGTGAGGGCGGTCTGTGGGGCGCTCGTGTCTGCTGGTTTTTGTCCCCGTCTGGTGGTTGTTGCCGCAGATGTGCCCGATCGGTAGTCGTTCTGCACACGTGGCGTGAGGTCGGACTACTGTGGAGGCACGACAGAGCGGTCGTGCTCTGTGCCATCGCACCCAGGAGGCAAGTATGGATATCACCCTCGCAGCCCACAATGTCGCGATCCCCGATCGATTCCGCGACTATGTCGATGAAAAAGCGGACAAGGTTGTTGCGCTTGCGGAACGAGCTCAGGCGCTTAATGTGAAAGTTTCCCGGGAGAATTCGAGCCGAGGCCCCGCCTCACAGGACGTCGTGGAGCTCACCGTTGTGGGCAAAGGTCCGGTGATTCGTGCCGAATCCCGAAACAGTGACAAATATGTTGCCTTTGATCAAGCTCTCGACCACCTGATCAAGCGGCTACGTCGCGCCAAAGACAAAAAGATGGTGCATCACGGGCGTCAACGCCCGGAGTCACTGAGTGAACTCAGCGCTAGTGGTTTTAGCGACATCGACATCACGCCCGCGAGTGTAGAGGTGTTGCGGAGCGTGGCAACCGGGAGCATTCCAACGGTAGACAGCGGGGATGATGACACCGAGGCGAACCCCACCCCTGTTGTTATTCGGCGCAAGGTGTTTTCTGCTCAGTCCATGACGGCAGAGGAAGCGCTTGACCATATGGAGCTGGTGGGGCACGACTTCTTCCTGTTCATTGATTCGGAGTCTGACCACCCGAGCGTGGTCTACCGCCGCAAGGGCTGGGACTACGGCGTTATTTCGCTCCAGTGAAATCCGCCAAGACCGGGTTGGTAGCATAGGGACACTGTTTTCAAGGTTTCTCACCGCGTAAGGCGAGGTTTTTTGTGGCGAATGTTTTTGAACGTGCATTGCGTGTCGGCGAGGGTCGGGTACTGCGAAAACTTGCCTCACAAGCCAAGGCCGTCAATCTTCTCGAGGAAGACTTTGCGCACCTCACTGACGACGAGCTGAAAGCCGAGACCGAAGAGCTTCGAGGACGGTACTCATCCGGCGAATCACTGGATGACTTGTTGCCGGAAGCATTTGCGGCTGTTCGAGAGGCGTCCAAGCGCACCCTGGGGCTTCGCCACTTTGACGTTCAGCTCATGGGAGCTGGCGCGCTGCATTTAGGCAACATCGCCGAAATGAAGACCGGTGAGGGAAAGACACTGGTCGCAACCTTGGCTGCTTACCTCAACGCTATTCCTGCGCGGGGCGTGCATATCGTCACAGTCAACGACTACCTGGCTCAGTATCAATCAGATCTGATGGGTCGTATTTTCCGGGCATTAGGTATGACAACCGGGTGCATTGTTTCGGGTCAGACGCCTGATGAGCGCCGCATGCAATATCAAGCGGACATCACGTACGGCACCAACAACGAGTTTGGTTTTGACTACCTGCGCGACAACATGGCGCTCAATCAGTCTGATTTGGTCCAGCGGGGACACCACTTCGCAATCGTGGATGAGGTTGACTCGATCCTGATTGACGAGGCACGGACCCCTCTGATTATTTCAGGGCCAGCGTCGGGGGAAGCGAACCGATGGTTTGGGGAATTCGCCCGAATCGCCCAGCGCCTCGTTGCCGATGTCGATTACGAAGTCGACGAAAAGAAGCGCACTGTCGGTGTTTTAGAGCCCGGAATCGAGAAGGTTGAGGACTATCTCGGCATCGACAACCTTTACGAATCCGCCAACACCCCGTTGATTTCTTTCCTGAATAATGCGCTGAAAGCGTCTGCGCTTTTTCAGCGCGACAAGGACTATGTCGTGATGAACGGCGAGGTCTTGATCGTTGACGAGCACACCGGCCGTATCCTCGCGGGCCGGCGGTACAACGAGGGAATCCACCAGGCGATTGAAGCCAAAGAGGCCGTTGAAATCAAAGCGGAAAACCAAACGCTCGCTACGGTGACACTGCAAAACTATTTCAGGCTCTACCGCAAGATCTCGGGCATGACCGGAACCGCAGAGACGGAAGCCTCTGAGTTCATGGGCACCTACAAGCTCGGAGTAGTCGCAATTCCCACCAACAAACCGATGATTCGAAAAGACCAATCGGACCTGATCTATCGGGATGAAGAAGCCAAGTACCGCCAGGTCGTAGCCGACATCGTGGCCCGTCACGAAAAAGGGCAGCCCGTGCTCGTGGGCACAACAAGCGTGGACAAGAGCGAGAAGCTCTCTGGGATGCTCGCTAAAGAGGGCGTGCGGCATGAGGTCCTCAACGCCAAGAACCACGCTCGTGAAGCGAGCATCATCGCGGAAGCTGGGCGCAAAGGCGCAGTGACGGTCGCCACCAATATGGCCGGCCGTGGAACCGACATTATGCTCGGCGGCAACGCTGAGTTCATGGCTGTGGCGGAAATGTCGACCCGTGGCTATGACCCTGCTGAACGCCCTGAGGAATACGAGGGGGCGTGGGACGAGGTTTTCGCCTCAATGGTGACCGCTGTTGAGGAAGAGGCCGCAGCCGTAAGGGCTGTCGGGGGCCTCTATGTGCTCGGCACAGAGCGTCACGAATCAAGGCGAATCGACAATCAGTTGCGGGGGCGTTCCGGACGTCAAGGAGATCCTGGTGAGAGCCGTTTCTACCTGTCTCTCCGTGATGACCTGATGCGCATGTTCAATGCAGGGGCGGCTGAGGCTCTGATGGCCCGCACTACAGCCGAAGAAGACGATGTTGCGATTGAGTCGCGCGTGGTCAGTCGCGCTATTCAGTCGGCCCAAAGCCAGGTCGAAGCCCGGAACGCGGAGATCCGCAAAAACGTGCTGAAGTATGACGATGTGTTGAACCGGCAGCGCCAGGCC
Source organism: Pontimonas sp. (assembly GCA_028096805.1). Classification (GTDB taxonomy): domain Bacteria; phylum Actinomycetota; class Actinomycetes; order Actinomycetales; family Microbacteriaceae; genus Pontimonas. Next base: position 10,566 of record JAOHDU010000014.1, read on the forward strand.
ATCTACGGCGACCGGCGTCACATCCTCGAGGGCGATGACATCGCGGATCGAGTTCGCGCGTTCATTGAAGACACGCTGACTACCGTGGTGACGGAACACACCGCGGGCGGAAACGCCCAGGAATGGGATTGGGATGCCCTCTGGTTGGAGCTCAAGACGCTGTATCCGATCGGAATCACCATCGACGAGGTGGCGGAGGAGCTTGGCCCGGGCGGAAGTTCCGAAGATCTGTTGCGCGAAGTGATTTCTGATGCGTCGGTGAGCTACGACAAGCGTGAGCAAGCGCTCGGTACTTCGGCGCTGAGGGAGCTTGAGCGTCGGGTAGTGCTCAGCGTGATTGACCGGCGCTGGCGGGACCACCTGTATGAGATGGATTACCTCAAGGACGGTATCGGTTTGCGCGCGATGGCGCAGCGAGACCCTCTGGTCGAGTACCAGCGCGAGGGCTACGCACTGTTTGGGACCATGATGGGCCAAATCAAAGAAGACACCACGGGTTTTGTCTACAACCTCGAAGTTCAAGTTCAAACAGCGGCACCAGGCTCAGCGGCTCAAGTCTCTGCGAAGGGTTTGGCGCAGCCTCAGGTTCCCCAGCAGTCACTGAGCTATTCGGCGCCGAGCGCCGACGGTGATGTGGAGGTGCGCAATCAGTCTGGCCAAGTAGTCACCGCACCGCCGCGGGAAGGTTCAGCCTTTGGCGCGGCTAGGGAGCAGCCAGCGTCACCAACCTTGAGCCCTCGCCCCGCTTCTCCCAGGCCCGCTGGCGGTGGCTCCGCAGGTCAGGCGGGTAACCGCGCCCAGCGACGGGCCCAGAAGAAGCGGAAGCGCTAAGACTCACAAGTAGGCAAAGCTGGTTGCTCGCCAGCGATGATCCCATCCTTCAATTCGCATGGCTAATGTTTGAAGCTACCCTAAGACGGTGACGTCTCAACCCTCTGTTTATACGCGCACAACCCTTTTTGATCGCCAGGTTGCGTGGCTCTATAAAGTGGTTAGCGAAGGCCAACTCCTGGCCGACCTTGCGTTCGCTGACATTCTCGTGTGGGCTCCCACACAATCGGGTTCCTTTGTTGCCGTTTCCCATCTGCGCCCGTCCTCCGCTGCGACCCTTTTTTATCGCGATGTGGTGGAAACCGACATTCGACCGGAGTGGCTCCCCCTCGTCACCGAAGCGTTCTCAGCGGGGCAGATTGTCGACTCGGCGGGCTCTGCAGCACTGGGGGAGGCGAGAACTCGAGTTAGAGCCGTGCCCATTCGGTCGCGCGGCTTGGCCCCGAACTCGGCTGGTGAAGACGCGGTCATTGCCGTGCTGACTCGACATTCAAACATTAGTGAGTCACGGGTGCCAAGCCGTCAGGAGCTCACTTTCGACGAATGCGCGAATGACCTCTTCTCGATGATCGCGGAGGGCTCATTCCCTGATCCCGATGCTCCCAGCGCACCCGCTCAGGGCGCTCCGCGAGCCTCGGATGGACTCATCAAATTGGATGTGGGGGCGAAAGTTACTTTTGCTAGTCCTAACGCACTTTCGGCGTTCCGGCGGATGGGGTTTCAGGACGAGCTAGAGGGCACAGAGCTAGCCGAGGTAACAGCGAGGCTCGTGGCGGGGACTTTGATTGTCGATGAAACGCTCCCCCTCGTTGTGACAGGTCGCGCGCCGTGGCGCAGTGACATTGAGAACCAGGGAGTAACCGTCACCTTGCGAGCAATTCCTTTGAAAAAGGGCGGTGAGCGGTTTGGGGCAATTGTTTTGACCCGGGATGTCACGCAGGTGCGCTTGCGGGAAAAAGAAATGATTACCAAAGACGCCACGATCCGAGAAATTCACCATCGGGTAAAGAACAATCTCCAGACTGTTGCCTCCCTTTTGCGCATCCAAACTCGACGCACACACAGCGATGTTGTTAAAGAAGCGCTGAGCCAAGCCATGCGGCGCGTTGCAGCGATTGCTGTCGTCCACGACACACTGTCTGAGGGACTGAGTCAAAATGTTGACTTCGACGTAGTGCTGGAGCGGGTTCTGATGCTGGTGGCCGAGGTCGCCTCAGCTGGCGCAACGGTTGTGAAACCCACCACTACGGGAAGTGTCGGTATTCTTCCGAGCGAGTATGCGACCCCGCTTGCCCTAGTCCTGACAGAACTCGTTACTAACGCGGTGGAACATGGGCTCAGAGGGAAAGCCGGCGGGGAAGTCGATATTGACTCGCGTCGATCAGAGGATGCCCTCATCATCTCCGTCACGGACAATGGCGGTGGGCTCCACGATGGAAAAGTAGGGGACGGACTCGGGACACAGATCGTTCGCACCCTCGTTGACGGCGAGCTCGGTGGCTCAATTGCATGGAACGACCCGCCGACAGGCGGCACGGAAGTTCGGATTGCTATCCCGCTGCAGTTCCTGACTCCATTGAATTCGCCGGTCGCGCTGCCCAGCGTCTAGCCGGTCAGTAGTACCGCTCGTCCCGCTCTCTCGACCGGATTACCCGGGAGGGAGATCCGACCGCAACGCTCAGGGAGGGGATGTCTTCTAGGACCAGCGATTGGGCTCCAACTACGCAGTCCTCGCCGACTGTTTGGCCCTGAAGGATGCCGGCTTGTAGTCCGATCATGGTGCGGGGCCCGATTGTCACGTTGCCACCGGTGCGCGCGCCGGGGCCAAGCGAAGCAAAATCGCCAAGTTCACCATCATGGTCAAGAGACGCTCCCGTGTTAACCAGCGAACCCTGACCAAGGCTCGCGTTCGACCCGACGCTGCTGTGCGCGAGCAAGGTGACCCCGTCAGCGATTTCAGCGCTGGGGGACAGCCATGCTGTTTGATGAACAATGGGTGGGAAGCTGGCCGCGGGAAACTCTGAGCTCACCACAGCGTGGATGGCGGCTCGCAGGAAGTTTGTACCCACCCCAATCGCGAGTGCTGTTGTTTCGAAATCTAACTCCCGGACGCGGGAGCTAAGGGTTTCCATTGGCGCGGGTTCCGGACCAATTTCAATAAACCCGGCAACTGCAAAGCCTGATGATTCCGCAGCTTCAGCGACGGAGGCTGCATGCCCCCCATCGCCGAGGACGACCAACACATTCCTACCGGACATAGTGGGCCGTTTTCGCAGGAGCGGTTCCGACGGACAAATCTAGGAGGCTCGGCGGGCTCTTGCAGCACGACGCTTCAAGGCGCGACGCTCATCTTCACTGAGTCCACCCCACACGCCCGAATCTTGGTTGGTGTCGAGCGCGTACTGGAGGCAATACTCGGTTACCGGGCAGTGGGAGCACACTGATTTCGCGCGGTCGATTTGATCGACTGCTGGCCCGGTGTTTCCCACGGGAAAGAAAAGCTCCGGGTCAACCGTGAGGCAAGCTGCTTGGTCACGCCAGTCCATGGTCTTCCTAACTGTTTTCGCAGGGAATGACGCCTGCGTGGGCAATGAGAATGCAAGCTCAGTGACAAAATGCCGGCTCGCGCTTGCCTTCAATGTTCCCAGTTATCATCTGAACAATCAAGGGTTTGATGCGCTTAATGTTTCCGGTCAAGTACCCATCGAGGACGCATTCCCTGGCAGAAAGGGGCACCCCAAGGGTGCAGCGGTGGCACGACCCGGCCACATTTATCGCCAGATAAGATTTTGCCCAACCGGTTTAGGCTCAAAAACCACAAACCACCAACGACCACTCTCAAAAGCACTGGAGCCGAAGTATCGGAAGGGTCAACCCACGCGATGCCTGACCGCTCAGCCACAGCGGGTTTGTTCGCTCACTAAAAAGTATCTGTGATTTTGGTGGCCCCACTCGGCCTAAATCGCTAGTGCAAACCTAAATGTCAATGAAGTTTCTCAAGAGCCTGAGTCCAGCCGACCCAGACTTTTCTGGGTGGAATTGCACTCCCATCACATTGGCCTCGCCGGCCGACACAACAAGGTCTTTGGTGCCGTAGGAGACTGTGGCAAGCACACTGCGGTCGTCACTAGGGTTAGCCGAGAATGAATGCACGAAATAGTAGGAGTCGTCCGCTTTCAGCCCAGTGAAGAGTGGGGCTCTTCCCTCCGACGGAGGGAAACCGAGCGAGCGCCATCCGATGTGCGTGCCACGCAGGCCTTCCCCCTCATCGGTCCGAAGAACGGGCAGCACATCGCCTCGAATGAGCCCCAAGCCGTTGGACCAGCCAAATTCGTTTCCACGGTCAAAGAGCAGCTGCATTCCTAAACAAATTCCCAATATCGGCACCCCTCTTCCGGCTGCCGTGGTGATTGCGGACCCGATACCAGAAGTCTCCAGATACTGAGCAGCTAAAGGAAATGCGCCAACTCCTGGAAGAATTATCCTTTCGGCGCGCCGGATGGCGTCGAGGTCTGCTGTCACTTCGGGTTGTCCGCCAATTTCGGCGGTCGCCGCTGCGACACTCCGCAAATTACCGAGGCCATAGTCAACGATTACGGTGTTATTGCGGGCCATGGGCTCTCACTCCATAACCTTCAGCAAGCAATGTTCGGCGCACTTCCGGTAAGCCGAGGCGATTGTAGTGGAGGGAACGGGCTCCCGCGACGGCGTCAACTTTCGTTTGTTTCAGCAACGCTGTCGCGTGAGAAGGCGAACCCAGTCCACCGCTCGCAATAATGGGAACCTTTGATACTTGTGAGGCAAGTTCCATTAACTCGATATCGAACCCTTTTTCGGTGCCATCCTGGTCAATGGAGGTTATCAAAACCTCTCCCGCACCCAAAGCAACCCCTTCTTCCAGCCATTCGAAGACGTCGCGACCTGTCTTTTCGCGACCACCCTCGACGTATGCTTCCCATGACCCCGGGCCACGCTTTTTGGCTTCAATCGATAGGACTACACACTGGCTCCCAAAGCTTTCGGCGACATCTGTGATGAGGGAGGGGTTGCTCACTGCCGCTGTGTTGATAGCAACTTTGTCTGCGCCTGCTCGGAGAAGTTCCTTCACATCGCTGACCGCCCTTACTCCACCACCCACGGTGATCGGGATGAAGACATCCTTCACTACTTCGGTGACAAGCTCTGCAAGGTGGCTTCGGTTGTACAGACTTGCGACAGTGTCAATATAGAGCAGCTCGTCTGCGCCTTGCTCGTAATATTGCCTGGCTTTTTCGTTGGGCGAGCCAATCACCCTCAGGCCCTCCAAGTGGATGCCTTTGATGAGGTTCTGTCCTTTTATGTCAAGCCGCGCTATAAGGCGGACGGGTTTCTTGAAGGCTGCCGCCATCAGGGTTTTCCGAGAGGGTTTCGCAACTCCCAATTTCCATCCCACTTCCAAAGATGGGGAGACCGAAAGGTATCCACTAGTCGCGCAAAATACTCCTCGTCCATAATCGGCTGCTCAAACATTTTGTGCGCAGTGGGGTATTCGGCGGCTGGGAGTGACAAATAATCTAAAAGTTCTGGCATGAACCTTGCTGGGAACTCGTGGTCAAATTTCTGAACCAGCGCCACACCCTCGTCTCGGTTGATGTCGCCCGAGCGAATTTCTTGCGCGGCGTCATAAGTGGCACGGCCAATCCCAAACTTTGCGCCAGTCGTGTAGTAGTGGAGGTCGTCAATTCGGTCGTCAATACTGTTGTACTTGGAGTAGGTGCCAGGCGTTCTTTCCGGTGATGCCTCAAATCCACCGTTGTCGACGGCGTAGTAGTAGGCAGATTGAGGATGCCATCTCAGGTAGTACCCCAGGTAGTGCACGCTAATTTTTTGTTCTGCCACATCGTTTGTTCGGGCAGGTAGGTAGGGGAGAACATCATTGAGCTCGAGGCCAAACTTAGAGATCAAATCATCTACGCTTACCCCGCCCAGGTGGATTTCGGAGAGACTGTCAAAAGAAAAGTAGCTCGAATCCCGGAGGGCGCTGCTGGTGTCTTCAATGGGGTTTCCGTACTCGGCTTCGTTCTCTCCGTAGAAGACGAGGGGAATGTTGAACAACTGAGCCATTTTGGGTGCGAGAAATTTCTGCCCAAACATGAAGGCCTGGAATGGGTGAAGCAGCAACTCGGTTGACAGCCTGGTTAGCAGGCGGTGGACCCTTCCGTTCGGCGTCATTAAGTAGTTATCGTGCCCGGCGTGAATCCATGATTGGAAGTTGCGCCAACCCCACTCGGTATACATGTGCGGAGCCCATGTGACCGTCAGGGGGTGCATTCCGTACTGAGTCTTTAGAATGTGGGAGGCAAAAAAACTGTCTTTGCCACCGGAGCCAGGAACAATGCAGTCGTAAGACCCGTCACTCTTGCGGTTTTGGTCACAAAGATCTTGAAGCTCGGCCTCGCGCTGTACCCAATCAATCTCTGTTGCTTTCCTCTCTGCAAAGCGACAGGCGTCGCACACTCCTTCGCGGTCGAATGCGATGGTGGTTTTCTTCGACCCTGGAACGTTTTGGAATTCGACAGCAGAGTTGGGGCGCTGATTGGAAATCACACACCGATTACAGAACAACACTTCGCTTGGCAGGCCGTAAAGTGCTTCTCCAGATCCATTTCCTTCGAAACGACCCAGATCGACTCCTTGAGGGGAGGGGATGACATCCACGGTGCTATTCCTTTCCTGCCTGGTAACTCTGCTGGGCGCGATCAAAATCTACGGGGCGCCCGATATCAATCCACGATTCGTGCATTGGGAACGCGAGAGCTTTTGTAGTACCAATCCGGGAGGTAAGCATATCGGGCATGTCGAATCTCTCTCCTTTTGGGATTTCCGGGAGCACTGCGGGGTCGATCACATAGACCCCAGCGTTCACGTAGTCACTGTAGGTCGGCTTTTCCTCAATACCCACGATTCGAGCACCTTCGAGACTCACCACGCCATAAGGTATTTGCGTCTCTAAAACCTTCACACCAACCGTTATTTCGGCACCATTAGCCACGTGGTAACCGACTATGTCACTGACTTTAGCCGCCATCAGCACGTCCCCGTTCATCACTACGATGGGAGCAGTAAAATCTCCTGTTAGTAATGACAATGCTCCCCCGGTACCAAGTGGTTTCTCTTCTGCTAAGTAGGAGATGTTGACGCCCAGAGTACTCCCGTCCCCGAAATGGTGCTCGATTTTGTGACCCAAGTAGTTGATGGACAATACGATGTCGCGAAAGCCTTCGTCACGAAGCCCTTCCACAACATGCTCCAACATCGGCTTGCCTGCGAGAGGCAACATCGGCTTGGGAACCGTTTTCGTCATCGGCCGAAGCCGCATCCCCAAGCCGCCAGCCATAATCACAACTGTGTTTGGCTTGACTTCTTGACTCGGGCGCTTGGCGCCAGAATGAAGCCCTACAACCCGACCGTTGGAATCCAACACAGGGAGGTAATCAATTTCGAACGCCCTCAGTTTCTCATCTCGCTCGTTGGACCTTGTTTTCTCGCCTACAGCAATAAATTCCCTCCGGGCTATTGTCGAGACAGAATCTTCAAGTTTGCGTCCACCAAGAAGTCCGCGACGAACATCCCCATCAGTCACGGTAGCGGTGAGGCGGTCGGAGTCATCGACCACCAGCACTAATTTGATTGGTGAATGGTCGAGAGCCGCAATGACGGCTCTAATGCTTGCTGACTCAAGCATCGTTATGTCAGCCAAATCGGGGTTCGCCATGTCCTTCGACTTTCGTTTGCCCAAGCTCGTCGTGATAGATCTTCTGTCCCAGGCGAGAGAAATCAGTCTCTTCGAGGATTTTTACAATCCTATCGACGGCACCGCCGCCGCCGTAGGGATTCTCCGTCTTTGCCGCGACCGCTGCGAACTGCGGTGAAACCGCATGCCGGAGGGCTTCAGTGATTCGGGCTGTGGTTGCGTCAGCCTGAAGCACACTGCTCGCCATCCGCCTGCCCCTCTGGCGGTTGCCAATGTTCACTGTCGGGGTCTTCAACGTTGGGGCTTCAAGGAGGCCGCTTGAGGAGTTGCCGACAACTGCAGATGCCACCGCGACAAGCGAGAGGTACTTTTGTTGGCCCAGCGATGCAACAAAGTGCCAATCGGGAGCCCGTAAGGACACCGCCTCGGCAATTCGATTCACAATCACTTGGTGCTCAGGGTCTGCACCCGGCATTGTGAAAATGACTGTCGCACCCGAGAAGGAATCAAGAGCCTCGATCAGGCTCTCGATTTCCTGGCTTGAATCATGCGTGCCTGCAGTGACAGGGTGGTATGTCACCAGAAAAAACGGCCATCCAAGATTGAGGCCGAGGGCGTCTTCGAGTTCTTTCTTCGATAACAAGTCGGTGCGAAGAATTTCATCAACCCCAAGACCCCCAGTTACATGGACGGACTCGGGGGGTTCCCCCGCTCGAATTATTCTCTCGGCGTATTCCTTCGCAGCGACGCAATGTATTTGAGCGAATTTGGTGATGCTGTGGCGAATAGCGTCGTCGAAAGCACCTTGGGTAACTTCCCCGCCGTGAAGATGAACTATCGGAATCTTAAGAAAAAAGGCAGCAACTGCAGCCGCGAGCATCTCGTAGCGGTCTCCTAAGAGGACGACCACATCGGGACCAAGTCCTTGGAAACCCGCGCTGAAACCCACGATACCCCCGCCAACTTGGTCAGCAACATCCGACCCTGTCGTTGCGCTCGTCAGCTCGGTCACCTCCAGATTCACGGTAAAACCGGAATTCAGAATGTCCTGCCGAGTAGCGCCAAATTGCTCAAGCAAGTGAGCACCGGTTGCGACCACCTGGAGGTCGAACATGCTGGAATCGTTCATTCGGTGCAGTAGGCCTTTAAGGAGACCGAAGTCCGCTCGTGTTGAGGTCACAATGCAAACTTTCACGTCAACTCGATCGGCTCGTCAGCCTGGAAGTCACGGTGGGCGACCTGGCCAATCACTTCGTGCCAAAACATTGGCGAAATTCCAGCCCCTGGACGCATCGTGGAGAGGCATTCTTCGGAGAATTGTTCACCTTGAGAGATCAACCGTTTTGCCACAATCGATTTACGGACGAGGAGTTTGTTGTGCATCTCGGAGGGTTGGGTTGCCTTCACACGATTTCCCAGCGAAGCTTCGACGGCTCGAATCGAGTCCACCATCGCCCTGAACTCATGAGGTTCCAGGGATGCGCTGTGATCGGGCCCGGGAAGGTTGACATCTAAAGTCAGGTGTTTTTCTATGACCCTGGCACCGAGGGCGACCGCTGCAATCGCAGTAGCGGCACCGAGGGTGTGGTCAGAGTAACCAATCGGAACTTTTAGCTCCTCGCCCATGGCAACCATCGCCAGAAGGTTCGCCTCATTGGCTGGTGCCGGGTACTCCGTGGTGCATTGCATGACTGTTACATCTTGTGGGCGGAGAGTCCCTCTGGTCAAAGCGCCTAGAGCTGCCTGGACTTCGTCGAAACTAGCCATCCCCGTGGATAACAAGACTGGTTGTCCAGCCCGGGCAACCAGCTCCAAGAAGGGTAAGTTCGTGACATCTCCGGAGGGGACCTTGGCATAATCTAGACCCATTCCCAAGACAAATTCGGCACTTTGTTGATCATGGGCGGTGGTTAGAAAGCCAATTCCTAGCTGTGACGAGTAGTCCTTGAGTTCGAGAAAATCAGCGTGATTGAGCTCTAGCTCTTTCAAGAGTTCTCGCTGGGACGCCTGACTTGACGAGGCTTGTTGGTAGTTTGCCAAGGGAGTGTCAAGAGAAGCCAGAATCTCGGACCGAAAAGTCTGAAATTTCGCATAACTCGCTCCCGAGACATGGGCTTGACGAATAAGTTCCTTGGCCAAATCCATCGACCCGTTGTGGTTGACACCAATCTCGGCAATGACAATTGTGCCCGCCCCGGTGCCGCCCTTCATCATTTGCTAGCCAGACTGACGGAACTTGGCAAACAGACAACACGTTCGTACAGGTCTTGAGCGACGGGCGTGGGAGCAGACGGCGATGAGTAGTGGGCCGCCACAGTGTTCAAAGGTTTCCAAAGCGGCCGTACGGTAATGTTTTGGGCCAACGCCCCTTCGATGACATCGTTCCGGCTGACTTGGGATTGTGAATCTAAAAGAAGCGCCTGGAGCCAAAAATTACTCAACGTTCCAGCCTGCTCACCCCTCATCGAGACCCTGTGGTCAGTGCGAAAAGCCTGCACATATTTTCGGTAGAGCTTTCTCTGGTTCGCGAGAATTCCGGGAAGCTGCTCCATTTGTGCAACACCTAGAGCCGCATTGATGTTAGGCATCCGGTAGTTATATCCAATTTCATCGTGATCAAATTCAAAACGATGGGGCGACTTTGCAGTGGTCGAGAGGTGCTTGATGCGATGTGCCAGTTCGGCATCATGAGTAAGTATCGCGCCGCCGCCGCCAGTGGTGATCGTCTTGTTGCCATTAAAGCTGAGTACACCAAGCCTGCCGACTAGTCCCGTGTGAATGTCGCCGATGTAACTTCCTAATGATTCTGCTGCATCCTCCAGCACCTTGAGCCCAAAATCTTGGGCAACTTCAATTACCCCCGTCATGTCAACGGGGTGCCCAAGGGTGTGCATTGGCACGATGGCGGAAATGGTTCGACCAGTTTCGCGATTCACCAGATTTCCATCTCGCTGCACTGCAATCGCGCTCAGATAAGTGCGCACTGCTTGGGGGTCGAGGCCCCAGGTTTCAGTCGATACATCCACAAAGTGAGGAACCGCTCCCGCGTGAGCGACCGCGTTCGCTGTGGCAACGAAACTAATCGCGGGCACAAGCACCTCCTGGCCGGGTTTGACACCCAATGCAACGAGGGAGAGGTGAAGTGCGTTGGTCCCGTTGGTCACAGCAACGACATGGGAGGCACCTGTGAATTTAGCCAATTCACTTTCAAACTGAGTGACGTACTCTCCCACAGAAGAAACGAAGCCGCTGTCAAGGCAGTCCACCAGGTAGGCCCTCTCGTTTCCCGCAAAGACCGGCTCGTGTAACCCGGCCGTACCATCGCCGGAGACAGAACGAATCGCGGAGAGAATGCTCTCGATGTCTTGAGCGTCGGCACGTGGATCCATCTGCTTAGACCACATAGGAATTGGATTGATAGCCAGGGCTGCCAAAGTGGTTGCGAAACCATTCATACGTTTTCTCAAGGCCCCGAACGAGGCCTTCTTTTTCGGCGTGCACCGGTGACCACCCAAAAATATCCTTTACTTGCGAACTGTCAGACCATAACCGCGCTACTTCTGATGTCTTCGGTCTCAGCCGTTCGAAATCCTCTACGACATCAAATGGCTGGTCGCTAATCGTTCTAATCATCTCCACCACATCAGACATCGAAATTTCAAATCCACTGCCCATGTTGAAGACTTCACCAAGTCCAGCGTCAGATTCCAGTGCCTTGACAAAACCTCGAGCGGTGTCTTTCACAAATGTGAGGTCCCTCGTAGGGGCGAGAGATCCGAGCTTTAGCTTGCTAGCCCCGCTCAGCACCTGGACCATCACAGAGGGAATGAAGGCTCGCTGAGACTGCCGGGGGCCGTAGGAGTTGAAGGGGCGGAGTGTGGTGACGGGAAGCCCGAACGAAGCCCAATAGCTATGCGCCAGCTGGTCAGCAGCGATTTTCGAGGCCGAATAAGGAGATTGGCCCACCAGCGGGTGTTTTTCATCGATAGGGACGTACTGCGCGCTACCGTAAACCTCACTGGTAGAGGTATGCACGAGGCGTTCCACTCCGAAATCGCGACAGGCGTCAAGGACATTCAGAGTACCGAGTGCATTTGTTTCGTAATACGAGTGCGGAGCGATGTACGAATAGGGGATAGCAATCAGCGCGGCGAGATGCGCGACTCGATCCTGACCTTTCACCGCAGCGCGCACCGACCCGGAGTCACGCACGTCACCCATGGTTACTTTGACTGCTTTTCTCACTTTTTCTGGCAGGGCGTCGAGCCACCCCTCAGAGTTAAAGGAGTTGTAATGAACGAAAGCTGTGACCTCGTGGCCAGCGTAAACAAGTTCTTCCACCAGGTGTGAACCTATGAAGCCCTCTGACCCCGTAACGAGCAATTTCATGGTTTTCCTAAGAATGTGCTTGCCTCAACTGATTCCACAGTTTAGACCTCTGACGTAGGAGGATTCGTGAAGTGCAAAGCCAGACCTTTAATCTGGCTGGAAGAGGAGCTTCCCACGTGCGACTCCAGTGCTCGGAGTACCGAGGTACTCCCGGAACTCTGGTTCGAAAAGTGACACCATTTTGTCGATTACTCGCTGGGGCGAGTTCTTCCATGCGGTGGACTCTGGCCACGATCCCGCAAAATGTAGAAAATATGCGCGATTCAGGGTGTCTGCCACGCAATGTTGCGCGAACTCCGTGTGGCTGAGGTCCCGTAATTGGTAAAGCGAAGGATGGGAACTCGCCATCTCCAGATTCCAGATGACCTGGAATTCCGACTCTAGCCAGTGGTGAGGTAGCTGGGTAAGAACCTTATGGTTCAAATAGGTTTGTTCCCACGCAACTGCCAGCCGTCGGTCAGCAGTCTTTGCTTCTTCGAACCACGCCGAAAAATCTGATGCAAAAACAACGTCTAGCACGATTAATCCAGAGCAGAAAGAGGCACTTAGAGGTTCAAACCCTTCCTCCACGTACACCTGCTCTGCGGAAGCAAAAAGTATTGAATCCAGCGGATATGAGGGGTCATAGTATTTCCTCCGGAGAAAGGCCAGACGTTTTCTCGACTCGGTGTTCCTCGTGGGGTCTGGCCCAAACTCCGGAACAACACCGACATGACCGTGCGGGGTGGAGTCAAACACATTCGGCGCAGCTGGGTTAATGATGATGTCGGTATCGATAAGCGCAAGCCTTGTGATTTTTGGAAATTCTTTTGCCACCAGCTCAGGCAAGAGCATCTTGAGCCACGCTCCGTTGAACCCGGCTAGTGTCTCCTCTGAGACACTCCCGTCAGCAAAAACAACGACGCCCAGACCGCAACGCTGAGCGTATTCTTGCCACGTCGGAAGCGAGAATTCCTTAAAGTCTTGAAGGTAGCTCCCCCCTATTGCAGAGGTGACCAGAGCGTGCCTAGTGTCTGCGTTTAGATTCCATACGAATACACCTGGACTGATTTCAATCAGCGAGTCACGGTCTGGCACGCGAGGGTACTCCTATCGCTGGCGAACGTTGGATTTTTCACAATTCTTCTGATGCCCAAGGGTAACGCGGTATGGCGCCGGCGAGGGATGAGCCGTCTGTCCCGAGATAAAGGTTCGCGTTGAAGATTTTTGGGGCCAGTAGCGCGAGCTCCTTGATAAACAACAGGTTCGAGTAGGGCCTATCTAGTGTTTCCAGGGTGTCGTGCTTGGAATTCTGCGGGCGTCGGTAAGAGCTTCTCATGTCGAGGTGGCCTGTGTCAGCATCGGGAGCCTCCCAGAAGTATTGGCTTGAATTGAGGTCAATTCCGAGTAGCACTATCTTTGTGAAGCCGGCAAACAGGCCTACTTCAATCATCCTTACAACACTTGCTCCGTTATCGATCAGAACAGGCTTATCGTCAATATCCTCGAATCGGTTGACGAGGAACGGCCCGAGGTCCTCTCGGAGAGCCAAGTCACTCTGAGTGAGGAGGTTCTGGCGTCCATACATGAAAGCCCGATCTCGCAGAGCTGTGGGTACTTCCACCATTCTGTGCAACAGTTCAGGGTGTTTCGGTCTCAGCAATAACAGCAAGGTGTTGGGGTGGGACACCGCCCGTTGTCCGAGAGCCTCAGACATTGTTTTTATCTCTCGAGACGGGGGAGAAGGGAGGCTATCGGATTCAAAAGAGTACGCGTCGGGGACAAAGGCGTGGGACACCCATGCGTTTAGACCAATTGAGTATCCCCTCTCAATTTC
>JAOHDU010000015.1 GCA_028096805.1 Pontimonas sp.
GCAAACCGGCCATGTCCTTGATGGCGAGTATGTGGGCCCCCGCTTCCACCATGCCCTCCGCCAAGCGCAAGTAGTAGTCCAGGGTGTAGAGGTCTTCGGAGGGATCGAGCAAGTTACCCGAGTAGCACAGCCCCACTTCGGCGACTGCTTTCTCCGTTGCCAGGACAGCATCGATAGCGGGCCTCATGTTGGAGACGTCATTGAGCGCATCAAAAATCCGGAAAATGTCCACACCGGTCGCCTGAGCCTCCACCACGAAAGCGTCAGTCACTGCTTCCGGGTACGGCGTGTAGCCCACGGTGTTTCGGCCGCGCAGCAACATTTGCAGGGTGATGTTGGGAACCGCTTCCCGCAGTGCAGCCAGGCGCTCCCAGGGATCTTCGCCGAGGAACCTCAGGGCAACGTCATACGTTGCCCCGCCCCAGGATTCCAGCGATAGCAACTGCGGTGTCAGGTGAGACACCGCAGGCAATGCTGCAATCAAATCTTTGCTGCGGACTCGTGTTGCCAGGAGCGATTGATGCGCGTCGCGAAACGTCGTATCGGTCACCGCAAGCGTTGTCTGAGCGCGAAGCGCTGCAGCAAAACCCGCCGGCCCTAACTCGTCAAGCCGTTGTTTCGAGCCCGCGGGTGGCGCCACCTCGGGGACCCCCGGAAGCTTGAGTGCCGGATCCGTGGCGCCCGCTCCGACGCCATGGGGCTGGTTGACCGTCACATTTCCCAACCACGTAATCAGTTTGGTTCCGCGGTCTTTACTGGGCCTGGAGGTCAGTAGGTGCGGGCGCTCTTCGATAAAGGACGTGGAGATATCTCCTGCGGCAAAGGCTTCGTCCTCAACGACAGCCTGCAGGAAAGAAATGTTGGTGGAGACGCCTCGGATACGAAATTCGGCGAGGCCCCTTTTCGCGCGGGCGACCGCAGCCGGGAAATCACGTCCGCGCGTCGTCATTTTTGCGAGCATCGAGTCAAAATAGGGCGAAATTTGGGCGCCTTGGCTCACCGTTCCACCATCCAGCCGAATACCGGCCCCACCGGGTGAACGGTAAGTCGTGATTTTCCCGGTGTCGGGCCGAAAATCTGCCGCAGGGTCCTCCGTCGTAATGCGGCACTGCAGGGCAAAGCCGCGCGGGGTGATGGTGTCCTGGGATAGTCCCAAGCCCTCCAGGGTTTCCCCCGCAGCGATTCTCATCTGGGTGTGAACCAAGTCCACGTCGGTGATTTCTTCGGTAACCGTGTGTTCGACTTGAATTCGCGGGTTCATTTCGATGAAAACGTGCTGCCCTTTGCGTGCCCCCGCAGTATCGACCAGGAACTCCACGGTTCCCGCGTTGCGGTAACCAATGGACCGAGCAAAAGCCACCGCGTCGCGCAGGATTGCCTGACGAATGGCATCATCCAGGAGCGGTGCTGGGGCAATCTCGATGACCTTTTGGTGTCGGCGCTGAACAGAACAGTCCCGCTCAAAGAGATGGAGCGTGTTACCTGTTGCGTCAGCGACAATTTGAACTTCGATGTGCCGTGGTCGAACAACAGCCTGCTCAAGAAACATTCGGCCATCGCCAAAAGCGGTCTCGGCCTCTCTGGCTGCAGCTTCCAGCGCATCGCGCAGGTCTTCCTTCTTCTCAACCCGGCGCATTCCGCGCCCGCCACCGCCCGCGACAGCTTTCGCAAAGACCGGGAACCCCAGCCCATCTGCCTGAGCGACCAGCGAGTCGAGGTCGGTGGTCGCTTCCGTTGAATCCAACACCGGGACCCCCGCAGCACGTGCAGAGTCCTTGGCGGTCACTTTGTTGCCCGCCATGTTCAAGACCGATGCAGGTGGCCCGATAAAGACGATTCCCGCGTCCTCACAGGCTTGGGCTAGATCGGGGTTTTCGCTGAGGAAGCCATAGCCGGGATAAATCGCGTCCGCGCCCGATTCTCGGGCGACACGCATAATCTCATCGATGTTGAGATAGGCGCGCAGAGGATGCCCGGGCTCGCCGATTTGGTAGGCCTCGTCGGCTTTCATCCTGTGGAGGGAATAGCGATCCTCGTAGGGAAAAACGGCCACAGTCCGCATCCCCAGCTCAACTGCCGCCCGGAAAGCGCGAATTGCAATTTCCCCGCGGTTTGCCACGAGAATTTTCGTAATCATGTACGACCTTTCGTGCGAAGAATTCCCCGCGCCGACCCCTATAGCCACTCTGAATACTATCGAAGGCTAAACTTCGGTCATGCGGGTTGTGAGCTTAAGTTCCCTCAAGGGCGGGGTGGGCAAAACAACGGTGACCCTCGGACTCGCCTCCGCGTCATTTGCTAGAGGCTTTCGCACGCTGGTGGTCGATATGGATCCACAGTCCGATGCCAGCACGGGTATGGATGTGACGTTGGGAAAGCACCTCAACATTGCCGACCTTCTCTCGGCCCCACGAGCGTCGCAAGTCAAAAATGCGATTGCCCCGAGCGGGTGGACGCGCTCGCACAAAGGGAATGTTGACGTATTGCTGGGCTCCCCCGCGTCCATGGCCCACGATGAGCCGACACTGACCAAGAAGCAGATTTGGCGCGTTGAAGAGATTCTTGCGGCGGTGGAAGACGATTACGACATTGTCCTCATCGATTGCCCGCCCTCGCTCAATGGGCTCACGCGGATGGCCTGGACCGCGAGCGACCGTGTCGCCATCGTCACAGAACCTGGCCTCTTCTCCGTCGCGGCAACCCAGCGAGCTTTTCGGGCGATCGACGAGCTGCGTCGAGGAGTGTCGCCCCGGTTGCAGCCTCTAGGAGTGGTCGTCAACCGTGTGAGGCCGCAATCGATCGAGCACCAGTTCCGGATTGACGAGATGAAAGAGATGTTTGGGGCTCTGGTGATGCAGCCAGAACTACCGGAGAGAGTGGCGCTCCAGCAGGCTCAGGGAGCTGCGAGCCCCGTCCACATTTGGCCCGGAGAAAGCGCCGTGGAAATGGCCGCCAACTTTGACCTGATTTTGGATCGTATTGTTCGGTCCGTGCAGCTGGCTGAGCCAGAAAACGCCGCTTCTTAGCTCGCGCGCTGGTTGCGTCGAGCAGCCAGCTCGTCCCGTGGGTCTTGTCCCACGGAGGTTGCCTCGACGGAGACGAGGGACGTTTCCACCTCACGCAGGACTTTGCCCACGGCAATTCCGAAGACTCCCTGGCCCTGCGACACCAGGTCGATGACTTCGTCGTTAGAGGTACACAGGTAAACGCTGGCCCCATCGCTCATCAGGGTTGTTTCCGCAAGATCACTGATCCCCGAGACACGGAGTTGGTCCACGGCGACCCGAATCTGCTGGAGAGAGATACCTGTGTCGAGCAGTCGTTTCACGAGTTTCAACACCAGGATGTCTCGAAACCCATACAAACGCTGCGAACCGGACCCGTGCGCCACCTGGACGGTGGGTTCGACGAGGCCTGTGCGTGCCCAGTAGTCCAACTGGCGATACGTGATGCCTGCAGCGTTTGCCGCAATGTTTCCCCGATAGCCCTGCTCTTGCTCGATAATCGGCATGCCATCGGTGAACAGCAAATCCTGGGCGTATCGCTCATTAGAAATGTCTGAGGAAACCATGTTCGACCTAACCTTCATCCTCTAGTTGACCCTCAAGGGGGCCCGCTCACGATACCCCTCGTGGGAAAAAATCTGGGGAGAACCACCCGGCCGCGACCGGCGTGTCGGCCTCCCGCTCGCTACGACTCTAGCCGGTCGATGGCGTCCCTCGTGAGAACACCCCGCATGGTCAAGAGAACTTCTGATAATTCGCTTGCTTTGTCCTGAAACTCACTGGTGGACATTTTCTGTGACCCCCGCGCGGAGGCGGCAACTGCCTGTGACACAAGGCTCATTTCGCGATCCACGGCCAACCTCATCCCGCGCAAATGGCGAGGTTCGATACCAAACTTGGAGGCCTCGACCACCGCTTTCAGAATGACAAGATCCTGGGCCAGGTACACCTTTTTTGCTTCGATCAGACCGGAAGTGACAGCAGCATCAAGAACACTGGCGAGCGCGCCCGACTGCTGCAACAGATCCTGGCGCGAATACCGGGCGTTGGGGCTTGCGCTGACGGCACCGGCGGCCTTCGTTCCGTTGGGGAGACTCGGGTTTTTTCCTGAGTCGACATCATCGAGGTAATCCTTGATTACACGCAGCGGCAAGTAGTGATCGCGCTGGACGGTCAGGACAAACCGCAGCCGCTCCACGTCAGCAGGGCTATACGTCCGATACCCCGCGGGGGTCCGCTCCGGTGAGACCAGCTGACGATCTTCCAGGAAGCGAAGCTTTGACGGGGAAAGGTCAGAAAATTCGGGGGTCAGCTTGGCGAGCACTTGACCAATCGAGAGGAGCGTTAGGCGAGGAGAGCCAGCTACCTGCCGGCGCGCGGAGGCGCTCATGCCGAGCCCTCCGGCAGAACACTGGATCGCGATGCGTAAAACGTCATCCGGAATTTGCCCACTTGAACCTCCGCACCATCGTGCAGGAGTGCTTGGTCCACCAAAACACCGTCAAAGTAGGTGCCGTTGAGCGAACCTAAGTCTTTTACTTCGAAGGACCGGTGGTGGCGCACAAACTCAGCGTGCCGACGGGACACAGTCACATCGTCAAGAAAAATGTCGGCTTCTGGGTGCCGACCCGCAACAGTGGAGTCCTGATCGAGCAAGAACCGCGCGCCGGCGTTGGGACCCTTGCGAACAATCAACAGTGCTGAATCCTGGGGAAGCGCACCAATGATTTCTTGCTCTTCGAGGGAGACACCAGATTCGAGACTTTGCAGTTTCTGCTGAAAATCCGGGCCAAACTTGATTGTCTCGTCGGGGTTATCCGACGGGCCAGACCCGACTGGTGTTTCGCTCATCAGACTCCTTTGAAGACGTCCTTACACTACCTGAACTTTCGACCTGCTCGTGACTCACCTTTGTGGCCAACTTTTTTGTCCGCACCGTGATTCCGGTCGCCACATTTCCAGCACATTCTCAGCAAAACAGCACGGTGAATCCGAGTGTTTGTGGGCCTAGGACTTAGTGTGTGGGAATGTCCTGCATACGTTTTAACACCACAGCTCAGCGTGAACAAATGGCGGAAGCCGTCGCGAATGGCCGAAGCGACAGCCCCGTCGCGGCCTTCCTCTCCCCCGCCATCACAGAAACGAAAATCTCGAGAATCTCGCGGATGGCATCGGACCCCAACCCCAAAATTCGCGAGAGTGCGGCGCTCTCGTACCATGCACCCCTCGAGGTTTATGAGGCGCTCGCGAAGGACCCCAACGAGGGCGTCCGTACCTGTCTTGCGCGAAACGCCCAGGCCCCCTGCGATGTGCTCCGAACACTCGCCATGGACCCTTCCGAGACCGTCCGTGCCTTCGTGGCCGTGAATTATTCCGTGCCCGAAGACGCCATGGAACGGCTCCGCGAAGACAGCAGCCCAACCGTCCAAAAGCTGGTCGCCTGGAAGGCCTCGCTGAAAGAAGAAGCCGAGCTAGTCTCCGCCTAAGTTCCCCACTGGTGGGTGCGGGCCGGAAGCATTTTTGAGACCCCAACCAGTAGTCGGTAACGAATGCTCGGGACCACGACGGCTCGACCGGCTTCCACACCGTGGAGCGCGTCGCGAACGACCCTCTCCGCGCGCAGCCACATGACCGCGGGAAACGCGTCAACCGACATGCGCATGCGCTGATGGAATTCGGTTCGCGTGAAACCAGGGGCGACGGCGCTGATATGCACGCCGTCACGTCGGTGGGAAGCATTGAGGGAGCGGGCCAAACTGAGGCCCCAGGCTTTATGCGCTGAGTACGTCCCGCGCGCAAGATAGCCCGCAACACTGGAAACCAAAATGATGCGTCCTTCCCCACGCTCCAACATCCCGGGTAGGGCAGCTTTTGTCAGCTCCAAGGGCACCGTGACATGGATGGCGAGGTGGTCTCGCTCCTCAACGAGGTCACTTGTCGCCAGAGCACCGTGGATGCCGTAGCCCGCGTTGTTGACCAGCACCCGAATCGGCCTGCCCGTCGATTTAAGCCGGGTTGCCACGCGCGCCACCGCCGAAGGATGGTGAAGATCGGCCACGAGCACTTCCGTGTCAACACCCATCGGGGCGAGGGACTCTGCCACGGACTCGAGGCGGCTTGCATCTCGACCCACCAGGACCACCGAATGTCCACGACGAGCCAACTGAAGAGCAAACTCGGTTCCCAAACCGCTGCTGGCACCGGTTACCAGCGCCCAAGGACTATCGACCATAGTCGCCAGTGTAGAAGCGGGAACTACTGCGGCGCCAGGAGTTCCGAGATAAGGCGCAGCACCCGCGCTTTAATGTCATCTCTGATCGGACGAATATCCTCCACTGCCAAGCCGGCGGGGTCAGCCAGGTCCCAATCCTCGTAGCGCTTGCCGGGAAAAATGGGGCACGCATCGCCACAGCCCATCGTGATGACCACATCGCTTTCCTGCACCGCGGATACAGCCAGCAGCTCTGGTACCCGCTGGGAAATGTCAATGCCTTCTTCTGCCATCGCACTCACCGCCCCCGGATTGAGGGAGTCGGCCGGCTCCGAGCCAGCTGAGAGCACCCGAATTTTGCCTGAGGAGAGGTGATGCAGAAACCCTGCAGCCATCTGGGAGCGTCCAGCATTGTGAACACACACAAACAACACCGTGGGCATCATGGTTTCCACTCTTTCGCTCCCCCTACTCTCTCGGGGCTGCGTTAACGCGCGGTGAGAGGTACCTTTCTGCCACAAGAAGAGTAATCACCAAGGCCATGGCAAGAATCACCGCCAAGACCACACTGCCGACATCCTCACCAGGTGCAATCAGGTCGCGGTCTTCGCCCTGCCACGGCCAGAGGGCTCTGAGCGAACCGGCCATCAAACCCGTCATGAGCGCAAGGGTGAGAGCACGAAAAGTGGTGAGCAGGTATTGAACAACACGGACAAAGAGCGCTAACCCGACGATAGCTCCGGCAACAAAAACACCCAGGTACGCGACATCTCGGTCGTTGACGGCGGCCAAGGTTGGTTGGTAAAGGCCAAGAATCACAAGGAGAAAAGAGCCTGAAACCCCGGGTAGCACCAGCGCACACACCGCCAGTGCAGCCGCCGGAGCGACCAACCACAGAGATGGACCTGCGGTCTGCAGCGGTGGCACACCTGCAAGAAAAAACATTCCTGCCGCCGCTGCAAGGGCGAGGACAAGCATTCCCGCACTCCACGATCCCGCCATACGCAGCGGAACCCACAAAGACGCCAGGATGAGCCCTGCGAAAACGGCGCGAACCACCGCTGGCTCAGCCTCAATCAGTGGCTCAAGTAGGGCAGCACCCGCAACAATTCCCCCCAGCATGCCGAGCCCCAGGGGAAGCAGCACAGCCCAGCGGACGTGAGCCCAGTCTCGGCGCAGCGCCGAGAATTCCCCCCGCGCGGCGGCAAACAGTCCTCGGAAAAAATGCGCCGCCGAAGAAATCACCGTCTGATAGACCCCCACAACCAGGGCGACCGTACCGCCGCTAACGCCGGGAACTACCTCGGCAAGACCGATGAGGCCTCCACGCAGGACGTTGAGTGCCGCGGACACAAGCTTCACCTACGCCCCCGTCACGAGGTCCAGCAGCTGGGGCCCGGCGACCACCACGATCGCGATGACGAGAAACACCCACCCCACTATCCGCCAGAGACGCGCGTTTCGTTCCATGTCCTGCATTCTCAAAGTCTAGGGAGCAATTCTCGGGTGGGCTTCAGCGACGCCACACCGGAGTGCCTAGACTGATACCAATCCACGACCGGGGAGTAACTATGGACGTCACTTTTGCCACGTGGGCAACGATTCTTGGCGTCATCACTGCTCTTCTTGTGCTCGACCTTCTGACGTTCAGCAAACGTCCAAGAGACATCAACTTTCGCGAAGCAGCGTGGTGGTCGGTTTTCTATGTCGCGGTGGCCCTCGCCTTCGGGATGTGGGTGTGGTGGAGCGCCGGTCCGGTGTTCGGGACGGAATATTTCGCCGCCTACCTGGTCGAAAAGTCGCTCTCTGTCGACAACGTTTTTGTCTTTGCCATCATCCTCACCCAGTTCGCGGTCCCGTCGAAGTATCAACAGCGGGTTCTGCTCATCGGTGTGCTCTTGGCACTGTTTCTCCGAGCAATATTTATTGCAATTGGAGCCGCAGCTCTGGCCTACTTCGCGTTCACTTTTGTCATTTTTGGAGCCATCCTGATTTGGACCGGCTTTGGTTTGATGCGCCACTGGAACGAAGACCCCGACCCATCAGAAAACTTTGTGGTCCGGCAACTCAAGAAACGCATTCCTTTCACTGAGGAATATGACGGCACCAAACTGTTCACCCGGGAAAACGGCCGGCGCCTGGCAACTCCGATGTTTCTGGTGATGATTGCCATTGGATCAACGGACTTACTCTTCGCTCTTGACTCGATTCCCGCAACCTTCGGCGTGACGCAAGAGCCGTTCCTGGTTTTTGCCGCCAACGCTTTTGCCCTGTTGGGGCTCCGCGCGCTGTATTTCATCCTGAAGGGCCTGCTCGACCGACTCATTTATCTCTCGCTGGGCCTCTCATTCATTCTGGTCTTTATTGGGGTGAAGTTGATTCTCTTATGGGCACACGAAATTTGGGACTTTTTCCCCAAGATCGAGACCAGCACGAGCCTCTATGTCATCGGAGCCATCCTGCTCGTAGCCATTGTCGCCAGCGCCATCAAGTCGAGGCTTGACCCGGATCTCGTGGCCACCGCTGGGCGCATGGGCTCGCCCTTCGATGACGACTCCCCCGAGCCCAACGCCAAAAAAGAGACCGAGCGGTGAGCTCGACTGCCCGGAATAACCTCGATCACTTCCCGGTGCCAGCGACACTCGGAGCGAGCTGCGTCTCATGGTGACGCAGCGGCCTCGCGTTCTCTTTGCCGACCAACTTGGGCCGCACTTTGATGACGGCGGAGCCATCATCATCCCTGAGGTTCTTTCTCCGCTCAAGCGTCGGCGGTACCATCGGCAAAAAGCCCACCTGATCCTCTCGGCCTTGCGCCATCGCAGTGCTGAGCTCGGCGACCGCGCCACCGTCGTGAGGGGCCAGGACTATCACAGCGCGTTGGCGGGGCTCACTTTTTCTGTGGTCAACCCCACATCCCGCGGGCTCCGGCGCCTGCTGGATGATCTCGCGATGACCAGCCCGGTGGACGTGGAGCCATCCCGAGGGTTTGTATCTTCCGAGGAAGATTTCGCGCATTGGGCAGAAATGCAGGGCGGTAAGCGCCTGGTGATGGAGAACTTTTATCAGGACCGACGAAGGTCCACGGGCATTCTCATGACACCGGACGCCTCGGGCACACCCACCCCGGAGGGTGGTGCTTACAACTTCGATAAGGAAAACCGCCAGCCACCCCCCAAGGGTGTGGACACGCTGGGGGTGCCAACCGCCTGGTACCCAAGCGAAGACGCCATTGACGACGAGGTTCGGGCCTATTTGGACGACTTGGAGGCCCGCGGGGAAGTCAGCTTCATCGGCGAGGACGGGCCCCGCCTATTCCCCGCCTCTCGCGCAGAGGCCTTGGAAGCGCTAGAAGTGTTTATGAAGGACCGACTTGCCACTTTTGGTCCGAGTGAGGACGCCGCCATGGTGGGCGACTGGGCGATGTCGCATTCGCTTCTGAGCCCGGCGATGAACCTCGGGTTGCTGGATCCCAGAGAGGTCATCGACCGCGCGCTCGAGGAATATCGCGCGGGGGGTGTTGATATTGCCAGTGTGGAGGGATTTGTGCGCCAGATCATGGGGTGGCGGGATTGGGTGTGGCACCTCTACTGGCATCTGGGCGAAGACTTCGTTGAAAAGAACTACTTCAACCACCAGGCTGAATTACCCCGGGCTTTTGCCGAGCTTGACTCCTCCCTGGTGCAGTCCCGCTGCCTGTCCCATGTTTTGGAGGAGGTTCGCCAGCGTGGGTGGAGCCACCACATCAACCGTTTGATGGTGTTGGGAAGCTGGGCCTTGCAGCGACAGGTCAACCCCCAGGTGCTCAACGAATGGTTTATCGACGCTTTTGTCGACGGAACCCCGTGGGTCATGCCGGCAAACGTCATTGGAATGAGCCAATACGCCGATGGCGGCATGGTGGCAACAAAGCCTTACACGTCCGGTGGTGCTTACATCAACACGATGACGAACTACTGCAAGAGTTGTGTCTTCAGCCCCAGCGTTCGGGTCGGAGAAAAGGGTTGCCCGTTGAGCGCCGGGTACTGGAATTTCTTGAACGAGAACCAGGACCAACTGCGCACAAACCACCGCATGTTCAAACCTTTGGCTGGTCTCAAACGACTTGCGGATTTAGAAGACGTTCTAGAACAAGAAAAACACCGAAGCCGCTACTAGGCCCAACCCGCCAAGCTCTCGACCTTTAGTCACCTAGGCTCGAGCGGTGGCACATTTACTCGGGGCGCATAACCTCCACCTGGAATACCCCACCCGGGTGGTGTTTGATGCACTCACCATCGGGATTGAAGAGGGCGACCGGATCGGGGTGGTGGGGCGCAACGGCGAGGGGAAATCAACGCTCATCCAACTGCTTTCGGGCAGGAAGGCGCCGGATGGCGGAACCGTTACCCCGCGCGGCGGTGTGCGCATCGGAATGCTCGACCAGAGCGACACGATTTCTCGTGATCTCACCATCGCGCAAGCCGTAGTCGGAGATCGACCCGAGCACGAGTGGGCCGCAGATCCCAAAATACGGGACGTTCTCAAAGGGCTTCTGGGCGACGTGTCCTGGGACACCCGCATCGGTGAGCTCAGTGGAGGACAGAGTCGGCGAGTCTCGCTGGCGGCCCTGTTGGTGGGCGAGTGGGACATTCTTTTCTTGGACGAGCCGACCAACCATTTAGACGTGACCGGTGTTGCCTGGCTTGCCGAGCACATTAATTCCCGCTGGAGCAGAGGCTCCGGGGCGCTCGTTGTGGTGACACACGACCGATGGTTTCTGGATGCCACCACTCTGAACACGTGGGAAGTGCACGACCAAACAGTGGATGTTTACGAGGGTGGGTATGCGGCCTACGTGCTTCAACGCGTTGAGCGCGAGCGCAGCGCGGCGGTGACGGAAGCAAAACGCCAGAATCTGCTGAAGAAAGAGCTCGCGTGGCTGAGACGCGGCGCGCCGGCGAGAACGGCAAAGCCTAAATTTCGCATCGAGGCGGCCAACGCTTTGATCAACGATGTTCCAGAAATTCGTGACCCGGTGACGCTCAGCAGGCTCTCCACGACCAGATTGGGCAAGAAAGTCATCGAGCTGGAAGATGTTTCCGTATCGCGCGAGAACAGAGTCATCCTGAAGCCCTTCACGTGGCGACTCGCGCCAGGTGAGAGAACAGGAATTCTTGGCGCCAACGGAGCCGGAAAAACCACCGTCTTGAAGCTCCTTGAAGGAAGCCTCTCGCCCACGAGCGGTCGGGTTTCCCGGGGATCCACCGTGGCCTTGAGTTTGCTTGATCAACGTCTGGCGACCCTCGATGAGGTTGCCGGCGACCGCGTGAGCGAAGTGATTGCGCGGGAGAAGACGACGTACCAAGCTGACGGCGTCGAGATGACCCCTGGGCAACTCCTCGAGCGACTGGGTTTTTCCTCTCGCCACCTCTCGGCTCGCGTGCACGAGCTCAGCGGCGGGCAGCGCCGCAGGCTCCAATTCCTGTTGGAGTTGCTCAAGGAACCCAACGTGTTGCTTCTCGATGAGCCCACGAACGACCTCGACACGGAAATGCTCCGGGCGATGGAGGACCTGCTGGATACGTGGCCAGGAACCCTGATTGTGGTTTCCCACGACCGGTACCTCCTTGAGCGGGTAACAGACCAGCAATACGCCGTGATTGACGGCGAATTTCGTCATGTCCCCGGTGGGGTGGACCAATATCTTGCCCTGGAGAGCCAGCGCAGCTCACCCGCAACAGAACCGGCACCCCAAGAGGTTCTGGCATCCTCGACAACACTGAGGCCAGGAAGTAAAGAACACCGTGTTGCGGAAAAGGAACATAAAGCACTCCTGAGAAAAGTTGCCGATCTCACCCAACAGATTTCGGACAAAGACCAGCAGCTAGCCGCGCAGGACCAGACAGACCTAGAAACCCTGACAACGCTTGCCGAAGAACGCGCCAATCTTCACCGCCAACTCGTTGCAGCAGAGGAGCGGTGGATGGAACTGGAGGAACTGCTCGTTTAGGCGCAACGGGCCCCCAGCACCGGAAGCCTGCCGCAACTGACACCCGCTGCTATTAGGTTGTACAGATAGTCACACCGTAGAGAAAGTGGTTGCCATGTCCGTTGTTGTGGTGGGTAGCGCCAACGTTGACCTTTTTGTTCGAGGGCAACGCCTCCCCGAACCCGGGGAAACAGTTTTTGCCGATACCTATGACGAACTTCCGGGGGGCAAAGGCCTTAATCAAGCGGTAGCAGCCGCGCGCGCGGGCGCTGAAGTGGCGTTCTTTTGTGCGGTCGGCAAGGATTCTGGGGCGGATTTTCTTGCTGATTTTCTCGGCACGGAACCCCTGACGCTCAGTGCGACCGTGACGTCCTCCCCAACGGGACGCGCCATCATTCAAGTCGACGCCAAAGCAGAAAATTCGATCATGGTCGTGGGTGGAGCAAATCTAGCGGCCGAATCCTTTGATGGGAGCGATTTCGAGTCCCGAGTTACCAAGGCAAGCCACGTCGTGTTGCAGCAGGAAGTATCGCTCGCACTCAATCTCCAGGCCGCAAAACTAGCCCACGATGCTGGCGCTCTGGTTGTGCTGACTCCCGCGCCGGCAGAAAATACGTCGAACGAGCTTTTGGAATTGGTAGATATCTTGCTGCTCAACGAGCACGAAGCCCGCATTGTTGCAGGGCTTGATGATTCCGAGGAAGCCGCCCGGTCGCTGAGCGCCAACCGCACCGTTGTGCTCACTCAGGGAGCGGCCGGTGCGACGCTGTTTAGCCAAGGAGCCCACATAGGTTTCGTGAACGCGCCCAAAGTGGAATCCATCGACACCACGGGCGCTGGTGATTGCCTTGCCGGTAATTTCGTGGCCCATCGTGATGCCGGCGCAGAGGATCTCGATGCCCTTGATGCGGCCTGTCGCGCCGCATCCGAATCGGTGAAAACCGCGGGGGCGGCAACAGCAATGCCTCACCACGCCGTTTCTTTGCCAACGCAGAGCGCTGACACAAAAGACCTCTAACCGTTTCTATTCGAAACCCTGGGGCCACTTCTGTGCCTCAGGTAGTCGTTCGCTAATCTGCTGTGCAGCACCCATCAGAGTTCCGTCGCCTCCTGGGCGGCCAATAAGTTGGACTCCCAGGGGTAGGCCACGCGCGTAAGTGACGGGCACAGCGAGGGCCGGCAGGCCCGCGACGTTGACAAAACTCGTCCACGGCGTGAGCTGAACCTGCTGGCGAAAATTACGTTCCGGATTCGTGGCGTCTAACCAACCCAATGCGGGGGCCGGACCATTCAGCCCCGGGGTCATCACCACATCGCACCCGCTGAATGTTTCGATGGTGGTGCGCTCAAAGAGCCGCAGCGCCGCCACGGCGGCAGCCAAATCCACGGCACTGGTTTCCTGTCCTCGTTCTCGCAGAAAACGCGTCAGTGGCTCGAGAGAGTCTTCCCTCGCAGCGGGTACCGCAACACTGGCCGCTGAGGCGGCCCAGACCGTCAGGAAATTCTCCGCATAGGACTGGTCAGGCCGCCACGGAAGCTCCCTCACGAAGTGCCCGGCATCAACAAGAGCGTTCTTCGCGATATCAAGGGCCCTGACAGCCTCCGCGTCGGGCTCAACTCCCCAACTCGCGGGCCATGGCGCGGCAGTCGTCACTCCGATGGTCAGGCCTCGCACGGGTGATTCGATGGCGCGACTGTAGGTTCGAGCTTCCCGTGGCGCCTGCGTCGACCAGTGAAGATCACCGTGGATCAGCTGCTCAGCAACGTAGGCAAGGTCTGTGACGGACCGCGTGATGAGGCCTGGGACAACCAGTCCAGCTATCGACTCCCATCCTGATCCCGCGGGAATCAGCCCACGGGAAGGCTTCCACCCGACAAGACCGCACGCAAAAGCTGGGATTCGGATGGAGCCTCCCCCGTCGGAACCTGGTGCGAAGGGCACTAAACCGGCAGCGACTGCAGCCGCGGCTCCCCCGCTGGAGCCTCCCGCCGACCGTTTGAGGTCGTGGGGATTGCGTGTGGGGCCAGAAGCGAGGGATTCTGTCGACGCCGACATCCCGAATTCCGACGTGGCGGTTTTGCCGATGCTGATGGCACCAACCTGGTCTAGCCATAGCGCCATCGGATCGGAGGTCGTGGCAACCGGAAGACCCTTCGATGTAAGGGATCCGTATCCTGTGGGCATTCCCGCCCGGGCAACGAGATCTTTATCGGCACTCGGGAGGCCGCTGAGGGCTGGGGTGTCGAGCGCGGAAATACTGCTCTGCGAGCGTTCGGCATGCTCCAGGGCGTAGTCGCCGGCAACATGGACGAGAGCGTTGATGCTCGAATTGTGTTCGGTGATGCGATTCAGGTAGTGGCGAACGAGATCAGCAACAGCAATGTCCCCTCGGCGGAGCGATGCGTGCAGCTCGCTCAATGGCGCTCGGTGCCAGTCGCTCATACCTTGAGGGTACCGGCAGGTGAGGGCCGAGCCTCGGGTCATAAGTGGGGTCCGAGTACGCTGGTGGCCCATGAGCAACTACAGCATCACCAATATCGGTTCCATGGATACCTGGCGAGCCCATTACGGCGGGTTCGTTCCGGAAACCACCCGCACAGGTCGCCGCGTGATTGATCATGAGTTAGGGGGCGATGTCATCGGCATGACAGCAACCGCCTACGAAGCGGGCGAAGAGGCCGGTTACTGGCACAGCCACTCGGAAATCGATGAGGTCTACATTTTCCTTGAAGGCGAGGGCCAGATGGGTCTCGACGATGAGCTGATCGATGTGCACCCGGGAACCGTAGTTCATGTGGGGATCGGGGTCATGAGGACCTGGCGATGTGTGCCCAATAGCCCCACACAGCTCCGCTGGTTGTGCATTCGAGCAGGGGTGACACCGCTCCCCGCAATCCCTGATGACGCTATGCCAATCCGAGATATTCCCATGCCGTGGGCCTAACAACGAGGAACTCCCTGAAAGACAGGCCGTTAGTATCGTGTCGGGAGACCCGCGGTAGGCGACCCGGTGCCGGCGAACAAAGGAGACCACATGCTGAAGAACATTGATCCTGTCCTCACAGGGTCGCTCCTGAAAGCACTCGATGAGCTCGGTCACGGGGAAAAGATTGCGATTGTTGATCGAAACTACCCCAGCTACGCCTCAGGAGCGCCGGTCATCCACCTCGGAGAAATCAGCATTACGCGAGCTTGCGAAGCAGTCTTCAGCGTTTTCCCTCTCGACACTTTTATCGACCAGCCTCTGTCACGGATGGAATCTGATGACCAGCAGCCGGCAACCCTCACCCATGAGGCGGTGCGGGAAATAGCGTCGAAGAGTCATCCGAGCGAGCTTCAGTTTGGCCTTATCCCGCGCCTGGACTTTTACAATCGAGCCAAAGAGTGCGCGGTCATCGTGCAGTGTCTCGAAACTGCCCCCTACAGCTGCTTTATTGCGCAAAAAGGAACGGTGTAAGCGGTGCCCAGCACCCCTGCATCACTGGACCTTCAGCAGGTAGAACGACTTATTCACTTTGCCAAGAAGTCGGCAAACGCAGAAATCGGGTTTGGGCACCTCGGCGCTGAGGGTTCCATCACCCCGGACGCCGCCCCCTCGATGCTCATCACTGCGAGGATGACCTTTACTTTTGCCATTGCCAGCAAACTGGGTTTTTCCGGGACCGCCGAACTCGCGCACCGCGGGATTGCCTCGCTGTCGAAGGATTTTTATGACCGTGAAAACGGTGGCTTCTTCAGCATTGCGCCTGGCTTTGGGGATTCCGGTCGAAAAAACGCGTATGACACCGCGTTTGTGCTTCTCGCTGCCTCGACTGCCCAGTCTCTGAACATTCCTGGTGCTGCCACGCTTACCAACACCGCTCTCGAGGTCCTTTTTGAAAAGTTTTGGCGAGAGGATCTCGGCATCTTTGCTAACTCCTACAACCAGGACTTCTCCCTCGAGGAGCCCTATTTGGGAGCAAACGCCAACATGCACGCAGTCGAAGCCTTGATTTCTGCCCATGCGGCGACCGGGGATAGCTCGCTGCTGGATCGAGCGCTGGACATTAGCGACTTTATGGTGAACACCCACGCCCGCTCACGAGACTGGATGATGCCCGAGCATTTCGAGGCCGACGGGGCTCAAAACCCGGGGTTCAACGAGGACTCCCCTGCCGATGAGTTCCGCCCCTTTGGCGTCACGATAGGCCACCTCTTCGAGTGGTCGCGTCTCTTACTGGAGCTACACGGGAATTCGCTTCCCGCAGCTGACTGGGTTCCTGATGCCGCTCGCAGCCTCTACGAGAAAGCACGCAGTGTGGGCTGGGCAGCAGATGGCCGGGAGGGTTTTGTTTACACTCTCGACTGGGAGTCACAACCCGTGGTCACCCAGAGGCTCATGTGGGTGGTTGCGGAGGCCATCAGCGCGGCAGCTCAGGTCGACTCCAGCAAACTCCTCAGCGACGCGCACGAAGACGTCCTTCGATGGTCTGAACATCTTCACGCTCGGTTTAAGGACTCGACGCACGGCAGCTGGCATCATGAGCTTGACTCCTCAGGCTCGCCAGCATCGACAGTAGCCCAGGGCAAGCCAGACGCCTACCACCTGTTACAAGCACTGTTAATTCCGCAACTTCCGGAGGGGAACGGCCTGCTCGACCGAATCAGCAACCTTTAGCGGACTCAGAGCCTGAAACCAGACCCCGTCCTACAAAGGTGACAGCTGCTGGTCCGTGTCTGGGATGTCAATGGCACCGGTCATGATGCCCACCGAGTCGTTCATGGAAGCAGACTTCGGGGTCACCACCGCTGCTCGCTTGCCGAGGCGCTGCACGTGGATACGGTCAGCAACCTCATACACCTGGGGCATGTTGTGGGAAATCAGCACTACGGTCAGACCGCGTTCTTTCAGGTCTTTGATGAGGTCAAGAACCTTTGCCGACTCCCGGACACCGAGCGCTGCCGTTGGCTCATCCAGGATGATGACCTGGCTTCCAAACGCTGCGGCGCGCGCAACGGAGACCGCCTGGCGCTGACCACCCGAAAGGGTTTCAACGGCCTGGGTGATGTCCTGAAGTGTGCTGATTCCCAGGCTTTCCAGAAATTCAGCTGCCTGGCGACGCATACCCTTTTTGTCTAGCTGGCGGAACACTGTTCCCATGAAACCCTTTTTGCGCACCTCGCGCCCCAAGAAGAGGTTCGAGGCGATATCAAGCGCAGGGGCCACCGCAAGGGTCTGGAACACGGTTTCGATACCGTGAGCACGTGCTTCCTGGGTGCTCCCGAAGGAAACTTCTTCGCCGTTCACCCACATCTGACCCTCATCGGGAGTGTGCGCACCCGCAAAAACCTTAATCAAACTGGACTTGCCGGCACCGTTATCACCGATTACGGCGAGAACCTCGCCCTTGAAGAGGTCAAAGTCGGCACCGTTAAGAGCGGTAACACTGCCGAACCGCTTGACGAGTCCTCGAGCCTTAACAATGGGTTCGCTCATGCTTTAACCTTCCTAATCCACTGGTCGACACCGACGGCGATGATGACCAAAATTCCGATAGACGCTGTCCTGTAGGCCTGGTCTACTCCGGCGAGAGACAGTCCCATTTCGACGGCAACAACGATCAGCGCACCGATGAGAGCTCCCACGACGGCACCCCGTCCACCAAACAGCGAGATACCGCCAATCACCACAGCGGTGATGGACTGCAAGTTGAGCATGGGGTCGACGTTCGGTGAAGCAGAGCCGACACGGCCGATAGTGATGATCGCAGTGATGCCCATAATCAGACCAGCGACCAGGTAAACACTAAAGAGCACCCGATTAGCGTTGATACCGCTGAGCTGGGCAGCTACCGGGTCATCACCCACGGCGTAGACGTGCTTACCCCAGGCGGTGTTGCGCAAAGCCCACGCGACGACGAAATACATCGCAAACATAAGAAGGAGACCGTAGGTGACAAAGAACGGACCCACCGGAAAACCCTCCCCGAGGAAAAGCATTTCTTCGGGCATCTCCGGACCTTGAATGGTTCGCGCCCGGAAGAAGATAAGAGTAAGGCCCATGAAAACGCTCCAGGTGCCGAGCGTGACGATGAAGGGTGGCAGCCCGAACCGCACAATGAGGAACCCATTGATTGCTCCGGCGAGCCCCGCTGCGATCACTCCGAGGAACATCGCTACGTAGGGATTCTGCCCGGCTATCGGAAGTACGTTCGAAGCAACCACGTAGACGGCGAGGTTGGCCATTAACATTTGGCCGAAAATCATGATTGACCCGATAGAGAGGTCGATTCCAGCAGTGAGGATGATCAAAGCCTGGGCGATCGCCAGGCTTCCCACGATGACTGTCTGCTGAACCATGAGCGAGATCGTGGCAGGCAACAGGAAGCGCTCATTGATCGCGCCAAAGAAAATAACCACCGCAAGCAACACAATCAATGAGCTCAACCATGGATAGCGGTGGAGAGTCATCTGAATACGTCGCAGCGGGGTCCGCTCTAACTGAAACTCTGTGCCTACAGCATCGTTGCTCGAAGACTGGTCGCTCACTCTTTTTGCCCTCCGTTAGACGTTCAATAAAAAACTATAAGCCATGGTTCCCAATTCATTTACGCGCTGGCTTCCACGCGCAAAAACCCTGTAGAAGAGCTGTTGGGGGGCCGAAACCGACCCCCCAACATCCCTAACTACTGCTGGGAGAGATTATCCCCAAGCGTTGTCGATGCAGTACTGCGAAGTCTCCTGCGCAGCTGCTACGACGTTGTCCTGCGGGTCATCGGTACACAGCGCAACGCCGGTGTCGAAGAACTGACCGTTTGCCGAGGTGTTGGCCGGAGCCGCGCCACCGTTAGCAATTTCGAAGATGGCCTCCACGCCGAACGATGCCATTCTCAGGGGGTACTGCTGAGCAGTAGCCTGAATCTGGCCGTCAGCGACTGCCTGAACACCAGCAAGACCACCGTCAACGGAGACGACGTAGACGTCCTCACCGATGGTCTTACCTGCGGCCTCGAGCGCTACGTTAGCGCCGAAGGCGGTGGGCTCGTTGATGGTGTAAACCACGTTGATGTCAGGGTTCGATGCCAAGCAACGCTCCATGCCACTGCGGCCACCTTCTTCGTTCGCACCGGTTGCTTCGAGGCAAGCGATTTCATAGTCGCCACCTGCACCGCCGGAGTAAGAACCAGAGGTTGCTGCGCTGTCCATCTCCTCGAGAACAGGAACGTCAATTCCCATGCCCATGAGGAAGCCGTTTGCGCGGCAGAAGTCAACGGGCACAACGCGGTCATCGAAGATGACGAGCTGAGCGATGACAGCCTTTTCACCGTTGAGCTTGCCAGCAGCCCACTCACCGATCGACTCGCCTGCAAGGCAGTTGTCGGTAGCGAAGGTGGAGCTGACGATGTCAGCAGGCTCGGTGGGTGAGTCAAGAGCAATCACGTAGAGGCCTGCTTCGCGAGCCTTGGTGATAGCAGCGTTGACGTTGGTCGACATCGGAGTGATGAGGATTCCAGCCTGACCCTGAGCAATTGCTGCCTCAATCAGGTCGATCTGGCCCTGGTCATCGCCCTCTTCTT
Source organism: Pontimonas sp. (assembly GCA_028096805.1). Lineage (GTDB taxonomy): Bacteria > Actinomycetota > Actinomycetes > Actinomycetales > Microbacteriaceae > Pontimonas. The sequence continues at coordinate 19,742 of JAOHDU010000015.1, forward strand.
TAGCAGCGCCAACGGTGAGGTCAACACCGATTTCCGCAGCCTTAGCTTTTGCGCCCTGTTCCATGGCGACAAAGAAGGGGTTGGTGACGTTCTTCAGAATCAGCGAAACTGCAACAGTCTCCTGCGCTGCTTCTTCTGTTCCTCCAGAGCTAGCTGGAGTCTCTTCCGTTGCAGCAGTGCTACAACCCGAGAGGATCAAAGCGGCTGCTCCAGCAGCTGCGAGACCCGCCACAAATCGGTTCTTAGCGAACCGCTTAGTGATAGATGTTCTCATCGGTGAGATACCTTTCATTGTTTTTGCATCAGGTGTTCCTGACACATTGCTGAAACATATCCCATCCGATAGGACTGCAACAAACGGCGAAGCGCCCCGATACCGAGTTGTTACATTGCCGGCTTCACCGTCAACCAATAGGTGAGAGAACCTCTCCCGATGGGGCCAGAATTTGCGGCTCGCCCCGACCGAAACATCCCGAGCCGGCGCTACAGTACTGGCTGTGACGTCGTTGGGTATAGATCTCGGAACCGGCTCGGTTAAGGTCGCTGTCGTCTCTTCCGATGCCACCATTCTTTCTCGCTCAAGCGAGCCGTACCCCATCACTTCACCGCTACCCGGCTGGGCCGAAAGCGATCCAGCTGACTGGCTTAAGGCCTGCGAAAAAGCGGCACGCGAAGCGTTGGGCAGCTCAGCTGAACGACCCCAAGACGCGGGCTTTTCGGGACAGATGCACGGTGTGGTTGTTACCGATGCTGCACTAAATCCCCTAAGGCCGGCGATTTTGTGGGCCGACACCCGCTCAGCCGATGAGGCCCAGAGAATGAACACTGAACTGGGTGCTGACCAAATGGCGCAACTCGGGTCAGGTGCCGTTGCGGGTTTTGCCGCCACGACGCTCGCCTGGCTTACTCATCACGAACCCGATGTCATGCGCAAAGCCCGCTACGTTCTCCAGCCCAAGGACTGGTTGCGAGCAGCTCTCGGCGGCTTCGTCGGAACGGAGCCCAGTGACGCCTCAGGAACCCTTCTCTGTGACGTATCAACCGGTGACTGGGCTGACGTCCCGGTGTCATGGTCGGGGGTTAACCGAGAATTACTCCCCCCAATTGAGCCCTCTCATCAGGCCGCCGGCGAAATTACGCTGGGCGGCCTAACCCTGCCCTGCGCGTTTGGTGGAGCTGACACCGCCTGCGCCCTGCTCGGCCTCGGGCTCAACCCCGGTGACGGTTTTGTGGCGGTGGGCAGCGGCGCGCAAGTCGTGTCCGTTATGGATGCCCCAACCCTTGATCCGTCGCTTGCGACGCACACGTTCGCCCGCGCCGGCCACAAAGGACACGGCTGGTACCGAATCGGAGCGGTACAAAACGGAGGCCTTGCGATGCAGCCGACTCTGGCCCTGCTAGGAAGCTCGTACGAAGAAGCCCACCAGGCCCTCAATGAGGGCGTTAGCGCTAACGACCCACTGTTTGTGCCCTACCTCGCCGGCGAGCGAACGCCCTTTATGGATCCGCATCTTCGGGGGTCGTGGCACAACATTTCGCTCGGCACGACGCGGAGCATGATGCTCAGAAGCGTTCTCGAAGGTGTCGCGCACGCCGTGGCCCTCGCCGTGGAGGCGGTGAGTGACGCCGGCGGCACCTTGCCTCAAAACCTCCCCCTCATTGGAGGAGGCGGCGCCAACCCTGTCTTCCGGCAATTGCTCGCTGACTGCACAAACCGGTCTCTGGCGAACATCGAGGCGCCTGATGCGGCCGTGGCCGGCGCAGCTCTGCTGGGCTCCGGCGCTCAGGAAAATCCCACCCCCGTTCAAAGTTCCGGTGTGACCGCGCCCCGCGAGGACCAAGCGGCTCTTCTCGCCGAGCGCCGCGTGGAGCTTTTGGACCACATCAAGAACTCGCGCGCGCGCCGTTAGCCCCAGGGCGTGAGACACCGCGCGGTTACACTGTGGACGTGACCACCTTCCTGAGCGCCCTCACCGGATCCTTCTCGCAGTCCGCAGGCAAAAACCCGACTGTCTCAATTATGGAAGCAGGGTTTGAGGCGGCACACATGGATGTCCGATACATCAACTGCGAGGTTGCGCCGCAAGATCTAGCCAACGCGGTCAAGGGAGCGATCGCCATGGGGTGGCTCGGTTTCAACTGCTCCCTGCCCCACAAAGAGAAAATTATTGCCCACCTCGACAGCGTCGGAGAGAGTGCCCGCCTGATCGGTGCCGTCAACACCGTCGTCATCAGGGACGGACAACTCACCGGGGAAAACACGGATGGCAAAGGGTTCGTTGAAGCACTCCGCACACAACGAGACCCTCGAGACGCACAAGCCATAATTTTTGGCGCCGGCGGTGCTGCGCGAGCTATCGCGATCGAACTTGCACTTGCCGGCGCGACATCAATCACGATTGTGAACCGCACCGCTGCGCGCGGGCAAGCCCTCGCTGAACATGTTGATCAAAGCACCGAAGCCGAGTGCTCTTTTACTCCATGGGAGTCCCAATACAAGATTCCCGAAGACAGCGACCTGATCATCAACGCCACCTCAATAGGTTTTTCCCCGCAAGATGACCAGACACTCGACGTAGATCTTTCTACGTTTCCGACAGGAGCAGTAGTCGCGGACGTTGTGCCGAATCCGCCGATGACGCGATGGCTTCAGGCAGCCCAAGATGCCGGCTGCGTGCCACTCACGGGTGTGGGGATGCTGGTGAACCAGGCTCTGGTCAACGCGAAGCTGTGGACGGGCGAAACTCTCGACGCCGCCGTCATGCACCGAGCGCTCGAAGAGGCCCTGGGAATTTCATAGGTCCTGAGCGGAAGAGAACCTAGTCGGCAAGACCTGGGTGCTCCGCCAGCACATGATCGAATTGTGCTCGCGCAATCCCGGCACCACCACCAGCCTCCAGAGTGATGGATGCGGCCGCCCACGAGGGGTTCTGGCCCGTCAGTGCCCAGGCGGCCTGTTTCGCTGCGCCATAGGCAACATATTCGCCAGATTCAGGAACACTGACCGGAATTGCCAGCTGCTCCGCGACGACCGTCTGGACCCCAACGTTCTGGGCGGCGCCGCCAATCAGAATGAGTCGGGACGGGGGCTGAGTTTGTTTGGCAATCGCGTCTACCCCACGAGCAAGATTCGCAATCACTCCCTCAACAACGGCGCGCGTTACGTTTTCCGGGGTGAGGGATCCGCGGGTCATTCCGTGCAGTGACCCTTTCGCATCCGGCAGATTGGGCGTTCTCTCGCCGTCGAAAAAAGGGAAGCACGGTGAGACCACTCGATCCGGGGTCAGAACGTGTCACCGCGTCAGCGAGATCATCCCAGCTGAAGCCAAAGAGTTGGCGGACAGCGTCGATGGGGCGTGCCGCGTTAAGCGTGGCGACGAGTGGAAGATACTCGCCGGTGGCATCGGCAAAACCGGCCACAGCACCGGATGCATCGTGGGCAGGTTTTGAGGTCACAGCGAATACAGTGCCGCTGGTCCCAAGAGACATCACAACATCGCCCAGTTCTGTTCCCAGGCCTAGGGCCGCCATGGCGTTGTCGCCGCCGCCCGGACCCATGACCCAGCCGTGTTCTGTCTGACCGGCACGCTCCCCCGGTCCGAGAACGGTGGGAAGAACCGGCCGGTGTCCGAGGGCAAAAGAGACGATGTCATCGTCGTAGCGATTCGATGTGGGCGAAAAGTATCCGGTGCCGCTGGCATCGGATCGATCGGTCACCAGTGCCGTGAGGTCAGGTCCCCGGCTGGATTCACCACGAGGGCCATACCCCTGAAGCCTCCACATCAGCCAGTCGTGGGGCAACGCCACCGCGGCGACCCGCGCCGCAAGGTCGGGCTCATTCTGTTTCATCCAGGCGAGCTTGGTGGCGGTGAAGGATGCCAAGGGAACCGATCCGGTGCGTTTGGTAATCCCCTCACTGCCAAACTCCGACACAATCTGCTCCGCTTGGGCAGCGGAGCGCGTGTCATTCCAGAGCAATGCGGGGCGGACCACACTTCCGGACTCATCCAGTGCCACCATCCCGTGTTGCTGGGCCCCTATAGAAACCGCCTGCGCCTGGGAAGTGTCCACCTGAGCGAGCGCTGTCTGAAGCGCATCCCACCACGCTTCGGGATTTACTTCGGTGCCATCGGGATGGGAAGTGGAGGCCTCCGAGACGATGTCGCCCGTTTCCAGGTCAACGACGAGGACCTTGCAGCTCTGCGTGGAGGAGTCCACACCAATCACAGTGGGCATAGGGCCTGGCTCCTTCGGGCGGTTAGTTCCCACATGCTAGCCAACCATCACGGGCCTGCGGC
>JAOHDU010000016.1 GCA_028096805.1 Pontimonas sp.
TAGTGAACGCCACCGCCAGCGATGATCATGGGCTTCTGTGCTGCGGCAATCATGGCAGCTACGGCAGCAATCTCATCGGCATCGGGTGCGGGACGGCGAATCACCCAGTCGTTTTCGGCGAAGAACTCGACCGGGTAGTCAAACGCGTGCGACTGGACGTCTTGGGGCAGGGAGAGCACCACGGCGCCGGTCTCGGTCGGGTTGGCAAGAATCCGGAAAGCCTGCGGCAGCGCGGTCAGGATTTGCTCGGGCCGGCTGATGCGGTCAAAGAAACGGGAGATGGGTCGAAAGGCGTCGTTCACCGACACCTCTGGTTCTCCCGGGCGCTCGAGCTGCTGCAGCACGGGGCCTTGCGCTCGGGTGGCATAGGTGTCACCGGGCAACAGCAGGACCGGCAAGCGATTCACGGTGGCGAGAGCTGCGGGGGTGACCATGTTCATTGCGCCTGGCCCAATGGATGCGGTGACAGCCAACGTTTGGCGACGGTGGGTGGCTTTGGCGAAACCAATGGCAGCGTGCGCCAGGCCCTGTTCGTTTCTCCCCTGAACGAAGGGGAGGTCATCGCTGTATTGATCAAGGGCTTGCCCTAGGCCGGCGACATTGCCGTGGCCAAAGATGCCCAGAGCGGCGGGAACCATACGTACCCGGTGACCATCAGCCACTGAATACTGGGCGCTGATGTATTTCACGATGGCCTGCGCCACCGTGAGACGGACTGTTTTGCCGGATTGACCCTTCATGGTGTTCCTCCTGTGTTGTCTCGCGTTAGACGCGAGAGTGCATGATGACCGTTTTCCAATTCGTCATTTCGTTCACGGTGGTGCGCACACCCTCTTTGCCGATCCCGCTCGATTTGATCCCGCCATAGGGCATCAAATCGGCCCGCCACAGCGGGGTCCAGTTGATGTGGACGACACCGGCATCGATGTCGCGGATGGCCTGAGTGGACTCGTCGTGATCGTGGGTGAAGACCCCGGCGCCCAGGCCGTAGGGGGAGTTGTTGGCGAGCTCCAGTGCGTGCTGGTAATCCTTCGCGGTAGTGATGGAGACCGCCGGGCCAAACAGCTCTGTCTGCGCAAAGGAGTGATCCGCAGAGACGTTGCTGATGATGGCTGGTGCCACCATGGTGCGATCTCTCTGCCCACCGGTCACGAGGTTGGCGCCGTCAGCGACGACGCCTTCAATGGCCTTTTCCACGCGAATGGCTTCGGCTTCGGTGATGAGTGTTCCCACCATCGTCTCGTCATCAAGAGGGTTGCCGACCGTGATGGCCTCGACCTTCTCCTTCAGCAGGGCAACAAAGTCGTCTTCGATGGCGCGCTCGACGATGATGCGCTGCGCGGCAATACAGACCTGGCCGGCGTTGACATAACCACCGAGAGATATCGAGTGCGCCGCTTGTTCAAGATCGGCATTCTTGCTCACAATGACCGGTGAGGAAGCGCCGAGTTCCAGAGAAAGTTTTTTGATGCCGGCAATTTGCGTGATCCGCTCGCCCACTGCGGTGGAACCCGTGAAGGACACTTTGTTCACTCGAGCGTCTGAAACTAAAGCGGTTCCCAGTGTGGTTCCTGGCCCATTGACCAATCCCAGAACCCCCGGGGGCAGGCCTGCGTCGAGGAAGCACTGAACCAGAGCTATCGCCGTCAGCGGGGCGGAGAGCGCAGGCTTAAGCACGACAGCATTTCCCGCTGCGAGAGCGGGGGCCACTTTGTGGAGGACCAGAAGGCTCGGGTAGTTGAAGGGGGTAATCGCCACCACAACCCCGACGGGTTCGGGAACCGTGAACCCCAGCTTGTCGAAACCCGTTCCGAGGTTGGCATCCAGCGGCAACGATTCTCCATAGCGTTGCGACCCCTCGAAGGCGGAGAGTCGAATGATCTCCCCGGCCCGCGAGGCTTCGCCGCGGGCTTCGCGGATGCTCTTGCCCATTTCGCTGCTGATGGTCTGGGCGAGCTCTTCGCTCCGAGTGTCGGCGATGCGGGCTGCCTCCAACAAGATGGCGCTGCGCTGGTGGGCGGGTGTCCGGCGCCACAACTGGGCGCCCTTCGTCGCGGAGGCGAGTGCGGAGTCGACATCGGCAAGCTCGCTGATGACGACCTCACCGAGCGTTTCGCCGGAGAAGGGGGAGCGGACAGCGTGGAGGGTGGCCCCTGCAGGGTGGGTCCAGGTTCCTTCGAGAAGTAGACCGGGTGTGACCATCGTGTTCTCCTCAGCACTGACGCAACAACTTTGTTATGACAAACACTACGGGCAATGTTTCTTGTTCGAAAGTCCGCATGATGACAATTTGCACACTTTGTTAACCATTTGCTAACAAAGGAAACCGCCCTACTTCCCAGCCTTGGTGGGCTTTTCCGGCGTGGGCAAAGACAATCGCGATTTGTCACTTTTGTGTAACAACTGTGATGATGTGGGAGTCCATGTGCTGACAAAGTCTGTAGCATCAGGGATATACCGAACTTCGGTATGAAGGAAAAATCAGTAACTCAAAGATGAGAGGCATATTTTGAAACTCACAAAAATCGCCGCCCTCGCCGGAATCGCCGCTCTTACGCTCGCAGGTTGCGCAGCGGGAGCAGATGACTCCGCTGATTCGGCTTCGTCCGCTGTAACTAGCGACATCAAGATCTGTGTGTACACACACGGTGACGGTGGAACCTTCTGGTCGGTTGCACAGGCTGGTGCAGAACAAGCTGGTGCAGACCTCGGTGTAACCGTGGACTACCAGGGTTCGACCAACGACTCTGCCCGTCAGGCAGCCATCATTGAAGGTGCGGTCTCCGCATCCTGCGACGGTGTTGCCGCATCTGCTCCGGACCCCGGTGCAATCGAGCAGGCCATGCTGGGTCTTGCTGACGCTGGTATCCCCACCGTCACGATGAACTCCGGTTCTGACGTCTTCAAAGACCTCGGTGCCTTCACCCACGTGGGTCAGGATGAAATCGTGGCCGGTCGTGAAGCGGGACTCCGTTTCAACGACATGGGCGCAACCAACATCCTCTGCCCCATCCAGGAAGCTGCCAACGTTGGTCTGACCGACCGTTGTGCTGGTGCACGCGAGACCTCCACGGGAACCGTCACCGACTTCAACCTTGATGGTGGACTGCAGGACCTGACCGCAGCTTCGGCAAAGGTCAAGGCCGCTCTGGAAGCTGACCCCAGCATCGACGCAGTGTTCGCTCTGAACGCTGACATCGCTGCCAAGGCAGTTCTCCCCGCAGTGCAGGACCTCGGTCGCGACATCCAGATCGGTACCGTTGACATGTCTGAGGACGCACTCAACGCGATCGCTGATGGCGACATCGCCTTCGCTATCGACCAGCAGCAGTACGCACAGGGCTACATGTCCGTCGTGCTCCTGTACTTGAACGTCACCAACGCGCACTCGCTCGGTGGCGGTCTGCCAATGTACACCGGCCCCGGATTCGTTGATTCAAGCAACGTTGAAGAGGTCATCGGATTGGTGTCAGCGGGAACCCGCTAAGTATCAGTCCTAATCGCGAAGGGGGTTGGCTAAGGTGATGCCTTAGGCAACCCCCTTTTGCGAAAGTTTTACCCCTAATCGCGAATAACGAGAAAAAGAGACAATGGCGACTCAAACAAAAGACGAAAGGGTGGCCCAGACTTCACTGGTCACCAAAATGCTTCAGCGCCCCGAATTGGGTGCACTTATTGGAGCTCTCGTAATTTTCTTCCTGTTCTGGAGTGTTGACACCACCGGCAACTTCGCCGCCGTGGGTGGAACAGCCGGATGGACAGACATCGCAGCGCCGATCGGCATCATTGCTGTCTTCGTGGCGCTGCTGATGATTGGTGGAGAGTTTGACCTCTCGACCGGTGTCATGGTCGGTACCTCCGGCCTGCTCGCAGGGATCTTGACCACGGAATACAACCTCAACGTGTGGGTGGCGATTCTCATTGTCTTTGCTTTTGCGGCCACCGTCGGTTTCATCAATGGTGTGATCGTGGTGAGAACGGGGTTGCCCTCCTTTATCGTGACGCTCGCGACTTTCTTTGTTTTGCGGGGCGCAAACCTCGCGGTGACCAAAGAGCTCACCGGCACGGTGCGGGTCGCGAACGTGGAAGATAGCGCCGGGTTCGAGGGCGCTTTCAACATTTTTGCCTCGCGCCTGGAGGTGGGAACGTCCAACTTCCAGATTTCTATCTTGTGGTGGATCGTCGCCACGGTCTTCGCGACCTGGTTGCTCACGCGCACCCAGTTTGGTAACTGGATTTTTGCCTCCGGTGGCGACAAAGTCGCTGCCCGTAACGCGGGTGTCCCGGTCGACCGGACCAAGATCACCCTGTTCATGATGTCCTCGCTGGCTGCAGCTTTCGTGGGAATCATGTTCGTTCTTCGCCTGCAGGGTATGCAGGCCGGCCAGGGTGTGGGTATGGAGTTCTTTTACATCATTGCCGCAGCGGTCGGTGGAACACTGCTGATGGGTGGTGCGGGATCGGCCATTGGCGCATCGATTGGTGCGGCCATCATGGGAATCGCCGACATTGGTATTCCCTACGCCCTCTGGGATCAGGATTGGCGGTGGACCTTCATCGGTGTGATTTTGCTCGCAGCGGTGCTGACCAACACCTTTATCGGGAATCGAGCGAAAGGGGCTAGACGATGACGGACATGGCATTGGAGCTCAAGGAAGTCGGAAAGTCCTTCGGCAGTGTGATTGCCCTCTCAGAAGTGTCGGTGAAGGTCCGCAAAGGCCACGTCACCTGCATCCTCGGTGACAACGGTGCCGGTAAATCCACACTGATCAAGACGCTCTCTGGGGTGCACAAGCCCTCCAGTGGTGTGTATGAGGCCGAGGGTGTTCCGGTGAGCTTTGACTCACCGCGGGACGCTTTGGCCAACGGAATTGCGACGGTGTATCAAGACCTTGCGACGATTCCCTTGATGTCGGTGTGGCGGAACTTCTTCCTTGGCAACGAAGTCACCAAGGGGTGGGGTCCGCTCCGTCGCCTCGATGTCAAAAAGATGAAAGACATCGCCAAGGAACAGCTGCTCGAAATGGGCATCGACCTTCGGGACACCGGCCAGCAGATTGGAACACTCTCCGGGGGAGAGCGCCAGGCGGTTGCGATCGCTCGAGCGATCTACTTCGGTGCAAAAGTTCTGATTCTTGACGAGCCCACCTCAGCGTTGGGTGTTCGTCAGTCAGGAATCGTGCTGAAGTATGTGCTTGCTGCGAAAGACCGTGGTGTGTCCGTGGTGTTCATCACTCACAACCCTCACCACGCCTATCTTGTGGGGGACTTCTTCTACCTGTTGAACCGAGGCAAGCTGGCCAACGAGTTCGAGCGGGAGAAAGTTGAGCTCGACGAGCTCACCAAGGCAATGGCCGGTGGGGCAGAGCTCGATGCCCTCACCCGCGAAATCCAAACGGTCCGCGAGGGCCAGTAACCTCTCCTGTTACTCCCCTTCAGTGGAGGGGAGTAACAGGGTGTAGGTCTCCGTCTTCTTCTTCCCGAAAGGCCTCCACGAGGTCTCGGACGCTCACAGCGCCCACCCCCAGCACCTCTTTGACTCGCGTGTTATCCAACGAGGTGTCCACGGGCACCGGTTCGGAAAATCGCTGTGAGGCATCGGGTGGACCCGTCACGATCAGTGCGGGGTCGTATCCGTAGACATCGCAGACCAGCAGGGCTAAATCTTTCCGGTGGATAGCGTCATCGGCTACCGCATGAAAACAGCCAGTGGCTTTGCGCTCAATGACCTGGTTGATGGTGGCGGCAATCTCAGAGGCCAGAGACGGCGTCGCTATCAGATTGACCCCCTCGCCCTCGAAGACGGTGTAGGGCTGGCCCGCGCGCAGAGAATCGACGATGCTGGCCACAAAGTAGCCAAAGCCGACATCTTGAGAGCGCGGCATATTCGCCTGGAGCTGGTGACGACCCATCACCCCACCAATGCGCACGATGGCCCCGGTGTCCGGGGCGAGGTCGCGAATGACCTGTTCGCCCAGTGCCTTCAAATAGCCATAGGTGTTGACGGGTCTGCCGATACTGGTCTCTGGGGCCCTGGGTGTGGTTCCCTCCATCACCCAGTCCGTGGAAATGTAGATGGGTTGAGCACCCACGGCCTGTGCTGACCGGGTTACCGTGGAGGTAAGCCCCGGGTAAGCGCGGTAGGCGGCCTGGGAATCCAGGTTCTGAAAGTCATTGGCGATGGCGGCGTGAATAACGGCGTCGCAGTCCGCGAGGACGGGGGTCAGCGCATCGGGGTCATTAGTGTCCACCACCTCGTAGGCCCACGGGAGCGGGGTGCGAGGTTCCGCACGAGTAAGTCCGAGCACCTCGTGCCCCGCGTTTGCAAGCACCGTCGCCATCTGGCTGCCGAGAAACCCGGTGGCTCCCGTCAGCGCGACTTTAGCCATGGATCAGGTTTGGGGGAAGCCCAGGTTTAGGCCACCGTGGCTGGGGTCTGACCAGCGCGAGGTGACAACTTTCTGGCGGGTGAAGAACCGGAAGCCTTCTTCACCGTGGGCGCGAGAGTCGCCAAAGAGCGAGTGCTTCCACCCGCCGAAGGAGAAGTACGCCATGGGGACGGGGATAGGCACGTTCACACCGACCATTCCGACCTGAATATCGGTGACGAACTGGCGCGCTGCGCCACCATCGTTCGTGAAGATGGCCGTGCCGTTGCCAAACGCACCGCTGTTGATCAGGGCGATCGCCTCGTCATAGGTCTTGACGCGGACCACGGAAAGAACTGGCCCGAAGATTTCCTCCTGGTAGACCTTGGAGGTTGTGGGGACATTGTCGATTAGCGTGGGTCCGAGCCAGAAGCCATTCTCATCGCCATCGGGGGTGACACCGCGCCCATCCTGAACGATGGTGGCGCCATCCTGGGTCGCGATATCGAGGTAGGAGGCCACCTTGTCGCGGTGGACCTGCGTGACCAGGGGGCCCATGTCGCACGACCGGGTTCCATCACCGACCACAATCTTCGACATCTTCTCGGAGATGGCGTTTACTAATTCGTTGCCAATCGGATCGACGGCAACCACGACGGAGATGGCCATGCACCGCTCGCCAGCGGAGCCAAAGCCCGCATTGACCGCCGAGTCAGCCGCAAGGTCCAGGTTGGCATCGGGCAAAACCAGCATGTGGTTTTTCGCGCCACCGAGGGCTTGAACGCGCTTGCCGTTGGCAGCACCCTTCTCATACACATACTGTGCAATGGGGGTGGAGCCAACAAATGACAAGGATTCGACGTCGGGGTGCTCAAGAAGCCCATCGACGGAGACTTTGTCTCCGTGGACGACGTTGAAGACACCGTCGGGAAGGCCTGCCTCTTTCCAGAGGTTTGCCACCCACATCGAGGCGCTCGGGTCTTTTTCACTGGGCTTCAGGATGACGGTGTTTCCGGCAGCGATAGCGACCGGGAAGAACCACATCGGAACCATGGCGGGGAAGTTGAAGGGGCTGACGATGCTGACGACACCGAGCGGTTGCAGAAGCGAATACACATCGACGTTGGTGGACGCGTTCAGCGAGTATTCGCCCTTCAGCATGTGGGGGAGTCCGCAGGCGAACTCCACCACTTCTTGTCCACGCGTGATTTCTCCCAGCGCATCCGAGAGTACTTTTCCGTGCTCGGAGGTAATGATCTCCGCTAGCTCGTGCTTACGGGCCTCGAGCAACTCCCGGAACGAAAACAAAATCGCCACCCGCTTGGTCATCGACATGGTCGACCAGCTCTCGAAGGCCTTTTTGGCCACGGCTACTGCGGAATCCAGGTCGCCGGTGCTGGCGAGTCGAACCTGCTTGGTGGCCACGCCCAGGGCGGGGTTGAAAACATCGGCAAGACGGTCAGAGGTGCCCTCAAATTCTGCTCCACCGACCCAGTGGTTGATTGTTGGCAGGTTCATGACGCTCCTATCGGTTGTGGCGAATTCTTACGGTGTGTGCACGATGGCCGCAACCCGGGCCACGTTCTCTTCGACGGTTCCCGAGCTGGGGTAGAGCAAACTACGACCCACGACCAGCCCGCGAACACCAGGAATCGTGAGTGCTGTGGTCCAGTCTTGGTAGAGGGATTCCATGTCGCCAATGCGGTCGCCCCCCAGAATCAGGGTGGGCAGCGTGGTGGACTTCATCACCTCTTCCATCTCTTTGATGTAGGGGATCTTCAACCAGCTGTAGGCGCTGGAGCCACCGAGCCCGGCGACGATGGCAATCGAATTGATGACCGCCTCCAGCGACAGATTGTTTTCAATGCGGCCTTCGATGCGTTCGCTAATGAACGGTTCGATCATGATCGGCAGCTTCGCTGCCACCGCATCGTCGACCGCTTCGGCCGTGGCCTGGAGCGTGTTGGCGGTGCCTTCATCCTGGAAGTTGATGCGGGTGAGAGTTTTCGCGAAGTCAAGGCCGGCCTTCACCATCGAATCGATTGAGTAGGACCCAAAACGATCATCCATCTCAAAGACTGCTCCACGAAGGCCACCGCGGTTCATGGAGCCCACCACAATTTTGTTCTCTAGGAGGCCCAACAGCGCTAGGTCATCGATGATGTCGGGAGTAGCGAGCACTCCATCGACCGAAGGGTTGCGCAGCGCCACGGCAAGGCGCTCTAAAAGATCCTCACGGTCGGCCATTGCCAGCGCGGACTTCCCGATACCCAGTGCTGCCCGGGCGGGGTGATCTGCTGCGACCAGCAAGAGCCGGCCGTCAGCGCCAAGCAGTTCACGGCGCGAGCGCTGGGCAAGAGCCTGTGCCACGGCCTCGGGGTTGCCAGCGCGCGTAGCGCGGAGTGTCTCAAAGTCGAGATTAGACATGGTGGGCCTCCAGGGCTTCGAGTACTTCATCTTCAAAAGGCATGGCGGTCGAGCATTCGAGTCGACCAGCAACAATGGCACCGGCAGTGTTCGCAAAAGCAAGAGTTTTCTGAAGGCCCCAGCCCGCGAGCAGCCCGTGACAGAACGCGCCGCCAAAAGCATCCCCCGCGCCGAGCCCGTTCACCACATCAATCTGGAGCGGTGCCACCTCAACTCGCTCGGACGCGGTTTTTGCCAGAACACCCTTGGGCCCCTGTTTCACGACAGCGATTTCCATGCCGCGCTCCAGCAGTGCATCGGCTGCGCGATCCGGGTCGGTTTCTCCGACGGCAACCTCGCACTCTTCTTTGTTCCCGATGGCAATAGTGCAGCCCTCTAAGGCAGCCTGCACACTCGCGGTTGCTTCCTCTGGTGAAGGCCACAATTCTGCGCGGTAATCGAGGTCCATGATCGTGTGGGCAGCGCGCTGGCGAAGGGAGAGAGCGTGAAGGTGCGCGCTCTTGCTCGGCTCCTTGGTCAGGCCGGTTGCGGTAATCCAGAAGATTTTCGCGTTGGCGATCGCTGTGGCGTCTAGTTCTTCCGCGTCGATCATCAGATCGGGGGCAATCGGGTCGCGGTAAAAGTAGAGCGGGAAATTATCGGGCGGAAAAATTTCGCACAGCACAATCGGGGTTTTCATTCCCTCTATGGCGGTCGCGTACTCAGCGCTGACATTCAAACGCTCGAGCTCTTGACGAATAAACACACCCAACGGGTCACCCCCGGTGCGGGTGATTACCGCGCTGGAGCGCCCGTGTCTGGCAGCGGCGACGGCGACGTTGGTGGGGCTTCCGCCGAGGAACTTCCCGAAGCTGGTGACCTCTTCCAGTCCAATGCCTTGCTGAAGTGGGTACAGGTCGACACCGGTGCGACCCATGGTCAACACATCGAGTCCGGGAGAGACAGCGTTCATAGGGAAAAGTCTGCTTTCGTGATGACTACAGCATACTTTGTGTTAACAAATTATTCCACTCGTGCCTAGAGCGTGACGGTCTGCCCTGTCACCGCAGACTCTGCGGCCGCGTTTGCTAGCACGAGGGCCATGCGACCATCTTCAAAGGTTGGAGTTCGTGAGGCTTCCCCGCGCACTGCCTTCAAAAACTCCTCCAACTCCAGGCGGTAGGAATCCAGATACCGCTCGAGGAAGAAGTTTTGGTAGGCAGGGCGCGCTTCCACCTCGCGCTGGCCATAGTGGCGGACGTTCAGGTCTGCGAGGTTTTCCACCCGCAACATGCCCTCGCTGCCAAACGCCTCAAGGCGCTGGTCAAAGCCGTAGGCAGCGTGGCGAGAGTTGCTAATCAACACCAGTTCGTCCTTCGACCCGCGCAAGGTGATCGCGGTCGAGTCAAAATCGCCCAGTTCCTTGATGTCCTGCGAGAACTGGTTGAACCCCTGCGCCGATACTGAGACGATCTCGGGGATGAAAAACCGCGCCATGTCGAAGTCGTGGATGGCCATATCGCGGAATATTCCGCCGGAGACGGCTAGGTAATCGTTTGGAGCAGGTGCTGGGTCTCGACTGGTCAGCAACAGTTGTTCCAGTTGTCCAATCTCGCCGGCCTGGGTGCGCTCGTGGACGGAGGCAAAGTGCGGGTCAAAGCGTCGGTTGAAGCCCAGCCCAATCGGAACACTGCTGGCGTTGGCTTTTTCCCGCAGCCGATCCACGCGCTCGATGTCCAGGTCGATGGGCTTCTCGCAGAGAGCCGGGATTCCCGCGTCGATCGCCTGGTCGATCAGGTCAATGTGGGTCGACGTGGGGGACGCGATAATCACCAGGTCAATGTCACCCGAGCTGAAAAGGCTTTCGGGGTTGTCGGTGGCTTCGCCACCAAACTGTCCGGCGACGCGCTGGGCGGATTCCAGAAAGACGTCAGCCACCCGATGAAGGACGGTGTCGGGGTGAGCGTGCACGCTTCGCGCGTGAACATCCCCAATGCGGCCCGTGCCGATGAGTCCTACCCGAAGCTGCTGGGACATGTCGCCTCCTGTGCGTGTTTGTTATGACAAATACTACGTGGGTGCGCGCGCCACCCGTTAGCTCTAGAACCGGCCCGCGAGCGCGACAGGGCAACGCGTATCCACCCCGATAGCCTCGAAGGGTGCGGGGAAGAAAAGACGGGCGGCAACCGCGACGCAGCCTGTTAAGTGGTCTCCTTGCTGGCATCGTGTTTCTTGCGTTGAGCGCCTGCACACTCCCGGCACCCGTTGCTCCTGAGGTGCCAGATCCTGTGGTGTTGGAGCTGACTCCTGCATTACCCCCCGTGGAGGGCCCAGAACCGGAGCCGGAGGTAGTCGAAGCACCCGCACCCGAAGTTGATGAAGGTGAAGCGGCAAGGAGAGACGCCATTGCCGCGATGGACTTGCGAACCAAACTGGCGGGTCTTCTTGTGGTGACAGTCCCGGGGATGGACCCCAGCGTCCACCGTGAGTTCTTAGAGCGAATTCCCGCAGCCGGATTCCTGCTCGGTCGCAACAACCTTGCCGGTGATACCTACGCCATTCGCGACCTCATTGGCGCCATCCAGCAGGACCAAGAATTTCCGCTGGTCATGGCGGTGGATCAAGAGGGTTCACCGGTGGCACGAATCAGCGGCGATCAATTCCCTGGTGCTCGGATATTGGGGGCCACCTCAACCGACGCCACCGCGGAAGCTTTCCTCGCGCGCCAACAACTGGTGGATAGAGCGGGCGCCAACGTGAACTTTGGTGTGGTGGCGGATGTGACCGGGGGTCCCGGTGCTTACATCCACTCCCGATCGTTCTCTTCGGACCCGCAGGTTGTGGCAGCGCACGTCGTAGTGGCGCTTGCTGCCAATGTGGACGAGGTTGCCCAAACGCTAAAGCATTTCCCTGGTCACGGCATGGTGTTTGCCGACTCGCACCGAACGATCGCCACCAGTGATCTCACCTACGACCAGTGGCGCCAAACCCACGCGGTGCCGTTTGTGGCGGGCGTGGAAGCGGGTGCGGAGATTGTGATGACCGGCCATTTCCGGGTTCCCGCCATCAGTCGTGACCCCGCATCACTCTCCGATGATTGGCTGTCGATTGCTCGCAACGATCTCGGTTTTGAGGGCGTCATCATCACCGATGATCTCCGGATGCTCAAAAGCTCCGGGGAGGAAGCGTATTCGGACCTCTCGAGCGTCGCCGTGGCGGCCTTGGTTGCCGGTAATGACCTGCTGCTGACCGCTGTGGATCCGGGAATAGATCCGGACCTAGAAACCTATGACCGAATGATGGACGCCCTCATCGAGGCGGTCGAGTCGGGAATGGTGAGTGAACAAAGCGTCGATGAATCACTCCACCGGGTATTGCGACTTCGTCAGGGGTTGGGAACTCCCTAACCCTCGCCCTTCATTTTCTTGACCTCCGCATCGATGTCGGCTTCGGAGAGCACGCGCTTTTTCCCGTAGGCCTCCAACGCCATGAAGGGAACAGCAACGCCCATGCCGCCAATCGCCCAGATCGGCCAAAAATAGACACCCGGGGTGGCGAAGAGCCACACTCCCACCGAAATGGCGGAAACGAGAGCCCAAAAGCCGAGATAGCTTCGCAAGTCTTGTTTTGCCTTCAGCCGCTTTTCGGCCAACTTGCGCAGGTCATCATCGGTGCTCATGGTTCTCCTAGTCGATATCGCGACGCATGCTCGAGAGCAGCGCCAGTAGGGATGCCACCACAGCGTAGCCGAGCAGAACCGCGATGGCGAGGCCGGGGGAGAGGAATGAGTCGGTGGAGAAGTCGACCAAGTCAGTTTCCAGATCAATCGCAATGATGGCGGTGGCAAGACCCGTCAAGAAGAACTTGCCCGCCTCCGGGGCGAGCAGGAGAAGAGTCGGCTCTACCGCAAACAGCCACAACAGTGTCCCGACGAGGGCTAAGACTTGAGAGCGCAGGAGGGCACCAATGGCTGCCCCCACAATTCCTAAGACAAAACCTGACACGACACCAGAGATCGCCGTGTTGAGAAAGATATCGGCTGAAGGGGCGGCGGCCTCGGGATAGAACTGCAACGCCAGCCAGCCCGAGGCAATCCCGACCCCGGTCGCTACGATCTGCAGGACCAGGCCGGCAATCCCTGCCGCGAGGAGCTTGGCCAAGAGGACATGGCTGCGCCGGGGTGCCGCCACAAAGGTGGCAACAGCGGTGCCGTGCCGAAATTCCCCGGCGACGACCAGAACACCCAGCAGCATCGAGAAGTAGAAGCCCGAGACAGCATTGGCGTAGACGCCATCGACCACGGCGCTGTCGGTGAGGGCACCGATGCCCAGCCCGTCTCCGGCGGAGTCAATAATGACCGGGGTCGATGCTGTGCCAAGCACACTAAAGAGCACTCCGCCAAGAATCATGCCCCAGATGGCGCGCTGGTAGGTCAGTTTGCGCAGTTCCGCGGCGAGCAACCTCATGAGAGGTCACCTCCCGTCAGACGAAGAAACGCTTGTTCGAGGCGTTCGCCACCGGTGATCTCCGCCACGGGACCAGACGCAATGAGTTTGCCCTTGTTGATAATGATCACGTCATCCACGATGGTCTCCAGCTCCGCTAGTTGGTGGGAGGACACCAGCACGGTCACACCTTTGTCAGCTTGGCCTTTGATGAAGCTTCGCAACCAGGCGATTCCGGCGGGGTCGAGACCGTTCGCCGGTTCATCCAAGATCAGCACTTCGGGCGAGCCCAGCAACGCTGAGGCGAGAGAAAGCCGCTGCTTCATTCCCAACGAGAAACCTTTGACCCTTTTGTTCCGAGCCTCCGAGAGTTCCACTTCGGCGAGGACCTCGTCGATCCGTGTCTTGTCTATGTCCCCCATCGTGGTCAGGACCCGGAGGTTTTGGTAGGCCGTGAGCCCGGGGTGAAAACCTCGGGAGTCCAGCACGACGCCCACTCGCTTCTGCGGATCTTTAAGCGCCTGGTAGCGCTTTCCCAAAATTCGGGTGCGGCCCTTCGTCGGGCTTGCCAGCGCCACAAGGCATCGCAGGGCGGTGGATTTTCCCGCACCGTTGGGCCCGAGGAAACCGGTCACGCGACCGGGTTGAACCTCGGCGCTGAGATTGTCAACCGCGTGGGTTCCGCGGTAAGTCTTGGTGAGGCCTCGAAAAACAATGGCGGCCATGGGGGCTCCTTTGCGGTGGACCGGCGTCTAATCTAGCCCTTTTTCCTTTGCAGGCGACGGGTAATCGCAATCACGGCAATAACCAGCGCCAGCACACCCAGCCACGGCAAGAGGATCCCCGCCCACACAATGAGCCCAGCGCCAAAGCTCACGATGCTCTCGAGCCCTCGAATCAGACCATCCACAAAGCCGTCCTGATTCCTCGGCGCAGCATCCACCGGGGTGTACAGGTTGACGCTGATCGTGGCGAACAAAGTTTGGTCGCTCACGTAGTCGCGCTGCGATTGCAGCGAATCTCTTTCGCTTTGGCGCTCGGTGAGCGCGGATTCAATGGTCACCACATCGGCAGTGGTAGCCGCTTCCTCTAGAAGCGCTTGAAGGCGCGTGATTCCCGCGTTTAGGACCTCCAGGCGCGCGTCGAGGTCCACTTTCTGCAGGGACACGTCGACACTGTTGAGGGACGACTCCTGCACGATGCCGCGCTCACTAATCGCTGCCAACGTGGCTTCGACGCTGTCATAGGGCACGCGCAATTCGAGGTAGCTACTGGGGGAACCATAATCCGTGGGGGAGTAGTCAGAGCGAGAAGCAATTCGCCCACCAGCGTCCAGCACCAACTGGCTGACTTCGTCAGCACTCGCCGACGGGTCATCAACAATCAACGACAGGTAACCCGTGGTGATGACATCGGGTTCAAAAGAATCCGCGGAATCCGCTCGTGACGTCGGACTCTCCTCGAAGAACGCCTCTTCGGTGGGCTCCACCGCCATGCTGACGCTGGATTCGTCGAGGGCAAAGTCCTCGATGCCCTCCCCGGAAATGGTGGTGCTGCAACCACTCAGAACCAGCGCACCGGCCGCAAGGCCTACAACGAATCGCGTACGTGTCATGGCTCAAATATACGGCGCTTCCCCCGCGCTCATGCCTTCACCGTTGGGTAGGTGCGGGATACTGAAACCATGGGTTGGAGAGAGTTTCTCGGTCTGGCACGAACGCCACGACTACACGTTGCGGTTGATGAGGGTTCGGGCCCGCTAGTCGTGCTTCTCCACGGCCTTGCCTCCTCGTCGGTGACCTTCACCCACGCGGTTCCCCTGCTCACAGCAGACCACCGGGTAATCTCCCTGGACTTGCTCGGGTTTGGGGCTTCGCCCAGTCCTGCAAATGCCCGCTTCACCTTGGATGAGCACGTTGCCGCCGTGGCGGCAACGGTCCGTTCCCTAGGCATCCGCAAACCCTTTATCTTGGTGGGCCACTCGCTCGGGGCACTGATTTCCGCCCGGTTTGCCGCGGTCCACCCTGACCGGGTGAGCCGCGTCGTGTTGGTGGCACCCCCGGTATACCTGCCCAGTGACACCGTGGTGGATCCCCTGGAGCGCTTGCAGATGGATGCCTACTACAAGCTCTATGACTACATGCGCTCCAATCGAACCTTCACAAAAGCAGGGGCAAAAGCGCTCAACCGCCTCTCACCGATCAACAATCTGGTGGATGTCTCCGAGGGCAATTGGCGCGCTTTCACCCTGTCTCTCGAGCAGTGCATCGTCTCCCAAACGACCGTGACCGATCTTGCCCAGGTCACCGCCCCCATCGACCTGCTCTATGGCACGAGGGACCCGTTTCTTGCGCCCGCGGGACTGAGAGTGATCGAGCGCATGCGTGGTGTTACCACCACCAAGGTCGAGGGAGCTGATCACGTCGTGCGGGCTGATCTTGCCGAGCAGATCGCCCGCATCATTGAAAACCCCAGCCCGCCGACCGGGCTGATTAGGACTTCTGCGCCCTCGTGACCTAGGCCAGCACCGCTCGAAGCGCAGCCAGTGTCTCCTGGGGTTTATCCCGGTGCGGGCTATGCCCGGCACCGGCAATGACCTCGTAGCGGAAATCTTCGAGCGACGCGGTGAGGTGTGAGACCTGATCGCCAAAGAACATGCTTCCCATGCTTTCCTCACCGCAGAGGGCGGCGGTGGGAATGGTGAGCGCTTCCGCGTGCACGGTGACGTCCCAGGGGGAATTATCCGCCACTGCTCGCTCGAGTGCCCAGAGGGAAGCGGAGCGATGCGCTGTCACTTTCACTTCGACGTCTTGGGGGTGCCAGTGCGGGTGCAGTTCTGTGACTGCTGCCACATCGTGAACGCTGTGGCCGAGTCTTTGATTGGTCAATACCTCGCCGCGGGTCACATCATCGATGTGAAGCGCTGGGTCAAACAGCACGAGCTGTTTTGCCCACGAGGGCTTCTGAGCTTGGGCGACGACAGCGCTTGCGGCACCAATCGAGTGGCCAATCACCACATCCCACGAGCCACCACGAGGCGGGGTGAGTTCGCTGATGTCGGCGGCGAAATCGGCGATGCGGTACCGGGTGGTGCGCGGAGCGCTTCCGTGCCCGCGAAGATCGGGGGCAACGGCACAGTACCCATCGCTCGCGAGGGCTTCCATCACCCTCCAGCAGGTGGCAGCGGAAGACCCTAACCCGTGCACCATCAGCGCGGTCTTCTGCGATCTGGGGTTTCCCCAGGTCATGATGGGCAAGACGACCGGGACGATGGCGTCCGTCGGATTCATGGAAGTGACTTTTCCATAAAGACCGAGTAGTCATCGGCGCGATAGGAACCAAAGGCGTCGCATCGCGTGTAGCCCAGACGCGAATACAGCGAGAGCGACTCCGGCTGGTTGACACCGGTTTCAAGACGCATCATTCCCATCCTCATGTCCACGGCAATCGCTTCTAGTTCGGCCATGAGTGCGGTGGCGATACCGGCACCGCGGTGGATTTCTGAGACAAACAAGCGTTTGATTTCGGCATATCCCTCGTCAGGCAGGGTGCGAAGCCCCACCATCCCGACGGCCATCTCGCCCAGGAAAGCCCCGAGCAGTTGGGAACCGGGTGCGCTGAGCTCTTCGGCAGAAACCAGGTGGTTGGCCTCCGAGGGGTACAGGCTGGCGAGCAGGTTTGTGGATTTTTCGAGCAGATCGGCGACTTCGTGAGTTTGCGCCTCACGAATAGAGATCGGACCGTACAGGGTGTCCATGCACCCCAGGATAAAGCTAAGGGTGCATCACGCGGGCATTCGGCCTGCGTGTGCAGGCTTTTTAGAGCGCTGCTTTTCCTTCGAGCCCCACGTTCAGGCCGTACATTTCCTCGATGAGCACGTCGCTTTCCAGGAGACCCTCCAGTCCCGACTGGATGGCTGCGACAGGTGCGCCCGCCATGTGGACTTGCCAAAGGTCCCAGCTGGTCCATTTTTCGATCATGTGTAGTGCTCCGTCAACGTCTTCGTAGAGGGCGTAGAGTTCGCAACCCTCCTCTTCGTGGACGGCGGGCATGACCTCGTTGAACACAGCGAGGACGGCGTCTTTTTTGCCGGCGGCGGGCTTCAGGGTTGCCAGGATGATGCAGGGCTGAGTCATAGCCCACAGCCTATCGGCGTGCTTGACTGGTGTGATGGTTCACTCTGAGGCGACCACCATCGAGCACTATCTCGATTCGTTGCCCAGTGAACGCCGGGAAATGGTGGACGCGCTCCGGAATATCATCCTGGATCACCTTCCGCAGGGCTACGAGGAAGCCATGAATTGGGGCATGATCAGCTACCAGGTTCCGCTGGAGGTGTCGGGCCCCACCTACAACGGGCAACCCCTGCTGTATGCAGCACTTTCCTCCCAAAAACATCACGTGTCGCTGTACCTGATGGGGGTGTATTCGTCGCCGGCGTTGGCGGAGGGCTTTGAAGCTGCCTGGTTAGAGGGCGACAACAGGTTGGACCGCGGGAAATCGTGCGTTCGCATTCGCCACGCGCGCGAAATCCGCGAGGTTGCCGTGGCAAAAGCGATTGGCGCCTTCACGATGGAGGAATACCTCGAGGTCTATCGGGCGTCCCGGAACCGCTAGCGCCCTACGATGAAGGTATGTGGAATCCGTATCTGATTACCGGTGTTCTTTCGATTGCGCTGTGGATCACCATTCGCGAACAGGCATTTGCTGCGAACACCGCCCTGGCGTGGGTCGCGACCATCGCCCTGCTCGGTTGGGGGGCGTTCGGAATTTTCTCCACGCTCAAGAAAAAGCCGGAATCAGACGGGGAATAGTCCTCTATTTAGCTGGGAAAGTTCCGTCACTCATCGACGAAAACGGCGGGATGCGCTCGCGTTTGCGGGCTTGCGCGTGGTTGAGCGCGACCATCGCGGAAATGAGACCCGCAAAAATGATGCTGATGCCGGTGACATAAACGGCGACACCCGTCCATCCATTCGGGCCGGTCGGGTCAAGGAAGAAATAGGGGTACCACTCGGCGCTAGGGCCCCGCAACAAGGTCACCGCCACCCACACCACCGGGTAGGACACCCCAATCCATACGGTGTTCCAACCGATGCGCGGTCGCGCGCTGCGGATAATCCAGTCCGCCACCAGGTAGACGGGGATAGCAACGTGAGTGACTTCGTTGTGGAAGCTGAAATCGTCCGGGCCTCGCAGCAGCGCGTTATAGACGACGCCAACAATGAGAGCGTAGGCAACAAAGTTCGCGCGAACGGTCGTGTACAACACGGTGTCGTGCCGGCGCGAGAGGGCAAGAAAACCTCCGGCGAGTAGCACCACAATGTTGGAGTAACTGGTTTGGTTAGTCAGGTACGCAAAGTGTTTGTCGGGCTCGAACGTGCCCTGCTGAACCTGGTCCGTCAGCAGCACGATGTAGGCGGCGATGATGGTGAGCCCGGCCACCAGGTCTAGGCCGCCGCGGAAGCGGCGCGCTAGCGGGATAGGAACAATGGTCGGAGTCGTCGTTGACATGCTCCTAACCTATTATCTTCGGCGCCGAGAGGCACCCTCTCTACACTAGAGACATGGTTGTAGCCTCTGGCGGTGTTTTCGATCTTGTGTTCGGGTTGCCCCTGCACCCGCTGGTTGTTCACGCCGTCGCAATCATGATTCCCCTGGCGGTCGTGATATTACTTGCCGCTTTGGTGTTGCCCCGAGCGCGCAGTGTGTTGCGGGTTCTGGCCGTGCTTTTTTCGCTCATCGGGGCCGTTTCCGCGTGGGTGGCCGAGCAATCGGGTGAGGCATTAGAAAACCGCGTGGGCTATCCGGGCGAGCATGCTGAACTGGGGGAAATAGTCACGCCGCTCGCGATGGCTTTCTTTGTCCTCACCACGGTCTGGGCGCTGTCCTCGCGAAGCAACAAACCCTCGGCGGTGGTTGTGAGTCGGTTGTCCGCGATCGCGGCGCTGTCGGTGGGAGTGGCCGCTGTGGTGTTGACCGTTCTTGCCGGCCACTCGGGTGCCGCGGCAACCTGGGAGGGTCGCGTTGTCGCCCAATCGGCCGTGGCCGCCAGCGCTCACCCGCTGTAGGTTCAGGCGTCGCCCATCCGGTCTGGTGAGGCCTAGGCTGTGGCGGTGGAGATAGGGCTCATCGTGTCATTCGCCGTCTTTGCCTTCACCATGTCGGCAAGCCCCGGCCCGAATAACACCGTGTTGTTGGCTCAAAGTGCCCAACACGGGGTTCGCCTGGCTCTCCCGTACTACGGAGGAATCCTCGTCGGGATGGCCCTGTTATTACTGGCCTTCGGCAGTGGCCTAGGTGCAGTGTTCGTGGCGGCCCCGTGGCTGATGGAGATTCTGCGCTGGGCTGGCTTTGCCTACCTGCTCTATCTCGCCTGGCGGATCGCGATGGCAGCCCCACCGGAGGGTTCCACCACACCGGCGAAGCCGGTGGGTTTCTTCGCCTCGGTGGCTTTTCAATGGCTCAACCCCAAAGCGTGGGTCGCGATTGGGGTGTACTTCACGAGCTATGTCCCCATCGATCAGGGTTTTTCGTGGGTGATTCTCGGCACGGTGGTGTTTGTGGCGATGATCGTGCCGGGGGCTGCACTGTGGCTTTTTGCCGGGCGAGCGCTCGCCCGCCTGGTGCGGAGCTTCAAAGCTCACCGGGTTTTCTCTATCGCCATGGCGATCGCGTTGGTTCTCTCGATGCTGCCGGTGCTGTTTAGCTAGCAGGTCGCGAGAGGCCTCCCGCGCTACGGCTGTTCGGTGATGGTACTGACGGGCTCCGTATCCGGAATGGGTGAGGGGTCTTTACCCCGCAGATCCGGGTGTGCTCGTTTGAAGACGGTGGAGACAACGGCCCCGACCAGGGCAAAGACGGCAGCTGCCATAAAGCCACCGGGCGAACCAAACCCGTCAATGGCAAACCCGGCGATGGCGGAGCCCAGTGCTGCACCGACGAGTTGCCCCGAGCCCATCCAGCCATAGGCCTCCGCGGTCTCGGAGAACTTGACGCTCGAGGACACAATCGCAAACATGACGGCCAGTGCTGGTGCTAGCCCCGCCCCGGCAACCAGCAGGGCGCCGGCGATCCACCAGAAGTCAAGAATCAGCCCGGCAAGGGAAACGCCTACAAACACGACGCCTACTCGGGTGGCGAGTGCCCAGGGGCCGATCGCAAGACCGCCGAGGCCCAACCCACCAATGATGGAACCGAACGCCCAGATGGCCAGCACCAGTCCTGCTTGAGCGCCTTCCTCACCAAAGACTGACACCACGGCGACTTCGACGGCCGCGGCAGAACCGATAAGAAGAAAGCCCACCACAGTGGCCAAGAGAACAGCGGGTTTTTTCAGGACTACGCCCAGTTTGCTGCGGCTGGGCGGGATGGTGACCGTGCCGAGCTCCCGACAGGAGAGGAACCACAACCCACCGCCGATGAGAAAAGCGGCGGCGACCAGGATCGCCCACACGGTGGAAACTTGGGTTGCGACGAAAGTAGTGATGACAGGCCCGGCGATCCAGATGATCTCCTGCGCTGACGCGTCGAGAGAAAACAGTGGCGTCAACTGTTTGGAGTTGACCATGGTGGGGTAAATCGTGCGGACCGCCGGCTGAATGGGAGGGGTCGCCAGGCCGCCGATGAATCCCACAATGATGTATCCGCCAATCGGCAGGGAGGCAAAAGCAATTCCCGCCATGCTGAGGATGGATACCGCAATTGTCAGAATGATGACCGGGCGCATCGCCCAGTAGCCCATCCAGCGTGAAGTCAGTGGGCCTGCGATCGCCTGCCCAAGGCTGGTGGCGGCAAGAACGAGCCCGGCCAGCCCGTAGGAATCAAAGATCGCTTCAATGTGCAAGAGGTACGCCAGCGACAACATTCCCGAGGGCAACCGGGCAGTGAGCTGAGCGGAAATAATCCGAGCCACTCCTCGGGTTTTCAACAGGTCAGCGTATTTATTCACAACCGTCACAGCTTATTCCCGCGGGCCGTGTCAGAGGTCCCTGAAACAGTGGCAAAAACGGGGTCGGCCGGGGCTTCCTTTCTGTGGATAAACGGTGATCTTTGTCCACAGGTGTGGATGACACGCCCACAAGATATGGGGTCTGGGAATTGTCAGGACCGGCATATATAGTGGTCAAGCTGTCGCCAACAAAGGGGCCCTCTGAGCACCCAGTGAGACAGAAAAACAACAGAAACACCGACAAAAAGTGGTCCCCAGAGGGCAACGTAGAGGAGAAACAGCATGAACATCACGGTGGTGAAGCGCAACGGCGAACGGGAGCCATACGACGCCAACAAAATCAACCTGGCGATCGAGCGGGCAGCGGAGGGTCTCGAAGACTCCATCGCGTGGGTTACGCAGATCGCCAGCGAGCTGGAACTGACCCTCTTCGACGGCATCACCACCCAGCAACTTGATGAAGCAGTAATCCAGGTCGCCCTGCAGAACGTCAAAGACGACCCTGCCTTCGACGTGGTCGCTGCCCGTCTTCTGGTGAAGACCATTTACAAAAAGGTGTTGGGTGACTACTCCTCCCCCGAAGAGCTCAAGGAGCTCCACGTTCAGCACTTCGAAGAAAACGTCCGTCGCGGCGTGGAGGAAGGCCTCCTGGACGAGCGCCTCACCCAAATGTTCGACTTTGACCGCCTCGCGCAGGCCATGGAGCCAAGCCGCGACGAACTGCTGAAGTACATCGGCGTCGTGACGCTCAACAACCGCTATGGCATCAAGGGCCGCAACGGCGACCCGCTCGAGGTCCCCCAGTTCTTCTGGATGCGTATCGCTATGGGCTTGTCCCTCAACGAGGAAGACCCCACCGCCAACGCTCTTCGCTTCTACGAGAAGATGTCGAAGCTCGAGTACCTGGCAGCCGGTTCGACACTGGTCAACGGTGGCACCAGCTACCCCCAGCTCGCCAACTGCTTCGTCATGGAAATGCAGGACGACATCGAGCACATCGCAAAAACGACTCGCGATG